>NZ_CP163421.1:2556605-2883807 GCF_041429775.1 Glycocaulis abyssi | reverse complement strand
TAGTCCCCAACCTCAAACCGGTGAACTGCGGATCAAACGCCGCAGCTAAATCTTTGATTTCAGACAAGACTTCTCCAGCCGGTGGCAAGCCATGTGCTCACCCCCGAAGCCCGCTCTTGGTCCGTATGGAGATCAGTCGCGTCGGTTCACACAGGTTAGCCAGAGCGCGCCGGGAATCAACATCATTAACCGTGATTCCGGAGCGATTCGGCGCTTGACAAGGAGATTTCCCTGATTGCGCTGGACGTTGCGCAGTGAAAAAAAATTCAGCTGCGGTTTACGTTCCGCAGGCGTTCCTGCCGGGACGGGTTTGCCGCCATCAGGACCGGAGAAAATTACAGCTGGAAGGCTTGTGCGAACGCCTTGCAGAACAGGCGATTCCGGCGGTTCTCTGAACAGAGAAATAATAAAAAAGCGTGCCTGCAGAACCCCTGCAGGCACGCCTTGAACTTGTCCGGCTAAGGACGAGTTTTTATTAAGCTGTCATCGATTTGACGCGGGCCGAAAGGCGCGAAACCTTCCGCGAGCCGGTATTCTTGTGGATGACGCCCTTGGAAACCGCGCTCATCACTTCAGACTCGGCCGCGCGCAGTGCGTCGCGGGCCTCGGCCTGGTTGCCGGCCGCGATGGCCAGCTCCACCTTCTTCACGAAGGTGCGCATGCGTGAACGGCGGGTTTTGTTGATGGCGGTACGGCGCGCAATCTTGCGCACCATTTTCTTCGCCGAACTCGTATTCGCCATGGATACTCCAGGGGCCTGAAACAGTCGTTGAAACCTATTGCTCTCACTTTCGCGCCGCGCCTCGTCAAAGGCAAGCGATCAGCGAAGTGAGGCGCGGCGTATACCTGTGCGCCCCGCCCGCGTCAACCGCGCAGCGCGCTAAATCAGCGGTGACGGAAGTGCGCGGCGCGCTTGCTGGCAAAGGCGGCCATGCCTTCCTTCTGGTCTTCGGTGGCAAACTGGGACTGGAAGACGCGCCGCTCAAAGCGGATGCCCTCGGTCAGGCCCATCTCATAGGCCATGTTGACCGCCTCTTTCGTCATCATGGCGATCGGCAGGGATTTGGCACCAATGGTCTCGGCCGCTTCCATCACCGTATCGAGAAGGTCTTCAGCCGGCACGATGCGCGAGACGAGCCCGGCGCGCTCTGCTTCCTCGGCATTCATCATGCGCCCCGTAAGGCACAGATCCATGGCCTTGGACTTGCCGACGGCTCGCGGCAGGCGCTGCGTACCGCCTGCGCCAGGCATCACGCCCAGATTGATTTCCGGCTGGCCAAACTTGGCGTTCTCTGCAGCGATGATGAAATCGCACATCATGGCGATCTCGCAGCCGCCACCCAGCGCATAGCCTGCCACGGCGGCGATAATCGGCTTGCGGAAACGCGCCACCGACTCCCAGCTCTTGGCGAAGGGGTCGTGCATGTAGAGCGAGACGAAATCGCGATCCTGCAATTCCTTGATATCAGCGCCGGCTGCAAACGCCTTGGCAGAGCCCGTCAGAACCACACAGCCAATATCCTCGTCCGCCTCGAAAGCTTCCAGCGCCGCCGCCAGCTCCGTGGTCAGCTCGTCGCAAAGCGCATTGAGCGCGGCGGGGCGGTCAAACGTGATGACGCCTACCCGGCCTTCGGTTTTGGTCTGGATCGTCTTGTAGGCCATCTTGAGCACTCCTTGAGGATGACGCGCTGTCTGCAGCGTGCGCGAAGTCCGATGCGGCGGCCTCCATACAGGAAGCGCGCCCCGGGGTCGACACCCTGGGGCGGGCGATATCTGCATATTGATGGGACGGGGTTAGCGCCGGGTGACCGTATGACCTTGTGCCTGCAGTAATGCGACGACCCCGTCATCACCGGGCATATGGCCTGCACCCACGGCGACAAAATGCGTGCCGCCCGCGGCAAGCATCGCCTCGATATGAGGCACCCAGTCGTGATTGCGGTTCACCATCAGGGCTTCATACAGCTCCGGGCTGGCATCACGGATCGAGCCGTTCACCTGGGAGTCGAGCATGTCCATGTCCCCGGTGGCCCAGGCCGTCACCATCCGGTCCAGCTCACCGCGCAGATCCCCCATCTCGTCCAGGCTCACCCGCAACCACTCGATCTGGATGTCCATCGGCAGATCGGCGAGAATACGCAGCTGGCCTTCAGCCGTTTCCAGATAGCCGATGGATTTGCCTTGCGCGTTTGCCTGCGCGCTCAGGACAGCCTCCACGCCCATCGCCGGGTTGAACCCGAAGGACTGAAGCTGCATGGCACCCAGCGTGATCCCGGCGAGCCAGGGCTGCACCGGCTCGAAATTGCCCGCCGGAACACCAAGCTCGGCCGTTTGCGCCTCGAACGCGGCATATGTATCGGGACCGAGAAGCGAGGAGAGAGTGACACCTTGCGGGTTCAGGCCAAGCTGCGGGATCAGCGCCTGCATCTGCGCCTGCGCCTCCGCGCTGAGCACATCGGCTTCAAGCCAGAGCGTATCGGCCTCGTCAAAGGCCGCGTTCACGGCATCAGACCGCCAGTTCAGGGCATCAGGCAGCAGGTGGAAGGTACCCAGCAGATGAACCGTCGCGCCATCAGCCTCGATGGTCCACAGGGCCGGAGACGCCTCAATGGTGGCATAGTCGGTGGCGTGGCTGTGCTCAGGAGATAAAAGACCTGTCCCGGCGAGCAGGCCCAGCACCGCAAAGCCCGCATTCCTGATAACATTCTTCAGCATAGATAAGACCTTCCAGCTTCATGTTGGCGTGACCATCATGGACCGCGCCGGGGTGCCACCACCAGACCGCGAGTGACGTTCGCGATCATCGCTGGCAATCGGGACAGAAAAAAGTCGAGCGGCCCTGCTGCACGATGCGCGATATCAGCTTTGCACACACACCGCTGGCCGAACTGCCACGGCATGGCTCGCCCTCCCGGCCATAGGCATCAAAGCGGTGCTGAAAATAACCCAGCGCGCCGTCTGCGCCCGCATAATCGCGTAGTGTAGACCCGCCTGCATCGATGGCTTCAGCGATGACATTACGCACGGCTACCGCCAGCGCGTCAGCGCGCTTGCCGACAATGGTATGGGCCAGCCGCCTGGGGCTGATGCGCGCGCGCCAGAGTGCCTCGCACACATAGATATTGCCCAGCCCCGCCACGACGCGCTGGTCCAGCAATGCGGTCTTGATGGGCGAGCGCCGCCCTTTGAGCGCTGCTGCCAGATGAGGGCCGGAAAACTGATTTGAGTCCGGCTCCGGCCCCAGCTGGGCCAGATAGGGGTTCTGCGCCTCCTGCGCGGTATCAAACAGCGCCATGAAGCCGAAACGGCGCGGATCATTATAGGTGACCCTCACCCCGCCCTCCATCTCCAGCACGACATGATCGTGGGCGGGATTGGCGGGCGCCGCATAGACAAAATCGCCCGGCTGGCGCGCCATGTCATCTGCGGTAATCGAGAACCGGCCCGACATGCCCAGATGCATGAGCAGGGTTTCACCTGATCCCAGCCGCGCGAGCAGATATTTCGCCCGCCGGTCGAGCCGTTCCACCTGCACCGCCGTAAGGCGCTCTGCCATACGCTCCGGGAAGGCAAAGCGCAGATCGGCCCGGTTCACCTGCGCGGACAGGATGCGCCGCCCTTCCATGGCCGGAATGAGTCCCCGGCGCACGGTCTCCACCTCTGGCAGTTCGGGCATGGTATGGCCTCGTTCTCTAAAGTGATGCGTCTTGCAGCTTAGAATGTGGCCACACGCTGTGCTAAGGCGAGGGCCAGTATCACATGAAGGCCCGCCATGATCCGAGTATATGCCGCCATTATCACGCTTGGCCTGCTTCTGGCCGCTGCCTGCTCGCCGTTTGACGAGACCGCGCCGCGCACGCTGACCGCCACCTTGAGCATCGGCGAGCCCGTGCGCCTGCCCGACGGGACGGCCGTGCTGGTGGAGCTGATACCGGCAAGCGGAGATGGTGGGGCGGTGGCAGAAGCTAGCGCTGTGCTGGACGGTGCCGACCTGCCGCTGGAAGTGAGCCTGACAATCGATCCGGCCCGGCTTGACGACGCTTCGAGCTATGCGGTGCGTGCGGCACTGGCCTGGGATGGTGAGCTGCGCTGGCTGAGCGCCGCCATTCCGGTGGATGTCCGCCGTGCCCGGATCAATGCGGGCGAGATACCTCTGGACCCATTCGATACCAGCCTGCCTGCTGCGGCGGACGAAACACCCGTGGTGGAGGCCGAGGAAGCGATATTCCTGTGCGTAGACGGTCTGGTGATCCTTGACCGCACGCCAGAGGGCGCCACGCTCTCGGTGGAAGACACCGAATACCCGCTTGGCCCGGCCATGGCGGGCGAAGCCGAAGGCGTGCTGCGCCATGAAAGCGCGGACGGGCAGACATGGTTTGACGATGGCGGTGCCACCGCACGCTACGCCATAGACGGCGAGGCCGGGCCGGACTGCGTGCGGCTCTACTGAGCGGCGCGTTTCGCCGCACTGGCGGCTTTCAGTGGCCAAGGCTAGGCTTAGACCCATGAACGATACCAACACCACATCCTTCGGCTTCCGCGAAGTGCCGCGCGAGGAAAAGCAGGGCCTTGTGCGCGGCGTGTTCGACCGCTCCGCGCGCCGCTATGACCTGATGAACGATGTGATGAGCCTTGGCATTCACCGGGTCTGGAAGGACATCACCATCACCCGCGCAAGGCCAAAGCCCGGCGAGCGCCTGATCGATGTGGCGGGCGGAACGGGCGATCTGGCCCGCGCCTTCATCGAGCGCTCGAAACGTCCCGGCGAGACACCCGCCACCGCCATCGTCGCCGATATCAATGAGGAAATGCTGCGTGCAGGCATCAGGCGCGGCCAGGCAGATGGCATCGAATGGGCCGTCGCCAACGCCGAATGCCTGCCCTTTGACGATAAAAGCGCCGACTGCGTGATGATCGGTTTTGGCATCCGCAATGTGACCGACCGCATGCAGGCGCTGCGCGAGATGCACCGGGTATTGAAGCCCGGCGGGCGTTTCCTGTGCCTGGAGTTCTCCCGGCCGGTCACGCGTTCAATCGCGAACATCTATGATCTGTGGTCATTCAAGGCGATCCCCGAACTGGGCGCCCTCATCGCCAAGGATCGCGACAGCTATCAGTATCTCGTCGAATCCATCCGCCGCTTTCCCCATCAGGAAGCCTTCGCCGCCGAGCTGCGCGAGGCAGGCTTTGGAGAAGTGAAGGTGACGAACCTGTCCGGCGGCATCGCAGCCCTGCACACCGGCTGGCGGGTAGGTTGACGGTAAAAGCGCCGCACATGCGCCCCCTCGCCAAACCGGGCTTTGCCCCCTAAACCTCGCGGCGTGATGTTTGGACCTGTCTTCACCTTCTTCCGGCTTATCCGCGCGGCGTGGACGCTGGCGCGTCACGACGCCATGTTCCCGGTGGAATATCAGGCCGTCTTCCCGGCGCCTGCGCGTCTGGCGGGGCGGGTGGCGCGCCTCGTGGCCATTCGCGGACGGGCGGACAATCCCGGCGAGCGGCTGGCACGCGCGCTGGAAGAACTCGGTCCATCCTATGTGAAGCTGGGTCAGGTACTGGCCACCAGAGCGGATGTGGTCGGCGTGCATTTCGCGCGCGGCCTGTCGCGCCTGCAGGACCGGATGGACCCCTTCCCCGATGCCGAGGCCCGCAAGGTGGTTGAAGCCGAGCTGGAAGCGCCGGTAGAGACGCTGTTTGCCGAATTTGGCCCGCCCGCAGCAGCCGCCTCCATCGCTCAGGTCCACAAGGCGGTCACACATGATGGCCAAACCGTCGCGGTAAAAGTGCTGCGTCCCGGTATCGATCAGCGCATCCACAAGGATATTGCCGTGCTGCGCATGGGCGCAGGGCTCGCCGTGCGCTTCTTCCCGGCCTCGCGCAGGCTGGAACCGCGCGCCTTTGTGGAGACGGTCGCCCGTTCGCTGGTGCTGGAGCTGGATCTGCGCATGGAGGCCGCTGGTGCAAGCGAGCTGATGGAAGCCGCTGTCGCCGCGCAGAACCTCCACATCCCCGAAGTGATCTGGCCGCTGACCGCCAAGCGCGTGCTGACCACCGAATGGATCGACGCCATCCCGCTGACCGATATCGACGCCGTTGACGCCGCCGGTATCGACCGGATCAAGCTCGCCTCCGACATCACCGATGCCTTCCTGACCTGCGCGCTGGAGCGCGGCGCGTTTCACGCCGACATGCATGCCGGCAATCTGTTCGTGGGCCGTGATGGCAAGCTGTGGGCGGTCGATTTTGGCATCGTGGGACGGCTGGAAGGCCCGGAGCGGCGCTATCTGGCGCGCATCCTCCATGGCTTCCTCACCCGCGATTATGACCGCGCCGCCGATGCCCATTTCGATGCCGGTTATGTGCCGTCTCATCATGCGCGCGCGGACTTCTCCGCTGCGCTGCGTTCGGTTGCCGAGCCGATCTTCGGCAAGCGCGCCGACGAGGTGCCGATGTCACGCGTGCTCCTGCAGCTCTTTGAAGTGACCGAGCTGTTCGACATGCACCTTCAGCCCCAGCTCATCCTCCTGCAGAAGACCATGGTGCAGGTGGAGGGCGTGTGCCGCACCCTCACCCCCGCCCATGACATGTGGGAGGCATCCGCGCCTGCCGTAGAGCGCTTCATGCGCCGCGAGCTGGGGCCGGAAGGGCGCGTGCGTGATATCTTCCGCGATCTGGAACGCCTGCATACCAGCCTGGTTGCCCTGCCCGTCACACTGGAGCGCCTGACCGAAGCCGCCGAGCGCATGAACGCGCCTGATGATCTGGCCCAGCCCGCCCGGCATGCCTGGGTGACCGGTGCGGCCATCGCCGTGGCAGCCGCCAGCCTCGCCGTGCTGCTCACCCTTGCCCTGACAGGTCGCCTTGCAATGTAAGCACGCATGTGCTTATATAGGGGTGGAGGTGCATGATGCGCGAACGGCCCGGACATCCCTTTGATCACGAAACGGCTCAGTCAGCGGATGCGCCGGTGAACGAGACACGCAAGCTGCGCAAGACCGGCAATAGCTATGGCGTAACGCTGTCGCGGGCCGCGCTGGATGCAGCGGGCTTTTCGCCTGACCACCCGGTGGCGGTCATCGCCGAACCGGGACGTGTCATCATCCGCGCCGCAGGCGGCGCTTATGACGACACGGTGGAAGCAGGCCGTGAAGCAATGGCCCAATACCGTTTTGCGCTTGAGGCGCTGGCGCGATGAGCGTGCGCCTGCCCGATTATGCAGGCTATCTCGCGGTTATGGGGGAAGTGCTCGCCGAAAGCGGCGGCACCCCCCTGCAGCTGCGCGATGAGGGCCTGCTGCAGTCCGCCTTTGCCCGGCCGGAGAACCTGATGGCCTATGCCGACGGGTCCGAGGATGTATTCGCCGTGGCCGCCAGCCTTGCAAACGGCATAGCGCGCAACCATCCCTTTGTTGATGGCAACAAGCGGGCCGCAGCTACCGCCTTCCTGATTACCTTGTTTCTGAACGGCGTAAGGATGGATACAACGCAGGCAGACCTGGCTGAAACCTTTCGGTCCCTTGCCGCCGGCACACTCGACGAGCACACTCTCGCCGACTGGGGCAGGCGCCTGGGCGTTGAAGACCCCCGCTTTGTCCGGTAGGGCGGCATTGATCCAATTGCGTGTCGCACAGCTCGCGGAGACGACATGACCCGGCGCATCCTTCTCATCATTTCCGGCGGTATCGCCGCCTACAAATCGCTGGAGCTGATCCGCGAGCTGAAGCGGCGCGAGGTGGGCGTCAGCTGCATCCTCACCGATGCCGCCAAGCAGTTCGTGACGCCGATGAGTGTCGCCGCGCTGTCGGGCGAGAAAGCCTATGACAATCTCTTTTCCCTCACGGACGAGACCGAGATGGGCCATATCGAGCTGTCACGCTCGGCAGAGCTGATCGTCGTTGCGCCCGCCACCGCCAACATCATGGCCAAGGCCGCACACGGGTTGTGCGATGATCTGGCCTCCACCGCGCTGCTGGCCACCGACAAGCCCGTCCTGATGGCCCCTGCCATGAACGTGCGCATGTGGGAGCATGCCGCGACACAGGCCAATCTCGCCACGCTGAAAAGCCGTGGGATAACCTTTGTCGGGCCGGACGAAGGCGAGATGGCGTGTGGAGAGTTCGGGCCGGGCCGTATGGCCGAGCCGATGCGCATCGCGGAGGCGGCACTCAGCCTCCTGAACGCATGATTACACCGCACATCATCGTCACGGCCGGGCCGACAATCGAGCCGATTGATCCGGTACGCTTCCTTTCCAACCATTCTTCAGGGCGGCAGGGCTATGCGCTGGCCGCAGCCTTGGCGGCGCGCGGCGCACGCGTGACGCTGGTCTCAGGGCCGGTCAGTATCGCGCCACCTGAGGGCATCGATCTGGTCAGGGTTCAGACCGCGCTGGAGATGCACGACGCCGTGATGGCCGCCCTTCCGGCGGACGCCTATATCGGCGTTGCCGCCGTGGCCGACTGGCGCCCGGCCAGCCGCCATGCCAGCAAGATGAAAACCGACAAGGCGGGCTTTGCGAGCCTGCAGCTCTTTGAAAACCCTGACATATTGAAAAGTGTCGCAAGCCTGGACGGGGATCGCCGCCCACGCGTGGTCGTCGGGTTTGCTGCAGAAACGGCAACCGATCCGGATGCGCTCGAAGCACTCGCGCGCGCCAAGTTGGAGCGCAAGGGCTGCGATCTCATCATCGCCAATGACGTGTCGGGCGATGCGATGGGCGGGGCCGAGAATGCGGCGCTGATTGTTTCGCGCAACGGAACGGAAGTTCTACCGCGCGCATCCAAGGCAGATATTGCGGCAAAACTGGGCAATTCAGTGATGGCCTTGTTACGCATGCCTATGCAGCGCTAGGCTCCGGGGCGTTCTGGCCGATGGATTGGATGTCTCCGTCCGCGGCTGCTATCAGGAGTTTCTCCATGAAGACTTTGTTCGCCAGCGGTGCCGCCCTTATTGCGAGCTTTGCGCTGGGCGCGCCTGCGCTCGCCAATTGCTTCGCCATTCCGGGGGAGGCCGGCGCCCAGCCAACAGTTATCGAAGGTTTCTCCGTGCAGGAGGCCACCGCCCGGCCCGGCCCGCTGCAATTGCCGCCTTTGCCTGAAGGAACGGGCGCCATCCTGTGCGACCGGGACAGTGTTGTGCCGGCCCGCAACGACTTCAAGGTCCTGTTGACGGGCCTGCCGCTGATGATCCGTGCCGGCACGGCCGATGACCCGACCGTTCTCAGCATGGGCATCGAAGAAGGCAATTACTCCATCAGCATCATGATGGGATCGATTGATGACGCGGAGCGCTCGGCGATCATCTCTGCTGTCGAAGGCTTTGACGACGGCATTGACGAAATGGAACGCTGGATGGAAGAAAACCCGCAATAGCAGCTTCCGGCGGGGGATTCTTTCATGGTTCAGGTGCGCATCAAGGCGCTGGAGCATTTTGCGGGCCTGGACCTTCCCCGCTACCAGACACCGGGATCGGCAGGCATGGATTTGCCCGCCGCGCTGCCCGAAGACGCGCCGGTCACCCTGCAGCCGGGTGAGTGGCAGCTTATCCCGACGGGTCTCGCGATTGCCCTGCCCGAAGGCTATGAGGCGCAGGTGCGGCCCCGCTCCGGCCTGGCCGCAAAGTTCGCCATTTCCTGCGTGAACACGCCCGGCACAATCGATGCCGATTATCGCGGCGAGATCCGCGTGAACCTCATCAATCATGGCCGCGAACCGTTCGTGGTGCGCCGGGGCGAGCGCATCGCCCAGATGATTGTCGCGCCCGTGGTTCAGGCCGAGCTGGTACCGGCTGACACGCTGGACGAAACACAGCGCGGCGCAGGCGGCTTTGGCTCGACAGGCGTTTAGGCTGACAGCGCGGCTGGCGCAGGATCGCAATAGCTTTTCACATCGAATATGCGCTGGTCGACAATGATGTCGGACGGGCGCAAGGGGCGTGACAGCTCCATCCCATCCAGCGTACGCGCACGCGACAGGGCGACATAGGCTTGGCCATGCGCAAAAAGGCGGCCCGGCAGATCGAGATAGACCCGGTCCAGCGTCAATCCTTGCGCCTTGTGAATGGTCATCGCCCAGGCGAGCCGCAGCGGCATCTGGGTGAAGCTGCCAACGGTTTCCTTCTTCAGCGCCTTTGCCGCCGCATCATAGCTATAGGCGTGGCGGTCCCACTGCACCGGTTCGATGCGGTGGACCTCATCGCCGATTTTCACCATCACGCCAGCTTCGGCAAAGCCGACGACTTCTCCAAGTGATCCGTTGACCCAGCGCCCGCCCGGATCATTCCGCAAGAGCATGACGCGCGCACCGCGTTTCAGGATCAGCGGATCATCGGTCGGCATGATGCGCTGATCGAACTGGCCGCTCGTCTTGCCCTCGATCAGCTCCGGCTTGCCCGGCAGGGCATCAAGGCGCTGCGCATTGATGCGGAAGGCCGCTTCGTTCGTGGGCGTCAGCACGACATGGGTCGCGCTGGCTTCCAGCCCTGACCGGCCGGTGACACGGGTATTGAGGACAGCGCCCTCCTCGCGCGTCAGCTCGCCGGTGCGCACGGCATTGAGTATCTGCACGAAATCCGGGTCTGCCTGACGGTGAACCTTGGTCAGTTCCAGCATGGAAAATCCGGCGTCACGAAACGCGGGCGGGTGAAAGAAGAACGGCCCGCCATAGGCCATCTCCAGATAACCGGCCTCTTCATCGCGCACGACAGGAGGGAGCTGGGAGAGATCGCCCACCACGATCATGCGCACCCCGCCAAAGGGCTCCGAGCTTTCCCGGTTGAGGCGCAGGCTGGCATCAATCGCCCACATCATGTCGGCGCGCACCATGGAAATCTCGTCAATGACTAGGGTTTTGAGCGCCTTCACCGCGCGCGCATTGCGCAGGCGGCGAATATCGGAGGGCTCCACAAGGCGCGGCGGCAGGCGGAAAAAAGCGTGCAGGGTCTGCCCGCCCGCCTGCATGGCGGCAACGCCAGTGGGTGCCAGCACAGCTGCCGTCGGCCCCAGACGCTCCAGCACGGCGCGCGTCAGCGTGGTCTTGCCGGTCCCGGCCCGCCCGGTCAGGAAGACATGGGAGCCGCCATTGACCAGATAGTCGAGTACCGGGCCGTCAAGATCGGCCGAGGCGGGGGATTTGGCGGGGGTGTCGGTCATCCTGGCAGGCTGACGCGGTTTGCCCCCTGCCGCCAGTGGCCAATACCGGCCTATTCACACCTTGCTGCGGCCCTTGCGGGTATCAGCTGAGCTCTGGCGCGCGGCAGGCATCCCCTTCAAAGCGGAAATCACGCACAATCCCCTCCGGGCTGACCACGAACCGGGTCTCGCACTCTACCATCCAGCTGCGCGGCGGGGTGTAGACCGTTTCGTCATACTGCTCGATGCGGACGTGTTCATTGCCATGCCGGTCTGTCCAGATAATCCGGCGCTCGCGCGGAATGGTGGTGTAGCCGCCCGGATCATGGCGCTGCTCGGCCACGAAATAGGTCCACACCTCCGAGCCATCGCTGAGATAATCGCGCGCCACCGGAGAGCCACGCTCCACGATCAGCATGTCGGCTGACTGGCCCAGATGCAGCGCCGCCTGCTGGCGATAGCCTTCCTGCGTCGCACACGCCGTCAGTATCAGACCCAGTGCCGCCGCCACCATCAGGCGTGGCCGTGAATTCCGCCGTACATTCCCCTGTGCCATGAGACACCTCCCTTGGACCGTTTCGAGCCAAGCGTGCTATGGCCGTGATGAACCCTGCCTGAAAGGATGCGTGAAGGTGCGCAAGACCGATATCGACCGTCATGCCCGCCACATCCTCCTAAAGGAAATCGGCGGCCCCGGTCAGGCACGCCTCGGCGCCGCGAAAGTGGTGATGATCGGGGCTGGCGGGCTGGGCGCACCGGCGGCGCTCTATCTGGCCGCCGCCGGGATTGGCCAGATCACACTTGTCGATCCCGACACGGTGAGCCTCGACAATCTCCAGCGGCAGGTGCTCTTCCGCACGAGCGATATTGACCGCCCGAAGGTGGACGCCGCGAAGGATGCGCTGCACGCGTTGGACCCGGCGGTCAGCATTGAAACCCACCGCCTGCTGGCCGATGCCAGCAATCTGCCCGCCCTCGTTGAAGGTGCCGATCTGGTGCTGGATGGCTGCGATGATTTTGCGACGCGCTTTGCGGTCAATGACGCGGCCATCGCCGCGCGTACTCCGCTGATATCGGGTGCGGTCGGGCGCTGGGACGGGCAGGTCTCCACCTTCGCCCCGCATCTGGGGCCGCACGCGCCCTGCTATCGCTGTCTGGTGCCGGATATTCCCCCCGACGCGGAAAGCTGCGCGGTCACCGGCATTGTCGGGGCGATCACCGGCATTGCCGGCACGCTAATGGCGCTCGAAACGATCAAGCTCATCACCGGAGCTGGCGAGCCGCTGATTGGCCGGGTGCAGATCGTGGACGGCCTCTCAGGGGCATTGCGCACAGTTAAGCTGGCCCGCGATCCGGCGTGCAGGGCTTGTGGCTCTCAAGCCGCAGCGTCGGCTTCCTCCAGCCGAGATGCGTCCGGCTCATAGCCAAGAACAGGAGCGAGGGCCTTTTCAGCCTCCTCCACGCTCCAGCCCTTGCGCTGCGCATAGTCTTCGACCTGATCGCGCATGATGCGCCCGACGGCGAAATAGACGCTGTCAGGATGTGCCAGATAAAGCCCTGAGACGGAGGCTGCCGGGTACATGGCCCGGCTCTCTGTCAGCCTGATACCGGTGCGTTCGGGCGCTTCGAGCAGTTTGAAGAGCAGGTCTTTCTCGGTGTGGTCAGGTTGGGCGGGATAACCCGGCGCCGGGCGGATGCCGGCATAGGCTTCCTTGATGAGATCAACGGTAGAAAGCTGCTCGTCCGCCGCATAACCCCAGATTTCCTTGCGCACCCGCTCATGGAGGTATTCGGCGAAGGCTTCGGCAAAGCGGTCGGCCAGCGACTGGAACATGATCGCTGAATAATCGTCATTGGCCTTCTTGAAGCGCTCGGCGATCTCGTCCTCGGCATCACCAGAGGTAACGGCAAATCCGCCTACCCAGTCGGTCACATCGCTGCGAACAAAATCGAAGATGGAGAGATACGGCTTGTCGCCATCCTTCTCTGCCTGCTGGCGCAGGCCGTAGAATTTGCCAAGGCGGGCGCTGCAAGCCTCATCCGCGAAGACGGCAATATCGTCGCCCTCACGCCGGGCAGGCCACAGGCCGACAACGCCCTTGGGCTTGAGCCAGTCGCCTTCGACCATCTGTTTCAGCATTAATTGCGCATCATCAAAGAGAGCGCGCGCGGCCTCGCCCCTGTTGGGATCATCAAAGATGGCCGGATACGTCCCCTTCATCTCCCAGCTGAAGAAGAAGGGCGTCCAGTCTATGTACGGCACCAGATCGGCCAGACGCACATCATCAATCGTGGTCAGGCCCGGCTGCAGCGGTTTGACGGGCTGGTGGCCAGTGGCATCGGCGTCAAAGGCGCGTTCGCGCGCATCGGCCAGCGTCACGCGGCGGCGATTACCAGCTGTGCGCGCGCGGGTCTCGCGGATACGGGCGTAATTGGCCTGTATCTCTTCCCAATAGGGTTGGCGCTGGGTATCAGAGAGCAGTTTGGAAACGACGCCCACCGCCCGGCTGGCATCATGCACATGGATGACCGGCGCCTTGTGGTAGGCCGGCTCGATCTTCACGGCCGTATGGGCCGGGCTGGTCGTCGCCCCGCCAATCAGGAGCGGGATGTCAAAGCCCTCGCGCTCCATCTCGCTCGCCAGAAACACCATCTCGTCGAGCGATGGGGTAATCAGCCCTGACAGGCCGATAATGTCGGCCTTGTGCTCGCGCGCGGCCTCAAGGATTTTCTCCGGCGCCACCATGACGCCCAGATCAACCACGTCATAGCCGTTACACTGCAGCACGACGCCGACGATATTCTTGCCAATATCGTGCACATCGCCCTTCACCGTCGCCATGATGACAAGGCCGTTGGACTGCTTGTCCAGCCCTGCCGCCTCGCGCTCGGCCTCCATATAGGGAAAGAGGTGGGCGACGGCCTTCTTCATCACGCGTGCCGATTTCACCACCTGCGGCAGGAACATCTTGCCCTCGCCAAACAGGTCCCCCACCACATTCATCCCGTCCATGAGCGGGCCTTCAATGACGTGGAGCGGGCGCTCGGCGGCCTGACGGGCCTCTTCGGTGTCTTCCACCACGAACTCATCAAGCCCCTTTACGAGAGCGTGCTTTAAACGCTCTGCAACGGGCAAGGAGCGCCATTCGGCGGCGGCCTTCTCTTCGGCCTCTCCGGTATCGCGATAGGCTTCAGCGGCCTCCAGAAGGCGCTCTGTGGCATCGTCGCGGCGATTGAGAATCACGTCCTCGACCAGCTCGCGCAGCTTGGGTTCGATCTCGTCATAAATCTCCAGCTGGCCGGCATTGACGATGCCCATATCCATGCCCGCCTTGATGGCGTGATAGAGAAACACCGAGTGCATGGCCTGACGCACCGGCTCATTGCCACGGAAGGAAAACGAGATGTTGGACACACCGCCGGAGACGTGCACGCCCGGCAGGCGTTTCCTGATCTCGCGCGTCGCTTCGATGAAGGCGACGGCATAGTCATTATGCTCCTCAATCCCCGTCGCCACGGCGAAGATATTGGGATCGAAAATGATGTCCTCAGGCGGGAAGCCCAGCTCATCAACAAGGATGTGATAGGCGCGCTCGCAGATCTCGACCTTGCGCTCCTTGGTGTCGGCCTGACCGTCCTCGTCAAACGCCATCACGACCACGGCGGCGCCATAGGCCAGGCAGGCTTGTGCTTGCTGCCGGAAGCTCTCCTCGCCCTCTTTCAGCGAGATGGAATTGACGATGGCCTTGCCCTGCACGCATTTCAGGCCCGCCTCGATCACCTCCCATTTGGAGCTGTCGATCATGATCGGCACGCGGGCAATATCCGGCTCGGTGGCGATCAGATTGAGGAAGGTGATCATGGCCTGCTTTGAATCGAGCAGACCCTCATCCATGTTGATGTCGATCACCTGCGCCCCGGCCTCGACCTGCTGGCGCGCGACATCAAGGGCGGCCGCGTAATCGCCCTCCTTGATCAGCTTGCGGAAGCGCGCAGAGCCGGTGACGTTGGTGCGCTCACCAACGTTTACAAAGACGGCACGGGATTGGGCAGGCATATCGGTCATAAGTTAGTGAGTCTCCATGCGGGCAAGAGCCGCTTCTGCTCGTTCGGACATCGCGCCGTCAGCAAAGGGGTGGATTACCACTTCGGAGCCTCCCGGGAGTGCAACGCTTCCCGGTCAAACTGACCTTCCTTGTCAAAACGCCAGCCTGAACCGCGAAGTGCAAGAAATGCCGCCCAGGCGGCGTCACGCTCCTGCAGGTCACCGACCTCGATGAGATCAGCCGCCACCGAGCGGCGGTTGGGGGTGTCCGGGCATCAGTCACGATGCCAACTCAAACGGCTCGAGACCGGACAGGCGCATGGCGCGTGGGCGCTCCGGCAGAGCGCGCGGCTTGCCCGCAAACGCCGCCTTCGCGATGGCGGCGATATGGTCGGGCGTCGTGCCGCAGCATCCGCCGACAATGTTCACAAGGCCGGTTTTCGACCAGTCGGCGATATAGGCGGCCGTTTCGTCCGGCGTCTCGTCATACTCGCCAAAGGCGTTGGGAAGCCCCGCATTGGGATAGGCGAGCACGCGCGTGTTTGCGACGCGGCTCATCTCGGCCACATAGGGGCGCAGCTGCTTGGCGCCCAGCGCGCAGTTCAGCCCCACCGCCCAGGGCCGGGCATGGCGCACCGAGTTCCAGAAAGCTTCGGTCGTCTGGCCTGACAGGGTGCGGCCCGATGCATCGGTGATGGTGCCCGACAGCATGAGCGGGATGGCAGGGTCCAGCTTTCCTTCATTGCGCAGATCCAGCACGGCCTTGATCGCCGCCTTGGCGTTCAGCGTGTCGAAAATGGTCTCGATCAGGATGAAGTCGACAAACTCGGCCATGGCCAGCGTCTGCTCGGCATAAGCCTCCCGCACCGCGTCGAAGGTGACATCACGGAAACCCGGATCCTCCACCGAAGGCGAGATGGAGAGCGTCTTGTTGGTCGGGCCGATAGCGCCCGCCACCGCGCGCGGCGTCCCGGTTTCGGCCTCCACGTGATCGGCAGCTTCGCGGGCCAAACGTGCACCTTCGCGGGCGATCTCGGCGGCAAGCTCCTCCATCTCGTAATCGGCCTGCGCGATGGTCGTGGCCGAGAAGGTATTGGTCTCGATCAGGTCCGCACCGGCCTCGAAATAAGCCACGTGGATATCGCGGATCGCATCGGGCTTTGTGAGGTTCAGAAGGTCGTTATTGCCCTTGAGCGCCTTGTCCCAATCGGCAAAGCGCTCGCCCCGGTAATCTTCTTCCGATGGTTTCAGGCGCTGGATCATCGTACCCATCGCACCGTCCAGCACCAGGATGCGCTTTTGCGATTCAGCCTCGAGCGCCTCAAGGCGCGATTTCCGGTCAAAACTCATGATCAGGCCGCCATTTCCACCGGGCGCACACCCAGCAGCCGGCAGGTCGCCAGCGCCAGCTCGGCCCGGTTCAGGGTGTAGAAGTGGAACTGGTCCACGCCATTGTCCGACAGGTCGTGGCACAGATCGGCCACCACATTGGCGGTCAGCAACTCACGCGTCCCCGGATCGCTTTCCAGCCCGTCGAACAGGTCAAACAGGCGCGCCGGGATGGTCGCCCCGCACAGGCCCGCCATACGGACCAGACCTTCGAAATTGGCTTGCATCATAATGCCCGGCACGATGGGGATATCGATGCCCGCCTTGCGCACCCTGTCGACATAGCGGAAATACACATCCGCATCGAAGAAGAACTGGGTGATGGCCCGCGTCGCCCCATTGTCGATCTTGGCTTTCAACAGATCGATATCGTGGTCAAAGCTCGCGCTTTCGGGGTGCTTTTCCGGATAGCAGCCGACCGAGACTTCGAAGTCACCGAGCTTTCGTATGCCCGCCGTCAGCTCGGCCGCATTGGCATAGCCGCCCTCGCAAGGCTCATAGCGATCACCTACGCCGCTGGGCGGATCACCGCGCAGCGCCACGATATGGCGCACACCCGCCGCCCAGTAATCGCGGATGACATCATCAACCTCCTCGCAGCGCGCATCCACACAGGTCAGATGGGCTGCGGGTTTGAGAGCCGTCTCCTCCACGATACGGCGCACCGTGCGGTGCGTGCGGTCACGCGTCGAGCCGCCCGCCCCGTATGTCACCGACACATAGAGCGGGTCGAGCGGTGCCAGCCGTGAGATGGAGTCCCACAGCCGCTCCTCCATCGCCTCACTCTTGGGCGGGAAGAACTCAAAGGATATGGCCGGGCCGGGCCGGACCGGCAGGGTGCGCCCATCGGGCATGGTGCCGCCTCGCATCGCAAACAACTACATAAAGATATCTTTATGCGATTATCCGGATGGCTTCAATGCCAAAGACACAAGTCCATCTTGGGAATTGCCGCGTATCACCTACTTGACCATGATGAGAGGACGGCTGCGGGGCCGGACTGAGCGGTATTGGGGATATTGCACCATGCGTGCTGCATGCATGACCGGACTTGTTGTTCTGGCTGGCCTGGCGCTGGCTGCGTGTACGACGCGGCCGCAATCTCTGGAGGCCAACGATCCGTTCGAGCCTCTGAACAGGGCTGTATTCGACTTCAACATTGCCGCTGACCGGGCCGTCATTGCGCCGGTGACCTATGCCTATCGCGGCGCGGTACCGCGCACCGGACGGCGCGGCGTGCGCAATGTTCTTCGTAACCTCAATGAACCTGTCGTTCTCGCAAACCTGCTGCTGCAGGGTTGTCCGGGTGATGCCTTCGCGACCGCCAGCCGCTTTGGCCTGAACACGATCGTCGGCGTTGGCGGCCTGTTTGATGTCGCCAGCGAGGCAAACATTCCCCGCCGCGAGACCGATTTCGGCCTGACGCTCGGCCATTGGGGCGTGGACAGCGGACCGTATATGGTTCTGCCCCTGCTCGGCCCGTCGAGCGTGCGCGACACGGCAGGTCGCTTCGTGGACCGCTATCCGCACCCGGCCTACTGGATTGAAGATATTCGCGAAACCGACGCCATCTGGGTGTATCGGGGCATTTACGCCCTGGATGTGCGCCTGCAGCTGGATGAAACGTTCCGGAGTCTGGAACGTAGTGCGATTGATCCCTATGTTCAGCTGCGCTCGGTTTACCGGCAGAACCGGGGCGCCGCTCTGGGACGCGGAGAGGATTTCGACGATCTGCCGGACTTCGACTGACGTGATGGGAGCCATGTCAGCCACCAGGACAGGAAACATGCTCCAGATATTCAAACTTGCCGCCGTCAGCCTTGCTGCGGCCTTCGCGCTGCTCATCCTCGCCCAGCCTTCGCATGCGCAAAGCGCCGATGAGGCAGAAGCCTTCGTTCAGCGTGAAGCGCAGGAAGTCATCAACGCCCTGCAAGCCTTCAACGACGGCGAGCTGGACGAGGAAACACTCAAACGCAATTTCCGCGACCGGATTGACGTGCTGGCCGATGTGCCACGTATCACCCATTTCGTCCTGGGGCGTTACCGCCGCGGCGCGGACGAGGCAGTGCTGGAGGAATTCCGGGCCGTGTTCCGCGAGTTCGCCATCAATGTGTATGAGCGCGAGCTGGGCAATTATGCCGGCCAGACGCTGGAGGTGACCGGCTCGGTTACGCGTTCGCCGGGCGACTTCATCGTGCGCTCCATCGTGCGCGGTAACGGGAATGGCGAGGATGTGCCGGTGAACTGGCGCGTGATGAGCACGGACGACGCCATGAAGGTTGTCGATGCCGAGGTGATGGGCGTATGGCTCGCCCAGACCCAGCGTGAGGAGATCACCAGCATTATCGGCAACGCCCGCGGCGATATCAGCGCTGCGACCCGCGCCCTGCGCCAGCGGACGCGGTAATGGCGGTATCTGAGGCTCCGGCACCGGCCCGGCTTGGCGCGCTGGCCGGTCAGTATGACGCCATTTTGTGCGATGTCTGGGGCGTGATCCGGGACGGAGAGAGCCTGATCGGCCCCGCGCTGGAGGCGCTTATCCGCTTCCGTCAGCAAGGGGGGCAGGTCTGCCTGGTCTCCAACTCGCCGCGCCGCGCGCCCTCGCTGGAGCGCTTCCTGAAAGGCATGGGCGCGCCTGATGGCGTGTGGGACGCGGCCGTGACCTCCGGCGACGCCACGCACGCCCTGCTGACGCGCTTTGGCACCGGACCGGCCTACAAGCTGGGGCCTGATTTTGATGATCCGATCTATGCCGGCACGGGCCTCAGGTTTTCCGGCCTGCAGGATGCAAAACTCATCTCCTGCACGGGTCTGGTCGATTATCTCACCGAGACGCCGGAGGATTATGCCGGGCTTCTGAAAGAGACGGCGGCACTTGGACTGCCCATGGTCTGCGCCAATCCCGACATAGTAGTGCAGGGGCCGGGCGGGCGGCTGCTCTATTGTGCCGGGGCGCTGGCCGAGGCCTATGAGGCGCTTGGCGGAACCGCGCTCTATGCCGGCAAGCCCCATGCGCCGATCTATGAGCTGGCCTATGCGGCGCTGGCCGGGCTGTCCGGCAAGACCCCGCCCAAGGCGCGCATCCTGGCAATAGGCGACGGCCCTGCCACCGATCTGGCGGGCGCAAACCGCGAGGGGCTGGACTGCCTCTTCATCACCGGCGGCATCAATTCAGGCGAAATCAGCTGGCCGGACGGCCGGAGCCCGCGCTGGCAGGCCCCGGACCTTGTCTGGTAGGCACTTCTATCAGGGCTGGATGGCCCAGACCGCATCCACATTGACCGAGATCGTGATCTCGCCCGGTGCCACTTCGGTACCGGCATCCATCGCGACGGCCTCCGCGCGGGCATACATCATCGGCGAAGGCTGAGCGGAGCTGCTCTCGCTCAGCGAGATCAGCCGCCCGGTAGAGATACCGGCAGCGTCGGCATAAAGCGCGCGCAGGCGATTGAGCTCGTTCACCGCGCGGCGGCGAGCCTCATCGCGGGCCTCTGCCGGCTCAGAATGGGTGAAGTTCACGCCCTGCAACTGGTTGGCCCCGGAGGACACCAGCGCATCGATTGTACGGCCGACCCGGTCCATGTCGCGCACGATCACGCGCACCGTATTGCTGGCCTCATAGCCGACAATGCGCTGCTCGCGCCCGCGCTCGGAAGAATCATAGGGCGCGTAGACGGCATTGAGCGACAGGCCGGAGGTCTGGATATCACGCCGGGCAATGCCTGCGCGCTCCAGCGCCTGAAACACGCCCGACATGGCCCGCGCATTGGCGGCCAGCGCCTCGGCTGCCGTGTCGGCGCGGGTCTGCGCGCCTGCGCTAACCGTGGCCATGTCCGGTGCAATACGCACCTCGCCACGCGCCGACAGGGACAGGCGGCCCTCTTGCGTTTCTGTCTGCGCCTGCGCGAAGGCAGGCACCGGCATCATCGCCGCCGCGCCCAGCAGCAGGCCGGCGGCCAGAGCCGCGCCCGTCAGGCGCCGCCGCAAGGCCACACGGGCCTGTGTAACATTTGAACTATGGTTCATTTTCAATCTCCGCTTCCAATCCGTATCGCGCGCAGGGGTGGTTCTCCCGCGCCCCGGACCGGATAACGATCCGGCGTCGTCCGGGGTTGCATCACGACTTTCCATCTCCCCACGCACGCAAGGCGAAAGCAAGGCAGGCGGGTGGCGCGGCGATGGCCGGGCCAGCGGGGCGGATAGGGAAAATGGCGTGAAGCGCGCGCTTCCCCCTCCCGCCAGCCTGCGCTATCAGGTCCGCACGGTGGGCCTGTAGCTCAACTGGTCAGAGCCGGCGGCTCATAACCGCTTGGTTGGGGGTTCGAGTCCCTCCGGGCCCACCATTTTCCTGTCCTCCCTCGCATCCGCTCGGTCGGTCCTCGCTCACGCTGCGGGCGCGCGGTCGCGCGGCCGCGCTTGCGAACCCTGCAGAGTCCGCGCGCGTCCTACCCTTTCAGCAGCGCTTCGAGGATGCGGCGCACTTCCGCGCCATGTTCGGGATCGCCTAGGCCGAAGGCGGCGGCGGCACGCAAATATCCGGTCTTGGAGCCGGTATCGAAGGTCTCGCCGGTAAAGGGCAGGGCGTGGAAGGGGCTGGTTTCCATGAGTTTCAGCATGGCATCGGTCAGCTGGATCTCGCCGCCCGCACCGGGCTTTTGCTCTTCCAGCGCGTCGAAAATCTCCGGCTGCAGGATATAGCGCCCTGAAATCATCAGATTGGAGGGGGCATCGGCGACGGCCGGCTTTTCCACCATGCCGCGCATCTCGATCAGATCGCCCTTGCGCTGGCCCGGCTCGATAATGCCATAGGAGCTGACCTCCTCCATCGGCACTTCTTCCACCGCGATGATATTGCCGCCCGTCACCTTGTGGGCCTGCGCCATCGCGGCAAGGCAGGGCGTCTCGGCGCGCATGATCATGTCCGGCAGGAGAACGGCAAACGGTTCATCACCAATAATGTCGCGCGCGCACCACACCGCATGGCCAAGACCCAGCGGGGCCTGCTGGCGCACAAAGCTGCACGCGCCGGGCGCGGGCAGGTCGGCGCGCAGCTCTTCGAGCAGCTTCGTCTTGCCCTTGGCCTCCAGCGTCATTTCCAGCTCATAGGCGGTGTCGAAATAGTCCTCGATCGAGGCCTTGTTGCGCCCGGTGACGAAGACGAAGTGCTCGATGCCTGCGGCGCGCGCCTCGTCGACGACATAGTGAATGGCCTGCCGGTCAAAGACGGGCAGCATCTCCTTGGGCATCACCTTGGTGGCGGGCAGAACGCGCGTGCCGAGACCGGCAACGGGAAGGACGGCCTTGCGGACCGGCTTTTTCGACATGCTCGATACTCCGTGGGGAGACCTATTCGACGGTGACGGACTTGGCGAGATTTCGCGGCTGGTCCACATCGGTCCCCTTGTAGACGGCGACATGATAGGCAAGCAACTGCACCGCACTGGCGAACAAGAGCGGATCGGTCAGCTGGCCGCCCTTGGGAAGCGTGATGATGCGCGCCGCCTCGCCTTCCAGCGCGTGTGCGCCTTCCGGGTCCGTGATCGCAATGACATGCGCGCCGCGGCTGGCTACCTGCTGGATGGATGAGCGCGTCTTGTCGAACAGCGCATCGTGCGGCGCGATGACGATAACCGGCAGCCCTTCTTCGATCAGGGCGATGGGACCGTGTTTGAGCTCTCCCGCCGCATAGCCCTCTGCATGGATATAGCTGATTTCCTTCAGCTTCAGCGCCGCTTCCAGAGCCAGCGGGAAATTCTGGTTGCGCCCCAGATAGAGCACGGTCTCATGGCCGGCTATCTCGTGAGCGAGCTGCTCGATCTCATCTTCGCGCTCCAGCGCCTTCACCATCAGGCCGGGCGAGGCCAGAAGGCTGGCCACATGACCGGCCTCCTGCGCGCGGTCCAGATGCCCGCGATGACGCCCCGCCAGCACCGCAAGACAGGCCAGCGCGGAAAGCTGGCAGGTAAATGCCTTGGTCGAGGCCACCCCGATTTCAGGGCCAGCCAGCGTCGGCACGACGAGGGACGCCTCGCGCGCTATCGTCGAATGGGCGGTATTGACCAGCGCCAGCGTCTGCACGCCCGCAGAAGCGGCAAGGCGCATGGCCTCCAGCGTGTCGGCCGTTTCACCCGACTGCGAGATGAACAGCGCGATATCGCCGGGCAGGAAGACCGGGTCGCGATAGCGGAACTCCGACGCGATATCGACCTCGACCGCCAGGCGCGCCAGCGAACCGAACCAGTAGCGGGATATCTCGCCGGCATAGGCCGCCGTGCCGCAGCCCACGATTATGAGGCGGCTGGCGGAGCGGAAATCCAGCCCCGCAATCTCGTGCACGCCGTTCTCGAACGCGTCGACATAGTGCGAGACGGTGCGGCCGATGACTTCGGGTTGCTCGTGGATTTCCTTTTCCATGAAATGGCGGTGATTGCCCTTTTCCGCCAGCACATGGCTGGTCTCGGCAGGCACCAGCTTGCGGCTTGCAGCGGCCCCGTGTGCATCGAACACGTCGATACTGCCGGGGCGGATCACCACCATGTCACCATCATCCAGGAACATGATCTGTTCGGCGTGGCCTGACAGCGCCAGCGGATCAGAACCCAGATAACCCTGCGAGCTTCCAAGTCCGGCGATGAGCGGCGCGCCCTTGCGCGCGCCCATGATAAAGCCGGTCTCGTCTTCGATCATTACGCCCAGCGCAAACGCGCCTTCAAGGCGGGGCAATACCGCCTTGAGGGCGGCAACAGGATCGCTGCCCGCCTGCATTTCGCGGTCGATCATATGGGCCACAACCTCGGTATCGGTCTGGCTGGTGAAGCTGCGCCCTTCAGCCGACAGCTCCTCGCGCAGGGTCTTGAAGTTCTCGATAATGCCGTTGTGCACGACCAGCACGCGCCCGGCCTTGTGCGGGTGGGCATTATCATCACTGGCCGCGCCATGGGTTGCCCAGCGCGTATGGCCAATGGCCGTGCTGCCGCCCAGCCCGGCGGGAACCTTGTCCGCCAGCGCCTGCACCTTGCCCGTCGCGCGCAGCCGGTGGAGCGCACCGCCCCTGTCGGTGACAGCGATCCCGGCGGAGTCGTAGCCACGGTATTCCAGCCTGCGCAGACCTTCGAGAATGAAGCCCTCCGCCCCGTTATGACCGACTACACCTACAATGCCGCACATTCAGCAACTCCCGGATTCGCTTGAGACCTTGGTCCCTGATTTCGAGCCTGCTTAGTGGCAGGCCGCAATGCGTTAGGCAAGGCAGCGCGCAATCACGCTTGATGACGTTTTGTGAAAGCAGCGCCTTCGTCCGGTTTTCCGGCAGGCCACAGGCCATGGACGCCTCCGACCCGATGGGTTAGGAGTTCAAGGTCACGCGAGGGGACACTTGTGGAGCGTTGAGGGCATGGTATTGCCGTTCAGGACAATGTGCGCGGCAGCCGCCCTGCTGACCGGACTGATGGCCCTTGGCTCTGCCTTCGCGCAGGACAGCGAGCGCCCGGCCTATCTTGACGCTATCGAGATCGAGCAGACCCGCGACGGCAATATCATCACCGCGCGCGGCGAAGTCAGCGTGCAATCGGGTGATCGGTTGCTGTTCGCTGACGAGGTGGAATACCGCACTGACGAAGACCGCGTGATCGCGCGCGGCAATGTCCGGCTCCACGATGGCAACCTGCCTGCCCAGACAGCCGAGGAAATCGAGCTGACCAATGAATGGTCGGAGGCGATGGCCACCGGCTTTGCCATGCTGATGGACAATAATGGCCGGGCTGCATCGGCCTATGCCGTGCGCCGGTCTGATGGCGGAATTACGCTGCACCGCGCCTACTATACCGCCTGTGACCTTTGCGAAGATGGAAGCCGCACGCCCACCTGGCGGTTCCGCGCCCGCGAGGTCGTGCAGGACCCTGAATCGGAAATGATCTATTACCGCGACGCCCGTCTGGAAGCGTTCGGGGTGCCGATTTTCTATTCGCCCGTATTTGCCCACGCCGATCCGTCAGCGCCGCGCCGTTCCGGCTTCCTCATTCCCACGGTGGACCTCTCCAACCGGCTCGGCTTTGTCTACCAGCAGCCCTACTACCACGTCATGTCACCGCACCGGGACATCGTTGTGACCCCCATGGTGATGACCGAATACAATCCGGTCATGCGCTATGAGTATCGTCAGCGCTTCTGGTCAGGTGCCATCAATATCCGCGGCAGCGCTACCTATGAGCAGGAGTTCGACCGGGATGGCCCGTTTGGCGATTCGCAGCTTCGCGGCCATGTAGCCGGCAGCGGTTCGTTCCGCATAGCCCCCGGCTGGGTCTGGCGCTTCAATGTGCAACTGACATCCGATCCGCTCTACATGGAGCGCTACGGGCTCAGGGGCGATGTTGACCAGGAGACGGACTTTGCGAGGCTGAATGCCCGCCTCCTGCCAAGTGATATCAATGTGCGCGGACGGACCCGGCAATATTTCGTCAATGTCACGGCGATGGGCTTCCAGTCGCTCCGGGAAAATGTTGATGACAACACCTTGCCGGTCATCGCGCCCATGGTTGAAGCCGAATACCGCCTGCCCCTTCCCGGCTGGGCGGGATTTGCCAATGCCAGGGCCTCCGGCATCTATCTGACACGCAATATCGGCGATGATTATGCGCGGGCCACAGGCGAAATAGACTGGTCGCGCAATTTCACCCTGCCGGGCGGCATTCGCGTGTCACCCTACGCCGCAGCACGCGGCGACGCGTATCATTTCACACGCACCAACCGCCGGGGTGACACCCTGGAGACGCGTGAGTTCACGCGCGCCATGGCCAATGCGGGTGTGGACGTGTCCTGGCCCTTCATGCGGCCGGGCGGTCTGGGCGACACGATACTGGCCCCGCGTATCCAGCTGGCCAGCTCGACTGCGCTGGGCGACGATGAGATCGCTCCGGGCGAGGACAGCCTCAATCTGGAGCTTGATGTCTCCAACCTGTTCGCCCGCAACCGGGCCAATGGCTATGATGCGTGGGAAGAAGGAACCCGCCTGAATGCGGGCCTGACCACCAGCTTCCGCTCCAAAACCTCCTACCTGCCCGACACCGAGCTGTTTGTCGGCCGCAGCTTCCGGCTGGATGGCGATGCCAGCTTCGGTCCTGGCTCAGGGCTGGACGAGCAGCAGTCCGACTGGGTGGCGCAGCTGGATGTCAATTTCGGCAATTTTTTCGAGGCGGGCGTGCGCGGCCGCTATGATGGCGATACCGGCCAGGCCAACCGGGTTGACGCCTTCTCGCAGGTCTCGATCTGGCGCGTCAGGGGCAATGTAACCTACTCGCTGGTCGACGATGCGGCGGTCAATACGCGAGTACGCGAATCGGTCAATTTCGGCGCCAATTTCCGCGTCACCGATAACTGGTTTGTCGCCTATTCGGGCGTGCGTGATCTGGAGCGCGGCGTCACACGCAAACAGGATGTCAGCCTGGTCTATCGCGATGAATGCACCGATGTGCGCATCATCTACGACCAGACCAATTACGATATCGGCAATCTGGGCCCCAGCCGCTCGGTTATGCTGCAGGTCACGCTGTTCTCCATCGGGAACAGGTAGCGTGCCCACGCAAAGGCCAGAACCCGGCTAGAACTCGCGAATGGCCCGGATGATCGTGTCTTGCGTGGCTTCATCCAGATAGGGGTGCATGGGCAGCGAAATGACCCGCCCCGCCTTCTCTTCCGTGACAGGCAGCCCGCCCGGCCCGGCAGGGTATTTCGCATACGGTTCCTGCTGGTGGATCGGGATCGGATAATACACGGCGGTCGGAATCCCGCGTGATTTGAGATGGACGGCCAGCGCCTCACGGCGGCTGTGCTCGATCGTGTATTGCGCCCAGACGGACACCCCGCCGGCAATGACCTGCGGCACAGCCTCCACATGCTTTTCCAGATGCGTGTTGTAGCGCTCGGCAATGCGGTTACGCGCCGCGATCTCGTCAGGGAATATGGCGAGCTTTTCCAGCAGCACTGCTGCCTGAATGGTATCAAGGCGCGAGTTCATGCCGATGCGGACATTGAAATATTTGGGATCATGCTCGAAGGCGCGCTTCTCGATATCGCGCGGCATGGCTTTGCCGTGCACGGCGAGCGATTCCATGATCTCGGCGAGATCCGCATCATCGGTCAGCACCGCGCCGCCATCGCCATAGCAGCCCAGCGGCTTGGCCGGGAAAAACGAGGTGGTGGTCACATCGCTCCAGTGGGAGGGGTGCTTGCCGTCCAGCGTGCAGCCAAAGCCCTGGGCGCTGTCAGCGATCAGTTTCAGGCCATGGCGCTTCGCAATCTCTGCAATCTGCGGATAATTGGCCGGCTGCCCGAACAGGTCGACCGCAATGATGGCACGCGCGGTCAGCTCGCCTTTTGCCTTCACCATCTCGATGGAGGCTTCAAGATGGGCCGGGTCCATATTGTAGGTATCAGGGTCGATATCGACAAAGACCGGCGAGGCCCCGAGCCAGGGCACCACTTCAGCCGTCGCGGTAAAGGTGAAGGACGGGCAGAACACGGCGTCACCGGGGCGCAGTCCCCACGCCATCAGGGGCAGCACGAGCGCATCGGTGCCGTTGGCACAGCCCAGCGCCCGCGATGAACCGCTAAACTGCGCCAGCGCGGCCTCCAGCGCCTGAACCTCCGGCCCGAGAATAAACCGGCCGCTGCGCACGGCGGACATGATCCGCGCGTCTACCTTCTCCGCGATACGGGCGTACTGGGCTTGAAGGTCAATAAATTGCATGACTGGGTCCTGTGGATCGGTTGCCGCGCCGGGCGGCCCTTGAGGATTTTGCGCGACCATGATGCAGGCCCGCCAGATCAGGTAATCACGATCTGTTTCGATGTCTGCGGGCAAGCCCGCTCCGGGCCGCAAGTCTCACTTCACCCGGTCGATGAGCCTTTTAAGGTATAGCGCATAGGCGCCGCCACCCATCGCATCGGCAAGAGCGCGCAGATCCTCACGGGCGATAAAGCCCTGACGGAACGCAATCTCCTCCGGGCAGGCAATCTTGGAGCCCTGACGGCGTTCCAGCGTGGAGACGAAATCGGCCGCTTCGAGAAGGCTGTCCGGCGTGCCGGTATCCAGCCAGGCATAGCCCGCGCCCATGGTCTCCACCTCCAGCTCGCCGGCATCGAGATACATCTGCAACAGGCAGGTAATCTCCAGCTCGCCGCGCCCGGACGGCTTCACCTTGCGCGCGCGCTCTGGTGCCTTCCCGTCGAGAAAGTAGAGACCCGTCACCGCAAACTCGGAAGGCGGCGTCTCCGGCTTCTCGACAATCCCGGTGGCGCGGCCCTCATCATCGAAAGCCAGAACGCCATAGCGCTGCGGGTCGGCAACCTCATAGCCGAACACCGTTCCGCCTGACGGACGCGCATCCGCCGAACGCAGCATCTCGCGCAGGCCCTGACCGAAGAAGATATTATCCCCCAGCACCATTACCGACGGCGCACCGGCCAGAAAATCCTCCGCCAGCAGATAGGCTTGCGCCAGCCCGTCCGGTGAAGGCTGGGCGATATAGCTGAGCGAAAGCCCCCACTGGCTGCCATCACCCAGAAGCGCCTGAAACAGCGTCTGGTCCTGCGGGGTGGTGATAATGGCGATCTCGCGCACGCCTGTCATCATCAGCACCGACAGCGGGTAGTAGATCATCGGCTTGTCATAGATCGGCAGCAGCTGCTTGGAGACCACAGCCGTGACCGGATAAAGCCGCGAGCCTGATCCGCCAGCCAGAATGATACCCTTGCGTTCTGTCACCACTCTCGTCCCGGCGCGGCTTCCTACCGGCCCTTTGTATCCGGCCAGCGCGCCTTCGCGTCAATGCGCGCGTGCGGCAATGTCAGACCTTCGTGCCAAGCCGCTCGCCTGCACCCTTGCGCGCCAGCAGAGGCCGCCACCAGCTCTCATTATCCAGATACCACTCAACAGTGCGGCGCAAGCCCTCGTCCAGCGTCACCGAAGGGCGCCAGCCCAGCTCGCCGGCTATCCGGCTGACATCAATGGCGTAGCGCGCATCATGGCCGGGCCGGTCCTCGACAAAGCGGATGAGGCTGGCGTGGGACTGGCCTGAAGGGCGCAGCTCATCGAGCACCGCGCACAGGACCGTCACCAGCTCCAGATTGGTCCGCTCGCTATTGCCGCCGATATTGTAGGAACGGCCTGTCTCACCCCGTCGCAGGACAGTCAGCAGCGCGTCGGCATGGTCATCCACATAGAGCCAGTCGCGCACATTCGAACCATCGCCATAGACCGGCAAAGGCTCGCCCGCGAGCGCCTTGATAATCATCAGCGGGATCAGTTTTTCCGGGAAATGATACGGCCCGTAATTGTTCGAGCAGTTGGTCAGCACAACCGGCAGGCCATAGGTCTCATGCCAGGCGCGCACCAGATGATCGGCCGCCGCCTTGGAGGCCGAATAGGGCGAGCGCGGATCGTAGCGCGTCTCTTCGGTGAACTTCACTGACGGGTCGGCCGGCAGGGAGCCATACACCTCGTCAGTGGAGATATGGTGGAAGCGGAAATCGTCCGGCTTGCCCTTGCCCACCCAGTATTTGCGTGCCGCTTCGAGCAGGTTGAACGTGCCGTTGATATTGGTCTCGATAAAGTCGGACGGCCCATCAATGGAGCGGTCGACATGGCTTTCAGCCGCCAGATGCATCACGGCATCGGGCTGGTGGGCGGCAAAAATCCGCTCCAGCGCAGCCCGATCGCGTATATCTGCGTGCTCGAAAGCGTAAAGCGGGGAACTGGCCACAGACGCCACATTCTCCAGCGAGGCCGCATAGGTCAGCGCGTCCAGATTGACCACGGACAGGCCGCGCGACACCGCCAGGCGGATAACCGCCGAGCCGATAAATCCCGCCCCGCCTGTGACCAGTATTGTCATCGCCCTGCCCGGCTCCCCCGCGTTTAGATTTCCTGATCGAATGCGCCGACTTCAGGATATTTCGCCAGCTCCTGCTTGATGGCGGCGAAGATCGCGCTGACATCCTCTTTGGAGGTCAGGCTTTCCACCACCACGACCAGGTTGGGCGTGTTGGAGGAGGCGCGGATCAGCCCCCACGCCCCGTCAGCGAAGGTAAAGCGCACGCCATTGACCGTGTTCACATCCACAATCTCGCGCCCGGCGACTTTCTCACCCTTCGCCTTCTTGTCTTCAAAGCTGGCGATGATCCGCTCCACCACATCATACTTCACCTCGTCCGCGCAGGCAGGCGACATGGTGGGTGAGCCATAGCTCACGGGAAGCGCGCGTTTCAGGTCAGCCATCGAGCTGTCGGGATTATTGTCCAGCATGGCGATAACGCAGCGCGCCGCCGTCAGCCCGCAATCATACCCCTTGCCTACGGGCGGCTGCAGGAAGAAATGCCCGGACTTTTCAAAGCCCGCCAAGGCGCCAAGCTTGTGGGAGCGGCGCTTGATATAGGAATGGCCGGTCTTGAAGTAGTCGGTCTTCGCGCCATTGGCTTTGAGCACCGGATCGGTGGCGTAAAGCCCGGTCGATTTCACATCGACCACGAAAGTCGCGCCTTCGTGCTCAGCGGAGAGATCACGCGCCAGCATGAGGCCCACCTTGTCGGCGAAAATCTCCTCACCCTCATTATCAACCACGCCGCACCGGTCCCCGTCACCATCGAAGGCGAGGCCGACATCGGCCTTGTGCTCGCGCACCGCATCGGCCAGCGCGTGCAGCATCTTCATGTCTTCCGGGTTCGGGTTATAGCGCGGGAAAGTGTGGTCCAGCTCGCAATCGAGCGCGACGACTTCCACGCCCATCGCTTCGAGCGCCTGCGGGGCGAACGCACCTGCCGTGCCATTGCCGCAGGCGGCGACGACTTTCAGCTTGCGCCTGGCTTTGAACCCGCCCACCAGATCGGCGATATAGCGCTCGCGTACACCGTCTTCGCGCACATAGCCGCCCCCGGCGCGGGCCTTGCCGAGGCCCTCCAGAACGATGGTTTTGAGCCGGCTCATCTCGTCAGGTCCAAAGGTAAGCGGGCGCTCAACGCCCATTTTCACACCCGTCCAGCCATTGGAGTTGTGGCTGGCCGTGACCATGGCGACGGCGGGAATATCCAGATCGAACTGGGCGAAATAGGCCATGGGCGAGAGGGCAAGGCCGATATCGTGCACCGTCACACCAGCCTGCATCAGGCCGACTTCCAGCGCCTGCTTCACCGACAGCGAATAGCTGCGGAAATCATGGCCCGTCACGATATGCGGCGCGATACCCAGCTCATGCATCAGCGTGCCAAGGCCCAGCCCCAGCGCCTGCACGCCGTAGAGATTGAGTTCGGGTGCCTTGTCCGACCCCGGATGGCCGAACCACCAGCGCGCATCATATTCGCGAAAGCCTGTGGGCTTGATGAGCGGACGCGTCTCGAAATCCCAGCTATTGGGTTTCAGGTCTGCGCTCGGGCGCTGGCTGGCGGTCATGGGTACCTCATCTGACAGGGTGTGTGGATGGATGCCGGACCAGCCTAGCTGAGACCTGCACGCAATAGATCATGGATATGCAACAGGCCGAGCGGCCTGCCGGTTTCATCGCAGACAAACACCGACAGGATTTTCTGCGAACCTGCCGTCATCAGGCGCAGCGCATCGGCAGCAAGATCGCCCGGCGCCACGCTTTTGGGATTGGCCGTCATGATCGTCTCGACCGCCGAGGCGGTCAGGTCCGGGCTCATATGGCGGCGCAGATCACCGTCCGTGATGATGCCGGTCAGCTTGCCGCCGCGCGTAATGCCGACACAGCCAAACCCTTTGGAACTCATCACGATCAGCGCATCGGCCATCAGCGTGCCTTCTTCGGCCAGCGGCATGTCGGTGTGCATGAGATCGCCCGCCTTGAGGAAGGCTGCGCCCAGCGTTCCGCCGGGATGGAAGGTGGCAAAATCGGCCGCGGTAAAGCCACGCGCCTCGATCAGGGCGACAGCCAGCGCATCGCCATAGGCCATCATCAGCGTGGTGGAGGTGGTCGGCGCGCGCGTCTCCCCTGCCGCTTCCGGCGCGTCAGGCACCAGCAGGAGATGATCGCTCGCCTTGGCAAGCGTGCTGTCCTTGCCCGCCGTCAGCGCGATCAGCGGCACGCCGAAGCGGCGGCAATAGGTGGTCAGATCGCCCAGCTCGCGCGTCTCGCCGGATTTGGACAGGGCCAGCACCGCGTCGCTGGCAGTAATCATGCCCAGATCGCCATGACTGGCCTCGGCCGGGTGGACATACTGCGCCGGCGTTCCGGTAGAGGCGAGCGTGGCGGCGATCTTGCGCGCGACATGGCCTGACTTGCCGACGCCTGCACAGATGAGGCGGCCCTTCAGCGTGGCCAGCAGGCTGACCACACCGACAGCGCGCGCATCAAACGCCTCTTCCAGCGCGGCAAGTCCCTCGCGCTCGATCCGCGCGGTGCGGCGCATGGCCTCGAGGATGCGCGCGGTATCAATCCGGGCAGAGGGACGGTTCAGGCTTTCAGGTTCGGACATGGAAAAGGGATCAACCTCAATCGTGGTGCGCAGACCACCGCCGGTTTCCGGGGCATACGGTCTGGCGTTTCACTATCGCTTGAGGCTTTAGCAGCGCTGTCCCGCGCTGGCCAGTATCAGAAGGCGTGATTGCCAATATGGGACGCCACGAACGTCAGGAAACGGTCCAGCGTTTCCTGGGTTTCTGTCTCGATGATGCGCGCGCTGGCCTGGCCGCCCGGTTCGGTCATGTAGAACATGCACTCGGAGGTTCGCGCCGCCAGCTCCTCGGTGAAGCTGGCCACCAGCCGGTCGAGCAGCGCGGCCTCATCCCCGTTCGCGGGAGTAACAACCTGCCGGATCATCCCAACACCCCTTGCACTCTGCCGGGCGCGGTTTGCCTGCGCCTCATGAAGCCACCATGGTTCAATGGTCAGCCGCTTGTAGCCGGACACTGTGCGCCTGGGTCCCGGCCATGCAAAGAGCGCGCCGGAAAGGCCAGCCCGGTTTGAGCACGATGTGTGTCTTTTTTGCCAAAGGGGCGGTATGAGGAGTGGTCAAGCGGGCGCCTGCGCGCTATTGCCCGGTCCCGACACGGATCAGCCTGCCTTTTGGAGATCATGATGCCCCGCCTTGTTCTCACCCGCCACGGCCAGAGCCAGTGGAATCTGGAAAACCGCTTTACCGGCTGGGTGGATGTGGACCTGACGGAACGCGGCGAGGCCGAAGCGCGCCGGGGCGGCACGCTGATGAAAGAGGCAGGCTTCGCCCCCGATATCGCCTTTACCAGCTATCTGCGCCGCGCCATCCGCACCGCGCATCTGGGCCTTGATACGCTCGACCGGCTGTGGATTCCGGTGATGCCGGACTGGCGGCTCAATGAACGCCATTACGGCGCGCTGACAGGCCTCGACAAGGCCGAGACCATCGCCGCCCACGGTGAGGATCAGGTGCTTGTCTGGCGGCGCTCCTTCGACATCCCTCCGCCCGCGCTCGACCGCGTTGATCCGCGCCATCCCTCGCACGATGAGCGCTATGCCCATCTGGACCCGGCCGCCCTGCCCGGCACCGAAAGCCTGAAAGACACGCTTTCCCGCGTCGATGAGTGCTTCCGCGCGCTTGTTGCGCCGCGCCTGGCCGCCGGAGAGAGCGTGCTCATTTCCGCGCACGGCAATTCGCTGCGGGCGCTGGTGAAAATCCTCTTCAAGGTCAGCAATGACGATATCCTCAAAGTGGAAGTGCCGACCGGCAATCCGCTGCTGATCGAGCTGGATGGCCTCCGCCCCGTCGAGGCGCGCTATCTCGATGAGGACCGCGCCGAGGCCCTGCCCCCATGCCCGAAGGGCTGACCCCTTCCGATCTGCGCTTCATGGACGCGGCGCTGGCGCTGGCCTTTTCCGGGTTGGGCAAGACCGCGCCCAACCCGTCGGTGGGCTGCGTCATCGCAAAAAATGGCCATGTGATCGCCACGGCCGTCACCGCGCCGGGCGGACGCCCGCATGCCGAGGCGCAGGCGCTGGAGAAAGCCGGGGCGGCAGCGCGCGGCGCCGATGTCTATGTCACGCTGGAGCCCTGCTCCCATTACGGCCATACACCGCCCTGCGCAGACGCGCTCATCCGGGCAGGCGTGGCGCGCGTTTTCATCGCGTCGGGTGATCCTGATCCGCGCGTATCGGGCCGGGGCGTCGCCATGCTGCGCGAGGCTGGCGTCAGTGTGATCGAAGGCGTCCGGCAGGAAGCAGGCGACGCGCTCAATGCGGGCTTCTTCACCCGCGTGCGCACCGGCCTGCCGCTGGTGCTGCAGGACCGCCGCCCCAATATCTTCGATGCCGATCTGGTGCCGGGGCCAGACGAAAGCGTCGATCAGGCCATCCAGCGCCTCGGCCGTGAAGGGATGACGCGGGTGAGGGTGGCAGGTTAGCGATATTGCGAATTTTCGATAAAATAGCTAATATCGGCACATCAAAATGGAGGCATTGGTGACGTGAGCAAGATTTCCGTGACGGCTACCGAGTTCCAGACCCGGGCCGGGCTTTATATTGAGCAGGCAGCGAAGAGCCCGGTCTTTATAACCAAACACAGACGAACAGCACGCGTACTTATCGATATCGATGAGTATGAACGCCTGAAAGCGCGCGACACCCGCCAGAACCATCTTACAGAAAGTCTGCCGAAGGCATGGGTCGAGGCTCTGGCGGACGCGGAGTACGGTGATGCAGATCCCGCGTTAGAAGCACTGTTGAAGACGGGTTCCGGTGAAGAAGCCTGAGCCGGTACCCGGCCTCGTCATCCGCTATGACTTTCTCTGGTCACACGAACGCGAGAAAGGGAGGAACGAAGGCAGCAAGGACCGGCCCTGCGTAGTGGTCGCCGCAATTATCCGGAGCGCCGACGGCAAGACCGAAGTTTTGCTGGTGCCTGTGACGCACAGCCCTCCAGCGGCGCAAACAGGCGCAATTCCCATACCCGCGGCCGTCAGCAAGCATCTCGGCCTGGATGACGGGCACAGCTATATTGTGACCGCAGAGGCGAACGCCGTCTCCTGGGATGACGCGGGGATAGTTCCGGCACGCCCCGGCGAGGCTTGGACATATGGCCGTCTTCCCAAAAGCCTGTTCGAAGCGATCCGTTCGGCCATGATGGAGCGGCTTCGCCAGCGCACGCTGAAATCGGCCAAGCGGCAAGGCTGACCTGCCCTCTAACCCTTGTTGCGCCTCAGCCTTCTCAAGCGCTTCCAGAAGCGTTTGCGCTCCGGGCGGGGCTGGGGTTTGAGATTGGCGACAAACTGCTCGGTGCAGGCGCGCCAGGAGTTCTGTTCGGCGAAGGCGCGCGCGTCCTCGCGGCTGAGCTCCAGCGCCTGCAGGCAGGCTTGCTTGAGATCGTTTGACACCACACCGGCCTTGGAGCCGGGGATGATATCGCGCGGCCCCGGCGCGATGAACGCCGCCACCGGCGTGCCGCAGGCCATCGCTTCCAGGATCACCAGCCCGAACGTGTCGGTGAAGCTGGGGAAGACGAACACATCGGCGTCGGCAAAATGGCGCGCCAGCTCCTCGCCGGACTTGCCGCCGGTAAAGTGCACGTTCCTGTACTTGCGTTTGAGCTCTTCCAGCTGCGGACCCGGACCGACGACGACCTTGGAGCCGGGCAGGTCGAGCTTGAGGAATGCCTCGATATTCTTCTCCACCGCCACCCGGCCGACATAGGCAAAGACCGGCTTTGGGAGGTCTTTATAGACACCGCCATCAATGCCCCGCAGGTCCGGGCGGAACTGGTCTGTGTCCACCCCGCGCGACCACGGGACAAGATTGTTGAAGCCGCGCTTTACAAGTCCCTGCCGCATGGTCTCGGTGGCGACCATGATGCCGTTACCCGCATTGTGAAAGCGGCGCATGAAGGCATAGCCCGCCGCCAGCGGAATGAAGGGGAAGCGCGCATGCACATATTCGGGAAACTGGGTGTGATAGCTGGTCGTGAAGGGCAGCTTCCATGACAGGCAGATGCGCCGGGCGACATGACCCAGCGTGCCTTCGGTGGAGATGTGAATGGCTTCCGGCTCGAAGGCGCGGAAACGCGCTTCAAGATCATCACGCGCGCCCAGCGCCAGCTTGATATCGGGATAGGTCGGCAAGGGAATCGTCTTGAAGCCAAGCCCCGGATGGATGACCTCCACCTCATGGCCCATGGCGCGGCATTCATCGACCGTGCGCGACAGCGTGCGCACCACACCATTGACCTGCGGCTCCCAGGCGTCTGTCACCAGCAGAATGCGCAAGGGCGTATTGTCCATTTACGGGCCTCTTTTCAACTGACCCGGACCATGCCTCAAAGACAGGTCCGGGTGCCGGGCCGGTGCTCATAACGCGTTTTTGCGGCCAAGCGAAGGGTAACAGTGTTGTGGTCTTGCCTGCCCGTTCCCGTTGTGGCCATGTCACCGCGAGCTTTGGCCCGAAAGACGGATTGACGATGAACACCGACACTGCCTCTGCCGCCGGCATCGACTGGGATAGCATTGATGCCCTGAAATTTGCGTCCGAGAGCGAGGCCGTGCGCGCGCTCAATGCACAGGCCGGGCTGGACGCGGCGGCACGCGCACGCGTCTCGGCAGCCGCCATCGATCTGGTCGAGCGGGCGCGCAACGCCAAGACCCGCACCGGGCTGATGGAATCCTTCCTGCAGGAGTTTGGCCTGTCCAACAAGGAAGGGCTCGCCCTGATGTGTCTGGCCGAAGCGCTCTTGCGCGTGCCGGACGCGAAAACCGCCGATGCGCTGATCGCCGAAAAGATCGGTTCGGGCGCATGGGCCGAGCACGCGTGGAAGTCGGAAAACTGGCTGGTCAATGCCTCGACGCTGGGCCTGATGCTCTCTGGCTCGCTGATGGATGTGGACCCGGCTGCGCGAAAGGATCCCGGCGCCTATTTCCGCAATATCGCAGGCCGGGTCGGTGAGCCGGTCATCCGCACCGCCACCCGCCAGGCCATGCGCATTCTGGGCGAGCAGTTCGTGCTGGGCCGCACGATTGGCGGCGCGATAAGGCGCGGCCATGCCTGGAAAGTGCCAGAGGGCCACCACCCGCTCTTCTCTTTCGACATGCTGGGCGAGGGCGCGCGCACACACACGGACGCCGCGCGCTATCACACCCGCTATCTCGACGCGATCGCCGCCGTCGCCAAGTCCCGCCAGGACGGGCCGGTGGAAGCGGTCGATGGCGTGTCGGTCAAGCTCTCCGCCCTGCATCCGCGCTATAATATCTTCAAGCTCGAAACGCTCTGGCGCGAGCTTTATCCCAAAGTGCTGGAGCAGGCTGAAGCGGCCAAGGCGGCCGATATCGGCTTCTGCCTGGACGCCGAGGAATCAGACCGTCTCGTCCTGCAGCTGATGATGCTGGAGCGTCTCGCCCACGAACCCTCTCTTGCGGGCTGGAATGGTCTGGGCCTGGCCCTGCAAGCCTACCAGAAGCGCGCACGCGCCGTGATCGCCAAACTGGCCGAGCTGGGCCGGTCCAGCGGGCGGCGTCTCATGGTGCGCCTCGTAAAGGGCGCCTACTGGGACACCGAAGTGAAATTCTCGCAGATGAATGGCTGGCCGGACTTTCCGGTCTGGACCACCAAATCGGCGACTGACCTCAACTATCTGGCCTGCGCGCGCGCCATGCTGGGTGAGCCGGACACGATCTACCCGCAGTTTGCGACCCATAACGCGCATTCCTTATGCGCGGTGCGCGAGATCGCCGCCGAGCTTGGCAATGAATCATACGAGTTCCAGCGCCTGCACGGCATGGGCGAGCCGCTTTATCTGGCCGCCGCCAGCGCCTTCGCGCTGCGCCCTGTGCGCGTCTACGCGCCTGTGGGCAGCCATGAAGACTTGCTGCCCTATCTGGTGCGCCGTCTGCTGGAGAACGGGGCCAACACCTCCTTCGTGCACTCCTTCCTCGATCCGGATGTTCCGGCTGCCGATGTGGCGCGCGGCCCCTTTGAGGGCGCCGACAGCATGGACCGCCATCCCTTCATTCCGGCCCCGCCCCGGCTTTACGGTCCCCACCGGGACAATTCGGCAGGGGTCGACCTTTCACAGAAAGGGGTACGCACCATGCTGGCAGACGCGCAAAACCATTTCGACAAGGCGATGCCCTATGCATGTGGCCCGATCATCTCCGGCAAGGTGAAAACAGGAAAGGCGCGCGAGCAGGCAAGCCCGGTCAATTCCTCCGTGATTGTGAGCAAAGTCGTGGAGGCCGACGAAGCCATGGTGGATGCCGCCTTCACGGCGGCCCACAAGGCGTTCGATGCCTGGGACCGTCAGGGCGGCGCCGCGCGGGCCATGATCTTGCGCAAAATCGCCGATGTGCTGGAGGCCGATACCGGCCGCTTCATGGCGATCCTGACGCGTGAAGGTGGCAAGACGCTTAATGACGGCGTGGCAGAAGTGCGCGAGGCGGTCGATTTCTTGCGCTATTACGCAGCCGAGGCCGAAACCAAGTTCAGCCATGCCGACCGCCTGCCCGGACCGGCAGGCGAAACCAACCATATGGAGCTGGCGGGCAAGGGTGTCTTTGCCTGCATCAGCCCGTGGAACTTCCCGCTGGCGATCTTCACCGGCCAGATTGCCGCTGCGCTGGCCGCCGGAAATACGGTCGTCGCGAAGCCCGCCGAGCAGACGCCTTTGGTAGCGTTCGAAACCATCAAACTCTTCCAGAAGGCGGGCCTGCCCAAAGACGTGGTCCAGCTGGTACCCGGCGATGGCAAGGTGGGCGCGCTGATGACGGGCCATCCGCTTCTGGCCGGGGTTGCCTTCACCGGCTCGACGGAAGTCGCGCGCATCATCAACCGCACGCTGGCATCGCGCGACGGGGCCATCCTGCCGCTGATAGCCGAAACGGGCGGGCTCAACGCCATGTTCGTCGACACGTCCGCCCTGAAAGAGCAGGTGGTGGATGATGTGATTCTCTCCGCCTTCGGTTCAGCCGGACAGCGCTGCTCCGCGCTTCGCATCATCTTCCTGCCACGCGAGACCTCCGACGGGCTGATCGAGGCGCTTAAAGGCGCGATGGATGCGCTGACCCTGGGCGATCCGGCCGATCCGGCGACCGATGTCGGCCCGGTCATTGATGACGAGGCGCTCGGCATGCTCACCGCCCATGAGAGCCGCATGGAGCGCGAAGCCACCATCCTGCACCGCGCGCCGCTGAGCGATGCGCTGAAAGCGCAAGGGCATTATTTCGCGCCCTTGCTGGTCGAACTGCCCTCGCTGGACGTGGCCGACCGCGAAGTATTCGGGCCGATCCTGCATGTGGTCCGTTACAAGCGCGCCGATCTGCCAAAGCTCGCCGCCCAGCTCGCAGGCAAGGGCTACGGGCTGACGCTGGGGGTGCATTCGCGTCTCCAGCGATTCCTTGATTCGGTTCGCGAGGCGGTTCCGGCGGGCAATACCTACGTGAATCGCAACATGACCGGCGCGGTCGTCGGCGTGCAGCCTTTCGGCGGTGAGGGCCTCTCCGGCACCGGGCCGAAAGCCGGGGGACCGCACTATCTCTACCGCTTCGCGGCAGAACGTGTGGTGACGATCAACATCGCGGCGCAGGGGGGCGATCCCGAACTGCTGAATCTGGGATAAGCGGCTGGCAGCGGCCAGCTGTGATTTCCACATTTAATCTCAGCAGGGCTATCGCCCCGAAAGCGTTAAAGAGTCCGGATACGGACACCGATGTGTTAGGAGTTTGTTTACCAAAAAGTTGGGCCGAAGCGTGTTTGGGCCGTTGACGCTGGCTGAGACCCTTAGCACTATATGTTGCGGTTTCCGGGGGAAGCCACACAGCATGTATAGGTTTTTGTTAAGGCGGCGCGCGTTTCCCTGCCCAGCGCCAAGGATTTTTGCGCCCTGCACGAAGGAGCGGTTTGGACCATGACGCCGTTTGACTCTAGCCCACTGTCCGGCACCGCAACACAGGGCCCCGTGCGCTCGCGGCGCGGCAAGCCCAAGGCCGTCACGCTGCGCCTCGTGGAGAGCGTGAAGACCGATCCGTCGCGCGACGCATTGCTCACCGATTTCGGCAAGAAAACGCTGGTCGACCGCTATCTCCTGCCCGGCGAAAGCTATCAGGACATGTTTGCGCGCGCGGCCAGCGCCTATGCCGACGATACGGCCCACGCGCAGCGCCTTTACGACTACATGTCGCGCCTCTGGTTCATGCCCGCCACGCCGGTCCTCTCCAATGGCGGGGCCGAGCGCGGCCTGCCGATTTCGTGCTTCCTCAACTCGGTTGGCGATTCGCTGGACGATATCGTCGCCACCTGGACGGAAAATGTGTGGCTGGCCTCCAATGGCGGCGGCATCGGCACCTATTGGGGCCATGTGCGCTCCATCGGCGAGAAGGTCGGCCAGAACGGGCAGACCTCCGGCATTATTCCCTTCGTGCGCGTGATGGATTCGCTGACCCTTGCGATTTCGCAAGGCTCGCTGCGCCGCGGTTCGGCCGCCGTCTATCTCGACGTCCACCACCCGGAAATCGAAGAGTTTCTGGAAATTCGCAAGCCTAGCGGCGATTTCAACCGCAAGAGCCTGAACCTGCATCACGGCCTGAACATCACTGACGAGTTCATGGTGGCCGTGCGCGAGGATGCCGATTTCCCGCTCATCTCGCCGAAATCCGGCGAAGTGGTGAAATCCATCTCCGCGCGCAAGCTGTGGCAGAAAATCCTGGAACTGCGCCTGCAGACCGGCGAGCCCTACATCATCTATTCCGACACGGTGAACAACGCCCTGCCCATGTTCCAGAAGAAGCTGGGCCTGAAAGTGCGCCAGTCCAATCTGTGCTCGGAAATCATGCTGCCGACGGGCGTCGACCATCTGGGCCGCGACCGCACCGCCGTGTGCTGCCTGTCCTCGGTCAACGCAGAGAAATTCCTCGAATGGAAGGACGATCCGCTCTTCATCGAGGATCTGTTCCGCTTCCTCGACAATGTGCTGCAGGACTTTATCGACCGTGCGCCCGACGAGATGGACCGCGCCACCTATTCGGCCTGGCGCGAGCGGTCTGTCGGCCTTGGCCTGATGGGCTTCCACTCCTTCCTGCAATCGCTCAACATTCCCTTTGAGTCCGCCATGGCGGCCAGCTGGAACCGCAAGCTGTTCAAGCATTTGCGTCAGGGCGCTGACCGGGCTTCGGTGAAGCTCGCCGAAGAGCGCGGGGCCTGCCCGGATGCGGCAGAAAGCGGCGTGAAGGCGCGCTTCTCCCACAAGCTGGCCATCGCGCCGACCGCCTCGATCTCGATCATTTGCGGCGGGACGAGCGCCGGCATCGAGCCGATCCCGGCCAATGTCTACACGCACAAGACGCTGTCAGGCTCGTTCACGGTGAAGAACCCGTATCTGGAAAAGCTGCTGGAAGACAAGGGCATCAACACGCCCGCGACCTGGAATTCGATCCTGGAGCATGAAGGCTCCGTCCAGCATCTCGACGCCCTCAGCCAGGACGAGAAGGACGTGTTCAAGACCGCGTTCGAACTGGACCAGCGCTGGGTGATCGAGCACGCCGCCGACCGCACGCCCTTTATCTGTCAGGCCCAGTCGCTGAACATCTTCCTGCCGGGCAATGTCGATAAATGGGACCTTCACATGCTGCACTGGACGGCGTGGGAGCGGGGCATCAAATCGCTCTATTACTGCCGCTCCAAATCCGTCCAGCGCACCGCCTTTGCCGGTACCGAAGGCAAGGACGACATGGAAAGCTCCATGCAGGCCGCTGCCAGGACCGAATACGAGGAATGCCTCGCCTGCCAGTAAGCACCTGTATTGCATAAGGGTTGGGAAAGGAGAGGCGTGCAGCCTCTCCTTTTTTCATTGCAAGGTTGTGGGCGTGTTCATACACAGTTAATCGCGCCTGAGCGATTCTGGCAGCGCGCCAGCAGGGAACATGTTAGATTATCGGGCGTATAAACAGGTGACGTAACCGGCACTGGGGAGCGCCAACGTGACCAATAGGACGAACACTGCAGGACAGTATGCTGCCGGGGCTAGCCGCCTCGCCGGCATTCTGGCGTGTGCAGGGTTCGCCATGGGACTGATATCGCCTGCTGCCAGCGCGCAGGACGCCCGCTCCGCTGACATGCGTACCATCATAATCGCCCCACTGCTTGAGGAATGGTCCGCCGGCCCGCTGCCCTCCATGCGCCTGTCCATGGAGCGCGAGGAAACCATCCCCGAAGCCCATTATGGCACGCGCGACGCATCATCGATTGCGGCGGCAGGCCTGTCTGTCCGCCATACCCACCCGTTCCAGCAGAGCTTTGGCGCTTTCCACGCGCCGCAGACCGTGATTGCGCGCACGGCCACGGGCAGCGAGCTGCGGGTCGCCATGTATGATGCCGAACAGTCCGGCTGGGTTAGGGCGGCACTGGCGCCGTCCGCCATCGACATGCCGGCCTGGCGGTTTTCCGCCAACCGCCCGCGCGGACGCGCCATGGCGCTGCGCTATGAGGGCCGTTTTGACAGCCAGGGCGGCGATGGCGAGCTGGATATGGGCCTGCGCCCGCGCGCCGGGTTCAGCTTTGGCGATGCCGGCTCGGCGACCGAGTTCGGCGCCACCGTACGGGTCGGCCAGTATGTCGGGGCCGAGCATCAGGCCAATGGCGGCTGGTGGTTCTTCGCCGGCGCCGACCGGCAGGCGCTGATCTATCGTCCGGGCGACACACGCTCCTTGCGTGAGACCTTCGCGCTCCAGCCCTATGCCATGGTCGGCGATCAGCAGGCGGGCCTGGCCATGAATGTGCAGGGTGTAGACCTCTCGCTGGCCTATGTGCGGCGCGAGACCAGCTGGTCCATGCCCACCCAGTCCTGGGACACGTCAGAGGACTTTGCCGCCTTCTCGCTGACCTGGCGCAGATAGAGTAGGGGTTAGAGACGCGTCAGCGCCGTCTCCAGATCGCGCCAGAGATCGTCCACATCCTCCAGCCCCACGGACAGGCGCACCAGCGAGTCGCTGATACCGGCATGGGCGCGCGCCTCCGGCGTCATCGCGGCATGGGTCATCAGGGCAGGAACCGAGACGAGGCTCTCCGCCCCGCCAAGCGATTGTGCCAGCGTGAACAGTTCCAGCCCCTCAAGGAAGGCACGCGGATCACCCTTCACCTCCAGGCTCAGAAGTGGTCCGAAAAGCCCGGCCTGCTGGCGCGCGGCCAGCCCATGGCCGGGATGGTCAGCAAGGCCCGGATAATCGATACGGATTACGCCCGCATGCCGGGCCAGCCGCCCCGCCAGCTCCAGCGCGGCCTCGGACTGCGCCTTTGCTCGCAGCGGCAGGGTGCGAAGTCCGCGGGTGGCCAGAAACGCATCAAACGGCCCAAGCCCGGTGCCAGACGCATTCAGCCACCAGGCGAGATTTTCCTGCAGCGCCGCTTCACGCACGCACACCACCCCGCCCACCATGTCGGAATGGCCATTGATGATCTTGGTCAGCGAACTCACCGAGATATCCGCCCCCAGCTCCAGCGGGCGCTGGATGGCCGGAGAGAGCACGGTATTGTCGACAGCGACGAGCGCGCCCGCCGCATGTCCCAGCGCGCTTGCCGCCTCGATATCGGTGATGCGCAGGCGCGGATTGGACGGGGTTTCCAGAAAGAGCAGCGCGGCACCCGGCGCAAGCGCGGTTTCCAGCGCGGCGAGGTCTGTCGCATCGGCATAGACGATCTCGAACCCGCGCTGGGGGCCGCGCGCATTGAACAGGCGCTGCGTGCCGCCATAGCAATCATGCGCCGCCACAACGCGTGCACCGGGGGGTAAGAGGTTCAGGACAAGATCAATCGCCGCCATGCCGGAGGCGGTGAGACAGGCCCCCGCGCCGCCTTCAAGACCGGCCACCGCCTCGGCCAGCAGGGCGCGCGTCGGCGCGTCGGTGCGCGCATAGTCGAACCGGCCGGGAACGCCCGGATCCTCGCGCACATAGGTCGCGGCGACATTGATCGGCGCGACGATGCCGCCATGGCCCGGATCGGCGTTGATCCCGGCGCGCGCGGCGCGGGTGGCAAGGCCCTCGCGCGTGCGGTCCCGGCTCATATCGCGTCCAGAAAGCGTGTCACGGCCTCCACCTCCTTTAAAAATGCATCATGGCCATAGACGCTGGATATGCGCACCAGCTGGGCGCCGCGAAGGGTGCTGGCCAGCGCCTCAATATCCGTCAGCGGCACCAGACGGTCCTCCTCCACCGCGAACAGCCGCAACGGCGCACGGATCGAAGCCGGATCGATCCGCACAGCATCCATGGAGCGCGATAGCGCCAGAAAGCGCTGCGGACTGGTATGGGCGGCATAGTCGGCTCCGCGCGCAGCCAGATAAGCCTCCACCCCGGCCGCATCCGGGGAACCGGCCTCAGGGTCGTCAAAGCGCGCCTTGAACTCGTCTGCCGTGCGATAGGTCGTCATGGCAAGGCGGCGCGCCAGATCGACCCCGCCCGCCCCGTCCCCGCGCGCGAGGCCAAATTCGACAATATCGCGCTGTATGGCGCGCAGCGCCGTCGTCATCGGGTGGGGGCGGTCCGCCGCACACAGCACATGCAGGCCCGTCACACGCTCCGGTGCCAGCGCCGCCAGCGCCAGCGCGATTCCGCCGCCATAGGAAGCCCCGACAATCTGGAAGGTCTCAAACCCGGCTGCGTCCGCCAGCGCCAGCAATGCCTCTGCCTGATCTTCCACGCGCGGAAACGGACCCACCTCATCTGCCAGAAAATCGAAGGCCAGAAGCTGATGACGCAGCGGGTCGAGCGCCAGGCCCGGCCCGGCAATGCCCGGCCACCAGCTTTGCCTTTCGGCATGATCGCCCAATAGGTGGCGGTGGGCGGAAATCCCGCCGAGCACGATGATGCCCGGCGCCCGGGCGGGTCCGTAGACACGCGCGCGCGCATTCACGAAGGCGCCGGAGGACAGTTCCAGAGCGGTGATATGGTCGTTTATGGGAAAGGGACAGGCTGGCTCAGTTGCCCCCTCCCCCGCCTCTGCGGCAAGCACGGCCTCCGGCATCAGCCGTGTTCCGCGACCAGACGCGCAATATCCCCGGCCATGCTGGCCGCCGTCGGCGCGCCGCCAGCCCCCTTGCCGGTGAGGATGACGCCCGGCGCATCTTTCAGCGCGATGACCACGCCATTGCCCTCGCGCTCCACGCGGTAGAACACGCTGTCGGCGCTGACCGTCTCAAGACGCACGGCCGCGTGCACACCGCCCCCTGAACGCGCCAGACGCCCGACCTGACGGATACGCAAACCCTCACGCGCCGCCTTGGCGGCAAGACCGGGTGCCAGATCGCTGATGGACTGGCGGGCGACTGTCTGAAGATCAAGATCGACCCCCCAGGCTGTACGGGCCGCCAGCACGAGCTTCGCCGCCGCATCGTCACCATCGAGATCGGCGCTGGGATCAGCTTCGGCAAAGCCGGCCTCCTGCGCGGCGCGCACGGCATCGTCCAGCGCCTCGCCTTTGGACAGCCGGTCGAGCACGAAATTCGAGGTGCCGTTGAACACGCCCTTCATGGTGGTGATCTCGCGGCCGCGGGCACCCAGCGCGTTGATGGTTTCAAGCACGGGCACCCCGCCGCCTACAGCGGCACTATAGAGAAAACCACGGCGCTTTCTGGCCGCCTCGTGCTCCAGATCGGGGCGGCGCGCGATGACGGCCTTGTTGGCCGACACCACATGTGCGCCCGCTTCAACCGCGCGCTCCAGCGCCGTCTCGGCCGCCGCGCAGCCCGGCAGGGCATCAATCACCAGATCGGGTGCAAGGTCCAGCGCCGCGTCCAGACTATCGAGCACGCGCACCGGACCTTTGCCCAGATCACGCCAGCGGCTCACCGCGATGGCTTCAATCGCCACGCCTTGCGGCAGGCGGGCGCGAAGCGCGCTGCCGACCGTGCCGCAGCCCAGCAATACCGCGCGCATGGGCCGGCTGCGTACGGTTACGGGAGACACAAAGCTCGGTGCGTAATCCAGCGGGGCCATGGCAGTATCACTTTCCTGTCGCGCGGGGTGTGCGGAAAGGCAAATGCAAGAGCGCCGATGGCAAAGAGATGCAGGACTATTGCGGTCACGCCCGTCCGGGCGGCGTCATCTTGTCCTGCCTCGCTTTAGCTGCATTTGTTCCGCGCCCGCAAGCTGAAGCTCAAATCGGCGCAAGATCAGGACATAAAGATATCCTTATATCCTGTCAAGCGGGCATGTGCGCACTGCGCAGACTAGCTGGCGTGGCAGGCTTTAGCCGCTAGTCTGGCCGCCATGCGCACCACCCGTCTTCTTGCCCTTGCGGGCCTTGCCACCCTTCTTTCGGGCTGCATGTCCGTGCCAACGCCGATGAGCGACCCGCGTGAGCGCGGGCCGTTCATGCCGCAATCGCAAATGCCGCTCATGCCCAATATCGCCCGCATGGCGCCCAGCGAGGGATGTCAGGGCGAGCCCTTGAGCGCCGTCCATGCTCCTTTGCCCGAATACCCCGCGCGCGGCTGGGCCAGAGGCGAGCAGGGCTGGTCCATCGTCCAGTTCGACGTGGACGGGTCCGGCGCGGTGGAGAATGTACGCATTGCGCAAGGCGTGCCGGGCCGATTCTTTGACCGCGAGGCACACCGCGCGGTGGAACAATGGCAGTTCGCGCCCCTCTCCGAAGGCGCGCACCTGACCGGCTGCACGGTGATGTTCGAGTTTGTACTCGGACAGGTGCGCATACGCTGATAACGTCTCCTCGCCTGCGGATTCACCTTCCGTTAAAGTGGTGATTCGACCGGCCGCACTGACACGCAATGGCCACGTGTCTGTTTGCCGTGGCCGCGCAGTGAAGGGGGCATGCCATGATGGCCACCGAGCCGGCTCAGCTGGCAACGTTGATCGTTACCGGCGGCGCGGTGGGTTTCGCCGTGGCGACCGCCCTGTGGGCGTGGCGGCTGACCGAGGGGGTGCGCGCCGCAAGGTCTCACTGGCAAAAGCGCGTCGCCTGGCTGGAAGACCGGCTATCGCGGGCAGACAGCGTGTTCGGCGCCCATCCCGGCCTTGTTCTGGTCTGGGAAACGCCGCCCGACCCTGACGCCACTGGCTGGTCCTCTCCGCGTGTTTATGGTTCGCCCACCGCCCTTGCCTCTCTGGTCCAGTTTGCCGATCTGGGTTCGGGCGTGATGAACGAGCCTGATCCCGCCACCGCCCTTCTGGACGGTATTGCCGACTATGAGGCGCGCTCGGCGGGCGGCATGGAAACCACGCTGCGCCAGCGCATGGGCGATCTGATGCGCGAGGGCAAACCCTTCTCGCTCACCGTGTCCGGCCCGTCAGGCCGCTTTATCGAGGCCGATGGCCGCCCGGCGGGGTCCCAGCTCGTCCTGTGGATCGCCGACGCCACCATTCGCGGACTGGAAGAGTCCGGTGCGCGCGGACGGCTGGAAGAGGCCCGCTCGGTCGTGGCTGACGATCCGCTGGCCTTCCTCGACATGCTGGGCAAGGCGCCCTTCCCCTCCTGGCGCATCAGCGCATCCGGGCGGCTGCACTGGGTCAATCCGGCCTATGTGGAGGCCGTTGAGGGCAAGAGCGCAGCCGACGTTATCGACCGCCAGCTATTGCTGGAGCCGGGCCTGCCTGCCCAGGCCGGAGAGGCGCTCAAAGCCAGCGCACCCGTCGCCCATATACGCGGCGCGGTCATCAAGGGCGAACGCCGGGCGCTGGACGTGGTGGTGTTTCCCATCTCTGGCGGCGTGGCGGGCGCAGCCTTTGACATTACGCGCGGCGAAGAGGCGCGCGCGGCGCTCAAACGCTTCCGCGAGGCCCATGACGAGACGCTCAACCACATGGCCGAGGCGGTGGCGATCTTTGACCGCACCAAGCAGCTCATCTTCTATAACCGCGCCTTTGCCCGCCTGTTCTCGCTGGAAGAGGCGGTGCTCAATGAGCGGCCCTCCCACGGCGCACTGCTGGACCGGTTGCGCGAGGACCAGCTTCTGCCCAACCCCGCCAATGCCGATTACAAGGGCTGGAAGGCGGGCGAACTGGCCTATTATGAGCGTCCGCCCGGCACCGAGACACCAGACGAGCTATGGCCCCTGCCCGATGGCCGCACCTTGCGTGTCGCCCGCCAGCGCCATCCGCTCGGCGGCGTGCTGCTGATTTTCGAAGACATGACCGACCAGCTCGCCCTGCAGGCGCGCTACAACACCCTTATCAAGGTGCAGCGCGCCACGCTGGACCGGCTGCACGAGGCGGTCGCGGTGTTCGGCCCGGAAGGCGAGCTGCAGCTGCATAATCTGGCGTTCGAGACGCTGTGGAAGCTGGATTCCGCTGCGCTGGAAGGGGCTGATTTCACGGCGATTGCCGAGACATGCCACGCCCTCCACCCCGACAAGGAATCGTGGGCGACGCTGAAAGCGCGCATCACCGATACCTCGCCAGATTCGCGCACCGCCAAGACCGGCGAGATACGCCGCGCCGATGGCTCGGTGCTCACCTGGCTCAGCCGTCCGCTGCCCGATGGCGCAACCCTGATCGCGTGGGACAACATCACCGATACCCGCCGCGTGGAAGACGCGCTGCGCGATCGCGCCGAGGCGCTGGAAGCCTCTGAAAAGATCAAGACCGGCTTTGTCGGCCATGTCAGCTATCAGCTGCGTACGCCGCTGACCACGATTGGCGGCTATGCTGACCTGCTCGCAGGCGGATTCGCCGGTGAGCTTGGGCCGCGGCAGAAAGACCCCGTCGCCGCCATCCAGACCGCCTCGGCCCAGCTGGCCAAGCTGATCGACGATATTCTCGATATTGCTGCCATCGATGCCGGGCAGCTGGAGCTGGATCTGGGCGATACGCGCCTCGATGCGCTGGCCAGCGACGCGGCCGAGCTGGTCATGCCGCGCGCCGAACACGCCGGGATCAAGCTGAGCATCAAGACCGGCAAGGCCGAAGAGCCGGTGCGCGCCGATGGCGGACGCCTCAAACAGGTGCTCTACAACCTGCTCACCAACGCGCTCGACCATGTTGACCAGGGCGGCAAGATCGAGATCGGGGCCGAGATCAAGGGCGGCGATGCGCGCCTGTGGGTCTCCGATAATGGCGCCGGTATCGACAAGGACAAGCAGGCAAGCGTGTTCGAACGCTTTGAACGCGGCCAGTCCAACCGCGCCGGTGCCGGCCTCGGCCTCGCGCTGGTGAAGGAAATCGTGCGCCTGCATGGCGGCTGGGTGGAGCTGGACTCCACGCCCGGACGCGGCACGAAAGTGACCTGCCATCTGCCGGTCAACGCGCCGCTGGACCATGCCGCGCCGGAGCTGGACCTTGCCAGCGCCCGCAAGGAGCGCAGCAAGGGCTGATCAGTTCAGGGCCTCAGCCACCATGTCTGGATGGCGGGCAATCACCTGCACATAGGCAATCGCGAAATCGGGCGCGGTAACGCGCGTCTGCTCCCAGTCACGCAAGGTACCAACCGGCACGCGAAAGCGCTGGGCGAACTCGGCCTGCGACAGGCCGAGACTATTGCGCGTCTGGCGGATGAGCCGGGCGCGCTGCCCCCGCTTCATGCCCTCGGCAGAGACGGCAAAATCCTCGTCATCCATGGGATCAGCCGGCAGAATGATAGGCTCTTTCTTCACCGGAATTGCTCCTGCCTTCCCCGGAGCATACGGAAATTCCGCACCCGAGGAAAGCCAGCTCCCTAAACCCGCAGCTCCCCGCTTTCGATGGCGGCGCGGATCTCGGCGGTCAGCGGCACATAGGCTTTCTGTTCAGGGTGATCGATATAGAGCGGTTCGGAGATTTTCGCCGGATCCCACCCTTCCGCGACCAGATCGGTCTTTTTCAGCTTGAACGTGCCGGTGGTGTGCTCTGACGGGTCTTCCTGGTGCAGGCGCAGGAAGAGCGGACGCGCATAGGCGGGCAGCTCTTTCGTCACATGCGCATGGACGGTGGCAAGATCGAAATCCTTGTTCACCACCAGAGCGGCCATGCCGGCCTTGCCGGGATAATCAGCCACCGGCACGCCATAGATATTGGCCTGCACGATGCCCGGTGCCATGCCCATGATCTCGGCCACCTCGGAGGTCGCGACATTCTCAGATTTCCAGCGGAAAGTGTCGCCCACCCGGTCGATGAAGTAGAAATAGCCTTGCGCGTCGCGCTTCATCAGATCGCCGGTGCGGAAATACAGATCGCCCTTCTTGAACACGTCGCGCAGAAGCTTCTTCTCGGTCGCTTCCTTGTCGCCATAGCCGTCAAAGCGGTAGCGCGCATCATCGGGGCGTATCTCGCCAATGGCCTCGCCCACCTCGTCCGGCCCGCACGGAATGCAGCGCCCCTTGGCGTTACGCACCGGCGCTTCTGAATCGAGATCGAACTTCACCAGAGCCGAGTTGAACCGGCTTTTCAGATAGGGCGGCACGCGGCCAATGGAGCCTGGCTTGGAATCGAGATTGAGGAAGCTGACATTGCCTTCCGTCGCGCCATAGAACTCCATGATGCGCTTGATGCCGGAGCGCTCCACAAAGCGCGGCCAGACATCGGGGCGCAGCCCGTTGCCGATGGCGATGCGTATCTTGTGCTTCTTCTCCTCCGGCACCGGTTCTGCGGCCACCAGAAAGCGGCACAGCTCGCCGACATACATGAACATGGTCGCGCCATGCTCGGCAGCGTCCTTCCAGAAGGCGCTGGCGGAAAACTTGCGGCGCACGATCAGCGCCCCGCCCTTGGAGAGCGCGCAGCCCACACCGCAAAGCCCGCCAGTGGCGTGATAGAGCGGCAGCACCATCATCATGCGGTCTTTCGGCGAGGCGTTGGACGCCACGGCAAAGCCCTGCAGATAGTAGAGCGAGCGCGTATGGGCGACGATCGCCGCCTTGGGCAGGCCGGTCGTGCCGGAGGTGTACATTTTCAGGCACGGGTCTTTGGCCAGCAGGTGCTCGCGGTGCTCGCGGCCCGGGCGCACATCCGAGACGGCGGCAAGCGCACCGGACAGATCCTGCCCGCCGGGTACCGATGTGGCATCGCCGTCGAAAACCCAGGGCGTGATGGCCCCGATGGCCTCGGCGGAGGCGGCATAGGCGGCGCTCAGTTCACCCTCGATAATGGCGTGGGCGGCCTCGGCGATATTCACCCCGTGGGCGAGCGCCTTGCCCGTCACCTGATTGTTCAGGAGGGCAGCGATCACGCCCACTTTCGACAGGCCATACCAGAAGGCGATGTATTCCCAGCGATTGCCCATATAGAGCGCAACCGTGTCGCCGGGCTTGATGCCGCTGGCCAGCGCCCAGTTGGCGACCCTGTTCGCAAACGCATCAAACGCGCCATAGCTGATCGTGGAACCGTCTTCCAGGATGAAGGCGGGGCGGGTCTTGTGCGCGTCGACATTGCGCTCGATCAGATCAGGCGTGAGATCGGTCGAATCCGGGGTAATGGACTTGAGCGTCTTCAGGAGCCGGATCAGCTCCTTGGTATAGAAAACTTCACGCCGGATCGCGCTGAAAAAACCCATCTCGTCTGATCTCCCGCTAGCCGCCTCTTGCCGGGCGAAACGACGACAGTAATTGGCGCGGGATGCGGGTCAAGGCGAAGGCGTGTGCGCCGTGCTGCGCAGCGCAGCAAATGCAGCAGAAACTGTAATCGCCCCTACTGTCATAAAATAAAAACATGCATGCATCCCTGTGCCAGCAGGTTAATCCGTAAATTCGGTGGGGAATTAGACGGGGAGTATATGATTGTCGGAGGAATATGGGGCCCGGCGTGAGGGGACGCCAGGCAGGTGGGGGCCAGCGCTGCGGGCTTTGAGGCTGCGCAGCAATATGAAGCAGGAGGATGCGGCGAGCCGGTTACGGGTCAGCCAGTCCTATATCTCACGGCTGGAGAACGGGGTGATCGAGCCGTCACCGGATATCGTCTCGCGCCTGCGCGAATTGCTGCATAATCCGGTTCACCGCCCCCTGGTGGACCAGCTGCGCGCCATTGTACGCCATTCGCCGCATGCGGTGGCGCTGCTGGCGTGCGAGAATGACCGGGTGAGCGTGGTCGAGGCGAGCGCCCGCTTTCACAATGCCGGACCGCCTTTTGCCGCCTATTCGCCGAGCATGGAGATATCCGATCTGCTGGGCAAGGCCGTGTCGGACATTGTCGGCGAAGTCCTCGCATGCGGCGCATTCGAGGGTGAAGTCGCCTGCATGGAGCGGGTCTGGCACGCGCCGGTCAAGAACGAAATGCGCTATTTTCACTCGGTGCAGACCCCGGTCTTTACCGGCTTCGAATGGCTGGTGCATTCAGCGACCGCCGCCATGAGCGCCGCCGGGTATGAAGCCTTCCTGACCCGGAATGGCGGACCGGCGCTTGTGCACCATTTCTGACCGGACCGGCCCATCCACCCCCGTGAAACACAGGGCAACCGCATGAATTTATTTATGCATGGGGGCCGGCCCGATAATTTATCACCGGTTAACCATGCGGCCCAAACCTCGCCTGTGACGCGAAAAATCGCGCACGCCGGGGAGGCAATCATGGACGCAGGATTTATTGACAGCAGGACCGGGTTCCTGGCGCTGGACGACGCACGCCGGGCCACTTTGCGCGCAATGGCGCCGCAGATCACAGCGGCTCTGCCGGGCGCATTGGACCGGTTCTACGAAGTCATTTCGGACAATCGCGAAACCGCGCAGCATTTCCGCGACACATCACACCAGGCCAGCGCCCGCGACCGCCAGATGGCGCACTGGAAGGGCATTCTGGAGGCCCGCTTTGACGATCATTACGCGCAGGCCGTGCGCCGGATCGGCCTGGCCCACAGCCGGCTCGGCCTGTCTCCGCGCTACTATATCGGCGGCTACGCCCATCTCGCCGCCGACCTGATAAAGGCGGCCGTCAACAGCGCAATGGGCAAGCTGCCCTTTGCCAGAGGCCGCGCCGACGACCAGATCGACGCGCTGGTTCGCGCCATCTTTCTGGATCTCGAACTGGTCATATCGATCTATCTGGAAGAGACCGAGGCAGAGGCGCGGCGCACGCGCGAGGCGCTGGCATCCGAACTGGAAACTGGTGTCGCGGCCATGGCCGACAGGCTGGCCGGGGCCAGCGCGGAGCTCGATCACGCAGCCTCGACCGTTCTTGAGGCCGTTGAAGCCACCCGCGGCGAAGCGACCAGCGCAGCATCGGGCGCAGAACAGGCGGTTGCAAACGTCAAATCGGTGGCCGCAGCCTCCAGCCAGATCGGCGCAGCATCCGGCGAGATCGCCAAGCAGGCGGGTGGCCAGGTTCGCATAGCGACCGATGCGGTTGAGAAGGCCGCCGAGGCAGCCACCCAGATCACCGAGCTGGATGAGGCCGCCCGCCAGATAGGCAGCGTCGTCGGCCTGATCCGCGATGTCGCCGAGCAGACCAATCTGCTGGCGCTTAACGCCACGATAGAGGCAGCCCGCGCGGGCGAGGCCGGCAAGGGGTTTGCGGTCGTTGCCTCGGAGGTGAAATCGCTCGCCGAACAGACCGCCAAGGCAACGGCAGAGATCAGTGGGCGCATCGAAACCATACAAAGCGCTACCGGCGCCGCCGTCGCGGTCGTCAGCGATATCCGCAAGGTGATCGATGAGGTGAGCGAAGCGGCCGCAGCCATCGGCGCGGCCGTAGAAGAACAGTCCGCTGCGACCGGCGAGATCACCCGCAATGCCGATCAGGCCGCTTCGGGCAATCAGGCCGTGGCCATCTCCATCGCGTCGGTGGAGACCCAGATCGGGTCAGCGGCCGAGGCCGCGCAATCGGTATCGCAAGGCTCGGCAGCCATCCGCGGTCATTCCGGCGCAATCAACGATCAGATCGCAAGTTTCCTGCAGAAGATAAGGGCCGGATAGCCGCCCATCCACAAGGACCCCATCTCATGTTCCTTACCCGTCTCGTCTATCACAGCGTGGCCGATTTTGCTGACAGTTCGGGAAGCGCATCCGACGAGATGGGGCGCATACTATCGGCGGGGCTAAGGAACAACCCGCCCCACGGGCTGACGGGCGTGCTGGCGGTGGATGGCGACCGCTTCCTGCAGGTGATGGAGGGCTCGCGCAGCGCGGTCTCCTCGACCTTCCGGCGCATCGCCGCCGACGGCGCCCATCGCGCGCTGGAGATCGTGTTCTGCGGGGAGGTGGACCAGCGCTGTTTTGCCGACTGGTCCGTTGCGGTGCTGCGCGAAGAGACCCTGCCGGCCGCAGAGGGCCGGGCGGTGGACTATGACCACATCACCGCCGACGGCCTCGTCGAACGCGCAAGGCGGATACGCGAGACGGGGCTGATCGCGCGGCGCGAAACCCTCAACGCCGATTGAGCATGACGCAAACCGAACGAAAGCGGCAGGACAGGTCCGTCCGCCGCGCTGAAAACGTCGCTGTCGCGCCAGGACTGCGGGTTCACGGGCCCCGTCCGCCCGGTTCGGGCGTTTGAGCGGCCACAGACACCGCTCAGGGCGAACAAAGCTTGTTCGACTGGCAAGATTGGGCGAGCATGGCGTCAGACGGCAGGCCATTTGGGGAATGCCGGGCGAAAAATGTGGGAGATCCTGTCATGCGCCTGGCGCTAGCGGCGGCTGCGGCCGCGTTCCTGTCGATCCCTGTGCAGACCGGCCCTGTCCAGGCGGCCGAATTGCCTGAAGAGGCCCGCGTCCATGCTCGCGCCTTGGCCGAGGCGGGGCTGGAAAGTGATCTGGCCTACCGGCTGACCGAATCGCTGACCACTGAAATCGGGCCGCGCCTGGCGGGCACACCACAGGAGGCGCGTGCGCGCGACTGGGCTGTGGAGATGTTCAATGAGCTGGGCTTTGAAAATGTCCGGGTCGAGGACTTCCCGATGGATTTATGGACGCGCGGCTATTCCATCTTCGAGGAAGTGGCGATCACCCATCCCTTCCCGCAGGAGCTCTACGCCACCTCGCTGGGCGGCGCGGCGGCCACGCCGGAAGGCGGTATCGAGGCCGAGATCGTGTTCTTTGACAGCTTTGATGACCTGCTGGAATTCGACGGCGCGAACGATGCGCTGGAGGGCAAGCTGGTCTTCGTCAATGACCGCATGACGGCTGCCCGCACCGGCGAGGGTTATGGCTGGGCCAACCGCAAGCGGACTCTGGGTTGGATCGAGGCGGAAAACCGTGGCGCGGCGGGTCTGCTGATCCGGTCGGTGGGCACGTCCTCGCACCGCTTCGCCCATACAGGCATGATGAGCTTTCCCGCCGAGCGTCTTCCCGGCATTCCTGCGCTCGCGGTCTCGGCGCCGGACGCTGACCAGATCGAGCGCATCCACGCCATGGGCGAGACGATGCGCGTGGCGCTGCGCACCCATGCCGGCTGGCGCGGCGAGGTGACCAGCGGCAATGTCATCGCCGAAATAGTGGGCGCCGAGGCACCTGAGGAGATCGTCATCATCGGCGCCCATCTCGACAGCTGGGATAACGGCACCGGCGCACTGGACGACGGGGCCGGCGTGGGCATCGTCACCGCCGCGGCCAGGCTGATCATGGATGCGGGCGTGCGCCCGCGCCGGACCATCCGCGTGGTGCTGTTCGGGGCCGAGGAAGTCGGGCTGGTCGGCGCGCGCGCCTACGCCCGCGCCCGAATGGAGGACGGCACGGTGGACCAGCATGTCATCGGCTCGGAATCCGATTTCGGCGCCCGCAATGTCTGGCGCCTGTCCTCGGGCGTCGGCGAGCATGCGGTGGGCTTCTTTGACGCCATGCACGAGGAGTTGGAGTTCCTCGGCATAGAGCGCGGCGGCAATTCTTCAGGCGGCGGGCCGGACATGATCCCGCTGGCGGCGATGGGCGTGCCCATGGCGCGACTGGACCAGGACGGGACGGATTATTTCGAGTTCCACCACACGCCCAATGACACGTTCGACAAGATCGTGCCCGAGGAAATGGCCCAGAATGTCGCCGCCTGGGCGATGTTCACCTGGTTCCTGGCCGATAGCGACGTGGATTTCCGCGCGCGTCCCGAAGCGGGAGACGCCGAAGAGGGCGAACCGGCGCAATAATTTTTCTGCCGGAAACCCGATCCTGCGCCATCCCGGCCTAAATCCCGCGCCGCCAGCGCCCGGTTCGAGGGATCGGTCAGCCATTAGGCTGGCGCGAACCCTCGCAGGCATCCGAGGAGAAATCAATCAGGCACCCGGCAATGCTGGCCTGCCGCTCTACCAGCGGGCCGCTTCCGCGCTGGAGCCGCTATCACCTTCATCGCCCAGCGACATCTCGTGCCACATGGCGTTCAGGATGGCGAAGGAGCAGGCGAGGCCGAGACCCAATACCCAGGCAAAATACCACATGGTTCAAACTCCTTTGATGGCGGGAACCAACGTGCCGGTTGCAAACGGCAGGGTTGGTTCCGGCATTGTTGTTTGTCGCTTTTTCGAACCGCAAAACCGGTGCCCACTTTTGCTGAAAAAGCTCTAGTAATAATCGCCGCCGCTGGTCACGTCCTCGGTCGTCACCCGTCCCCACATCACCTTGAAGGCCCACGAGGTGTAGGCGAGGATGATGGGCAGGAAGATCGCGGTCGTGATCAGCATGATGAACAGGGTGAGATGGCTTGATGAGCTGTTCCACACTGTCAGGCTGGCATTGGGCTGAATGCTTGATGGCAGGATGAAGGGGAACATGGACAGCCCCGCCGTCGAGATGATCCCGAAGGTGGAAAGCTTCGAGCCGATAAAGGTCACCGCTTCCGAATTCATCTTCAGGCCCGCCAGCGCCGCAAACGCCCCGCCAAAGCCCAGTACCGGCGCCAGTATCATCCAGGGATGAGCCGCGTAATTGGACAGCCACGCGCCCGCCGCCGCCACCGTTTCGGTGCGCAAGGGATTGGACGGGCCTGCCGGGTCCACATCGCCCACTTGGGTAAAGCCATAGGGGCCATAAGCCATGACCAGCCCGCCCCCGGCAAAGAGCACGATCGAGGCAATGGCGAAGATGGGCGCGAAGGTCCGCGCGCGGTCCCGCACCGGGCCATATTCGGCCTTCATCGACAGCCAGGCCGCGCCATGCAGGCCCATCATCGTCACCGAGAGCAGCCCGCACAGGATCGCGAACGGATTGAGAAGGTCGAAGAAGGAGCCGTCCCAGAAGGCGCGCAAATCCTCATCCAGCCGGAAGGGCAGACCCACCAGCACATTGCCGACCGCCACGCCGAAGAGGAGCGCGGGCACAAAGCCGCCGGTAAACAGCGCCCAGTCCCACATCGCCCGCCAGCGCTTGTCTTCCCGCTTGGAGCGGTATTTGAAGCCGACGGGGCGCAATATCAGCGCGGCCAGCAGCACGAACATCGCCAGGTAAAGCCCGGAGAACGAGACCGCATAGACCAGCGGCCAGGCGGCAAAGATCGCCCCGCCACCCAGAATGAACCAGACCTGGTTGCCTTCCCAGGTCGGCCCGACCGTGTTGATCGCAACCCGGCGTTCAGCATCGGTCTTGGCCACGAAGGGCAACAGGCCCGCCACGCCAAAGTCAAACCCGTCCGTGGCGGCAAAGCCGATCAGGAGGACACCCAGCAAGCCCCACCACAGGACGCGCAAGGTTTCATATGAAATCGGGATTTCCATCTTGCGGTTCTCCTATTCGGCCGGAATGGGGGCCATGCCGCCTTCAGTGGCAGCCGGGCGCGTCTTGGTGGATTTGCCGCTTTCGCCGCCCTTGCCCGCATACGGGCCCTTGCGGATGAAGTGCAGCATCAGCATGACCTCGACCACCGCCAGCGCGCCATAGAGGGCGGTGAAGCCGGCAATCGTCATCCATATCTGCGTGGCATTGAGGCTGGAGACACCAAGGAAAGTCGGCAGCATGCCCTCGATGATCCAGGGCTGGCGGCCATATTCGGCCAGCAACCATCCCAGCTCCGCCGCCACCCATGGCAGAGGCAGGGAGAACAGCGCCACCCACAGGAACCAGCGCGTCTCGTGTTTTCGCAGCGTGCACAGCACAAACGCCGTGCCGAAGAGCAGAATCATGTAGAGGCCGATCCCCGCCATGAAGCGGAAGGACCAGAACATGACCGGCACGTCGGGTATCGTGTCGAACGCGGCCTGCCTTATCTGGTCGGGCGTCGCGTCCCGCGGATCTGCCATATAGCGCTGCAGGAGCAGGCCATAGCCAAGGTCGAACTTGGTCTCCTCAAACTGCGTGCGCGCTTCGATATCATTCTCGTCGGCGCGCAGTCTTTGCAGCGCGTCATAGGCGCGTATGCCGTTCTCCACGCGCGTCTCGGCGATGGCGACGAGGGGCAGAATGCCCTGCACCTCCTGATCGAGCGAACGCGTGGCGATAAGGCCCAGCACCCAGGGCACATCCACGGCAAAATGCGTGGTCTGGTTTTCCACATCGGGGAAGCCGACCAGGGTAAGCGGGGCAGGTGCCTCGTGCGTCTCCCACATCGCTTCCAGCGCGGCGAGCTTCATACGCTGGTTATGGGTGAGCGCATAGCCGCTCTCATCGCCCAGCACCACGACCGAGAGCGAACCCATCAGGCCGAAGGCGGCCGCCACCGTCATCGAGCGCTTGGCAAAGCCGCGATGGCGGCGCTGCAGGAGGAACCAGGCCGAGATCGCCAGCACGAAGAGCGCGCCGGTCACATAACCCGCCGCAACCGTGTGGACGAATTTGGCCTGCGCCACCGGATTGAAGAGCACAGCCATGAAGTCGACGACTTCCATGCGCATGGTCTCGGGGTTGAACTCGGAGCCCACCGGGTTCTGCATCCAGCCATTGGCGATGAGAATCCACAGCGCGGAAAGATTGGTACCGATGGCCATGAACCAGGTGACGGCGAGGTGGGCCTGCTTGCTCATCCGGTCCCAGCCGAAGAAGAACAGGCCGACAAGCGTCGCTTCGAGGAAGAAGGCCATCAGGCCCTCGATCGCCAGCGGCGCGCCAAACACATCGCCCACATAGTGGGAGTAGTAGGACCAGTTCATGCCGAACTGGAACTCCATCGTGATGCCGGTGGAGACGCCGAGCGCGAAATTGATCCCGAACAGCGCGCCCCAGAATTTCGTCATGTCCTTCCAGACCTGACGGCCGGTCATCACATACACGCTCTCCATGATGGCGAGCATGAAGGCGAGACCCAGCGTCAGCGGCACGAACAGGAAATGGTACATGGCTGTCAGCGCGAACTGCCAGCGTGATAGGTCGGCAACTTCCATGTCGATCATGGAAAAACTCCCCGCAGCGATAGGTGCAAACCCCTATGGGCAATACCCATAGCTGATTTGCGGACTTTTATCCCTATGCACGTTCCGGTTTTTTGTGGATAGCGCGCATTCTGACGCAGGGGCGCGGTGCCGCAGGGGGGGAGTTGTCATCCTCCGGCCGCGCAGCGCAGAGCCGGGACCTCGTGCAGGAGAGACCCCTACCCCTTCGCCTCTTCATACGCCCAGTCGAGCCAGGGGCAGAGCGCGGCGATGTCGTCGGCATCAATGGTCGGGCCGCACCAGATGCGCAGGCCCGGCGGGGCCTTGGGATAGGGCAGTATGTCGAGCGCCGCGCCCTCGCGTTCGAGAAGCTGCGTCATGCGCCGGACCAGACCGCGCAGCGCCTCCTCGTCCATGCCGGCCGTGTCCGGCCCGGCAAATTTAAGCGTCACCGAGGTATGCGAGCGCACCGCCGGGTCTTCGGCCATCAGCTCGATCCAGGGTGTCCGCTCCACCCAGCTTTCCAGAACCGCGAGATTGGCCTGTGAACGCGCCATCAGGCCGGAAAGCCCGCCCTCCTTGGCCGCCCAGCGTAGGGCATCGAGAAAGTCTTCGGTCGCCAGCAGGGAGGGCGTGTTGATGGTGGAGCCCTCAAACATCGCCGATTGCTCGTCACTGGCACCAAAGAGCGACAGGACAGACGGCACCGGCCATTCCGGCCGCCAGCTTGCCAGACGCGCGCGGGCGCGCGGCGACAATACCACCATGCCGTGCTGCGCCTCCCCGCCCAGGCATTTCTGCCAGGAGAAGGTGGTGACATCGAGCTTGTCCCACGGCAGATCCATCGCGAAAGCGGCCGACGTGGCATCGCAGAATGTCAGGCCCTCGCGATCATCCGAAATCCAGTCTGCGTGCGGCACTTTCAGGCCCGCCGCCGTGGCATTCCACGTAAACAATATGTCGCGCGCCGGATCAGCCTGTGAGAGGTCTGGCAGCGTGCCATAGGGCGCATGAAACACCCGCAAATCGGGCAGTTTCAGCTCGTTCTGCGCGTCTTTCAGCCAGCGATCGCCAAACGCATCCCAGCTGAACACATCGACGCCGCGCGCGCCCAGCATGCTCCACATCGCCGCTTCGAACGCACCCGTGTCAGAGGCCGGCGCGATGAGGATGCGGTAGCCGGCGGGGATCTCCAGTATCGCGCCTGCGCGCTCTATCGCCTCGCCCAGCCTCTGCTTGGGGAGTGTGGCGCGGTGGCTTCGACCCAGCGAGCCGGTGCCCACCGCCGAAATCTCCCAGCCCGGGCGCTTGCGGGTCGGACCGCAGGAAAAGCGTGGATCGGCGGGGCGGATGGAGGGCTGGCTGGGCATGGGGCAAATCCGTGCTGACGGCGTGTATCAATGATCGCTGGCGTAGGCCGCACACCCGCTTACGTCAAATGCTCAGTTTGCGGACAGGATCAGATTCCGGTTGAAACCGCCGCGCGGCGATTCCACGCTATGGTTAATGGGTGGGCTGGTTTCAACCTGCAAGCGAATGGCGGGCCGCATTCTGGCCGCCGGGGCCGCCCTTTGCCTGACGGCCTGCAACACGCTTGGCACCGCGCTGACACCGGGTATCGAGCCGCGCCTGGCATTGGCCGGCGAAACCCGGCTGCAGGCGCGCGTGCTGGCCCTGGCAACGCCTGTGCTGACCGCCAATGCGGCCGCCTGCGCCCACACCTACCCTTTCACCGGACTGGTCACCACCCATATCGCCGACTGGCCGGAGAGCGAACGCGGCGCGCTGCAGGCGGCCATGGGCGCAGATGCGCGCCCGCGCATCTGGATCACCGCCCCGGACAGTCCGGCCACGCGCGCGGGGCTGCAACCCGGCGATATCCTGCTTGGCCTCAATGGGCGCTGGAGCCAGTCCAATGCGCGCTGGCATGATGATTTCCGCACGCGCACCCTGCCCGCAGCCCTGCGGCGCGGGCCGGCCCGCCTGCGCGTGGAGCGCAGCGGCGAAAGCTTCGATCTGGTATTGACGCCCCAGCCTGCCTGCGCGGCCCATGTCCGTCTTGTGGCGGTGAACATTGCGGGCGGACGCCGCCAGAGCGTCTGGATCGCAGGCGATAGCCTGTTTGTCGCGCGGGATTTTGCCGTGTCAGCATCCGACATCACGCTGCAGCAATTCATGGCGCTTGCGCTCGCCCGCCATATCGCCAGCAGCCAGTCCCTACCCGCCTTTATGGCGCGCGCCCTGCAGGGCCCGGACCTTCTCAGCTTCACCCTTGGCTTTGACGCGATTGACCAGCTCGCCGGGCGCGGGCCGGATAACCGCCCGCCCCGCCAGCGGCGTCCGTCAGACACCGATATTCTACTCACCACGCTCCTGCTGATGCAGGCGGAGGCTTACGCCCCCTTGTCCGGTCCTGCCAGTCCGGCCAGCGCGGCCGCCAGCGGGCCGGAGGGCGTCTCTGACACCGGCTCCGGGCTAAGCGTCCAGCCATGATGGACAGGCCCGGCCCCTGAGCCGAAGCCCGGCGCGCGCCGGATCGCCTCGTGCAGATAATCACCTGCCTCCTCCACCGCCTTGTCCAGCGGCACGCCCTGCGCAACCAAGGCAGCGATGCCGCTGGCGAGGGTACAGCCCGTGCCGTGCGTGTGACGGGTCTTGATGCGCGGGCGCGAAAAGATGCGCATGCCATTGCGTGTCACCAGCACGTCGATCACCTGCGGCCCATCCAGATGCCCGCCCTTGATGAGGGCGGCGCGCGCGCCAAGCTTCAGTAGCGCCTCGCCTGCCTCGCGCTGGCCGTCCACATCTTCAACCTTGATGCCGGTAAGCGCCTCGGCTTCCGGCACGTTGGGCGTGATAAGCGTGGCCCGGCGCAGAAGCGTGTTTTTAAGTGCCTCCACCGCGCTGTCCTCGATCAGGCGCGCGCCGGAGCTTGCCACCATCACCGGATCGACGATGAGCGGGATCAGTTCGGCCCCCGCCTCATCCAGCGCCCCCGCCACCGTGTCGATCACCTCTTTGCTGGCCAGCATGCCGGTCTTGATCGCGTCCGCGCCGATATCATCGAGCACCGCCGCGATCTGGCCTGAAATGATCTCCAGCGGCGCGCCATGCACGGCGCTCACGCCCTTCGTGTTCTGCACGGTCAGCGCCGTGATGGCGGTCGCCGCATAACCGCCAAGCGCCGTCACCGCCTTGATATCGGCCTGTATCCCCGCCCCGCCCGAACTATCCGATCCGGCAATGATCAGCACGCGGCCCTTAGGCTCTGGCGGCAGGTCGGTCTCGGTGGTGCTCATGGCGGTCTCCTGAAGGCTTGGCGCTCCGTTCTAGAAAAACGAAGGCGCCCCGTCACCTTTCCCTCGCAACAGCTTTCGATTGTGGCAGACTGCACACCACGAACGAGGGGAGGCAGCCATGCTGGCCATTATCGCGGCCTTGTCACTCATGCAGGCGGGGGAGGACGTAAGCGATCATTACCGCCTCCTGTCAGAACTGGCGGATTGCCCCACGATTGAAATATGCGTGGAGCTTCTCGAACGGGCCTACGCGCAAAGTGATACGAGAACGGAACCGGAAGAAAGCTGGCATGAGCTATACATGCATGTGGCGCGGGCCAGCTTCCGCCATCAGGGGCGTGCGGGTCTTGAGGCTATGATTGGATGGGGCGAACGTTCAACCGGGAGGACATCTGTCGCTGAGCGCATTGTAGCGCATTGGCCCTTTACATCGCAGAGCGATATCGAGCGGGCACAGGACTTCGTCCGAGGTAGCGGGTGGAGGTTATTCGTCCGCAGTTCAGTGCTCAGACCCGCACCAGAGATAGATGCGGTAATTTCGCAGCCCGCCAACTACTGGATGATTGTCGCGCTTGGTTACTTCGCTGGCCCGGCGATTCTCGCTGGGATAGATGGCGAACGCAGCTACATCCCGCATGAGGAGAGTGCGCTGCCCCCGGGTGACCGGCACCTGCTTGCCGATGACTGGTCGCGGCTGGCCGCCGATATCGCCCAACCTGTCGAGCGCCGCACAGTTGCATTAAGAGGCCTGAAAGCACTCGGGCATGTCGGACATCCCTACATCCACCGTCTCGCCGGCTCTGACTTCGGTGAACCGGGCGGCGAATTGCACACGCTTGCTCGCGAGGCGCGGCAGGCCGCACTGGACCCATCATTTGCAGCGGAACTTGCGGCCGAGTGCGTGGCAAACGCCGAGGCCTTGGATGCTATACCTGAAGCCTACACCGATCCGCGTATTGGCCGATATGATCACGGTAGCGCATATTTTCCACTCCGGCATTGTCTCGGAGACTTGGCCAATTTCGGGCGTGACGCGCTTGCCTATGTGGCACCGCTCCGGCCTTTCCTTCACAGTCAGCGCCTCGATCTTCGGCTCTACGTTATGCAGACGCTTGCCCATCTCGGCGACGACGCGGTTCTGCCTGTTTTGCGCGAAGCGCTGCAATCGAACGACTGGAGCGAGGTATACGCGGTAATTCATGCCTTTGTATTTATTGGAGATGGCAGTGAGGCTGAACGCATAGGGATGGTGGCGGAGAGCCACTGGCTGCCGTTTGTCCGGGAAGCAGCCCATTCTCTGACAAGTTTCCAGGTTCTTGTTGACCAGGCTGGCCGAGGAGGGCCTGTAACCAATCTCGGCGCCTCCACACGGGGCTCAGCAAATGCAGCAAGGGCTCCGTCTATGATGTCGATCTGGCATGAAGCACCACGGCTGTGGTCCCCGCAAGGCAGATGGTTCTCCGGCACCCGCATTGACGACTTCACTGAGTCCTGCAGAGCGGACGGATATCGCTACCGGGACGCCGTGTTATCAACGCAAGACAGCGCTCCCAGACCCGGCTGGAGAGACGAAGATGTACTGCATATCCCCTTTATGGGCGGCAGTCTGGAAGCCACCAATCAAGGCGAATGGGGCGGAGCGCTCAAATGGCTGGCAGAAGGCTCTGCTGAGGGGCGCACTGTGATCGACGACAACGTCGTCGGTGTGATCACCGCAGATGAACGCACATTGATCGTCGCAACCGGCCTGTCTCATTTGGGCCTCGTCACCGGCACCCTCTACCGCGTCGACTGGCGAACTGCAGAAGACTGGACGGTCACGCGCATTTCCACCCTGCCCAGCACCCCGCGCTGGCTCGCCCGGCTGGATGAGGAGCGCTTCGCGGTGGCGACGGCTCATGGCCTGGTCGTGTTCGACCGCGAGCGGGTGATCGGGCTTGGCCATTGTGAACCAGGGCCGCCCACAGACAGGAATTGACCGGGAACTATCCCGGCTTGGCGCTGGCTCCGGCGCGTTCTAGCCTTTGATCGAGACAATCAGAACCGCCGGGGAGGGCTGGGCCTATGAAACACCATCTCGCAGGGATTATGGGCGCGGGACTGCTGCTCTTAAGCGCCTGTGCGCAGCCGCCCGCCACGCCGGACGCCATTGAGCCGAACCCCTCCACCCTGTCTGCAGAGGCGCTGGCCCTGACGCTGGGCGAGGCCATCCGGTTCGAGACCATCTCCGAGATGGGTAACCCGCAATCCAGCCGCGCCGAGTTCGACGCTTTTCGCGACTGGCTGGCGGCTAGCTTCCCGCTGGTCCATGAGCGCATGGCCCCCGAAGACATTCTCCACGGCTCGCTCTGGTACACGCTGGAAGGGAGCAATCCCGCGCTAGACCCGATTGTCATTCTCGCCCACCAGGACGTGGTGCCGGTGGAGCCGGGCACCGAAGACCAGTGGGACCACCCGCCCTTCTCCGGCACGATTGCCGACGGCTATGTCTGGGGGCGCGGCACGCTCGACATGAAGGGTTTCCTTGTGATGCTGATCGCCGCGATGGAGACCCTGCTGGAAGAGGGCTTCACCCCGGAGCGCACCATCCATATCGGGCTTGGCCATGATGAGGAGGTGGGCGGCACCGGCGCGATTGCCATGGCAGAGCGGCTGGAGGCGGAAGGGCGCCGCGCCTGGTTCGTCCTCGATGAAGGCGGCACCTCGCTTGAGCACTTCCCGATGACGGGCGGGCCGGTGGGCCTGATCGGCGTTGGCGAGAAGGGCTTTCTCTCCGTCGAGATCACCGCGCGGGCGCGCGGCGGGCATTCCTCCGCCCCGCCCCCGGAAACCGCCATTGGCTTGCTGTCGCGCGCGGTCAACGCCATTGTCGACAATCCGTTCGAACACCGCATCGAGCATCCCGTGCCGGACATGATGCGCGCGCTCGCCCCGGAAATGGACGGGATGGCGGGCTTCGTGATGGCGCGCCCCGTCCTTTTCGGCTCGGTCCTGCGTGGTCAGATGATGGGCGATGACGCGACCAGAGCCACGATCGGCACCACCATCGCGCCGACCATCATCACCGGCGGCACGGTCGCCAATGTGCTGCCGCAGGAGGCGCGCGCGACCATCAATCTGCGCCTGCACCCGCGCGACAGTGCGCAAAGTGCGCTGGCCCATATGCGCGGCGCGGTGAGCCATCTCGACGGTGTAACGATAGAGCCGGTGGGCCGTATCTCCGACGCGCCGCCGATCAGCGCCACATCGGGCCGGGCCTGGGAGATCATTGCGGGCGCTGCGCTCAGCCATCTGCCCGAGGGCGCGCCGGTCGTGCCAAACCTTCTCACCGCCGCCACGGACTCGCGCGCCTTCAAGGATGTCGCCGACCATATCTACCGCTATGCTCCCATGCGCATGGAGATGGACGATCTCTCGCGCATTCACGGCGATAATGAGCGCATCCGCATCGACGCCCTGCCCGGCATGGTCAGCTATTTCCGCACGGTGATCTCAGAGGCCGGGATGGAGGGGTAGCCGCCCCCTCTGGCAATTCTGGGCGGCTTCGCTAGACAAAGCCCCCTGAGACGCTGCGCCGCAGGGCGCGGGCGAGCGATATGCGTGATTAACGAGGCCGATGAGCAATCCTGCACTCACTTCAGAAGACCGGCGTGCGCTGGGCGGCCTTCTCTCCGCATGGGGGAAGGCCGGGCGCGGACCGTCACTGGCCGCGAGCGCGGCAGGCATTGCGCAATACGCGCTCTTCATCGGCTTTGCCGGGTTTGCCGCCAGCGCGATAGCAAACCTCGTCAATGGCGAGGATTTTCTTATCCCTGCGCTTTTCGCTGCCCTGTTTGCGTTTGCCCGCGCAGGCGCCCAAGCCTTCGAGACGCGCGCAGGCTTTGAGGCGGCAGCGCGGGTGAAGGCCCATGTGCGGGGCGAGGCCGCCCGCGCGCTCGCCGCCAAAGGCCCCGCCTTCACCGAGCGGCTGGAAACCGGCGCAGCCGGCTCTGCCCTCACCGACGCGGTGGAGAAGCTGGAAGGCTATTTCGGGCGCTACCGCCCGCTCATGCCCGTCATCGCGGGCGCGCCCATATTGATGGTCGCCGCCGCCTTCACCCAGAGCTGGGTGGTGGGGATGCTGTTCATCATCACCGCGCCCCTGCTGCCGCTTTTCATGGCGATTGTCGGCGGCGCGGCGGCAGCGGCGAGCAAGGACCAGATCGCGGTGCTCGCCCGCCTCGCCGGGCGCTTCAATGACCGGCTGCAATCGCTCGCGCTTCTGAACGCGTTCAACGCCGCGCCGCGCGAGCGCGAGGGCCTCGCCGCTGCGTCAGAAGATTTCCGCCAGCGCACGATGAAAGTGCTCCGGCTTGCCTTCCTCTCCTCGGCCATTCTGGAATTTTTCGCGGCCCTCTCGGTCGCGGCCATCGCGGTCTATGTCGGCTTCTCCCTGCTGGGAGAGATGCCCTTCGATACTGGCGAAACTGTCACCCTGCGCGAGGGGCTGTTCGTCCTTATCCTGGCACCGGAATTTTACATGCCGCTGCGGCGTTTATCCGCCGCCTATCACGACCGCGCCGACGCCGAAGCCGCCGCAGGTACTATAAAACCCCTGCTGGAATACCCGAAATCGGGTGTTTCCATAGTACCATCCACCCCCTTTCATACCTCACCCTCTCTGGACCTCTCTCGCGTCTCGTGCGTGTACGAAATTGGCCGCAAGGGGTTGAATCCCATCACGCTTTCCATTCCGGCGGGAAGATTGAGCGTTTTGTGGGGACCGTCGGGTTCCGGCAAGTCCACCTTGCTCAAAATCCTGATGGGTTTTGCGCCTCTGTCCTCCGGCGAGATGCGGATAGACGGCGAAATGATGGATGCCCCGCTCGCCGGGCGCGCAGGCTGGATCGGCCAGAACCCGCGCCTATTTCACGGCAGCTTGCGGGATAATATCACCCTGCATGACGCCTCTATCCCGGCAGAGATGATCGAGCGTGCGGTGGCGCAGGCCGGCGTCGCGGACTTCCTTATCCACCTGTCTGACGGTCTCGACACCCCCCTTGGCGAACGCGGATTTGGCTTGTCTGGCGGGCAGATACAAAGGGTAGCTCTCGCACGCGCCCTTGCCCGTGACATGAAACTTGTCCTCATGGACGAGCCGACCGCCCATCTTGATGGCGAGGCGGAGGCCCGCTTCCTGGAAGCACTTCTCTCCAACAAAAATGGGCGGACAATCCTCATCGCTACCCACAGCCCCGCCGTGCGCGCGATTGCCGACGAGGTGTTCGAGATCGCCGATCTGCAGGAGGGCGGAGCGCCATGAAAACGCTCGCCTTTTTCCTCGCTCCTGCCCGGCCTGACCGCTGGTGGCTGCGTGCAGGCGCGGTGCTCGCCATCCTCACTCTGCTCGCCGGAATCGGGCTTTTATCCCTGTCGGGCTGGTTCATAACCGCCGCCGCTATCGCCGGTGCGGCGGGGCTGGGGCGCAGTTTCAACTATCTTTTTGCATCGGGCGGTGTGCGCGGATTTGCCATGGCGCGTACCCTCGGGAGATATGCCGAGCGGCTGGCCACGCACGAAGCCACTTTCCGTATCCTGGCGCGCCTGCGCCTGTGGGTGTTTGACCGGGCCGCACCGCTAGTCCCTGCAGGGCTGGGCGGCATGCGGGCGGGCGATCTGCTGTCGCGCGTGACCGGCGATGTCGATGCGCTCGACGGACTCTATCTTCGGCTGGTAACGCCCGCCCTGTCCGCGCTTTTTGGCGCGCTGGCGGTGGTGCTTATCCTCGCATTCACGGCCCCGGCGGCGATATTGCCCGTGATCGGGCTTTTTATCCTCTCAGGTCTCGGCCTGCCTCTCCTCGCGGCAAAACTGGGCCAGTCCGCCGGAGAAAGCGTCACACACTCTGCCTCCGATACGCGCTCGGAGGCCGCTGACCTGATCGCCGGTATGGCCGAGCTCAAAGCCTATGGCGCTGAAACCGCCGTGCTTTCGCGTCTCGATGCGGCGAGCGATAGTTGGATCTCCGGCCAGCGCCAGCTTGCCGGACTGGCGCTGATGAATACGGCCGTACTCGCCTTTGCCGGTCCGGCCAGCTTCGTCGCCGGTTTCCTCAGCGCGGCGGCATCGGGCGCATCGCCGTCTTTGGCTGCATTGGCGGGATTTATTGCCTTTGGTTTGTTCGAGGCTGCGGCCCCGCTTGTCCTCGCCGGGGAGCAGTATGGACGCACGCTCTCTGCCGCCAAGCGCCTGAAAGCGCTGGATGATCTGCGCCCTGCAATGGAAGAGCCGCAAGCGCCTCTCCCCCTGCCCGACGGCCATGATGTGGTGTTCAGCTCGGTCGGATTTACCTATCCCGGCGGCCAGTCCCGCCCCGCCCTGCAAGATGTCAGCTTCACCCTGCCCGAAGGCGGGCGGGTAGCGCTTGTGGGGGCTTCGGGGTCTGGAAAGTCGAGTATTATCCGTTTGCTGATGGGCTTTTATGCTCCGGATAGCGGGGATATTCGGCTCGGCGGGACAGACTTGGCCGCCCTTGGCCCGGCGCGAACAAGAGAGCGTCTGTCCCTCGTCGATCAGCGTGCCGACCTGCTCTCGACCACGGTGCGGGCAAACCTTCTGCTGGCCCGGCCCGACGCGACAGAAAGCCAGCTCTGGCAAGCACTTGAGCAGGCCAGAGCCGCCGATTTCGTGCGCGCTCTGCCCGATGGATTGCTGACCTGGATTGGCGAGGAGGGGCGCCTCGTGTCCGGCGGACAGGCAAGGCGCATTGCGCTTGCCCGCGCCTTCCTGCGTGATGCGCCCGTCATGCTGCTTGATGAGCCGACCGAAGGGCTGGACAGCCGGACAGAGGCGGAATTCCTTGATGCGCTCGATGCCTGGCTGGATGCCGACAAGCGCCGCTCTGTCCTCATCGTCACGCACCGCCCGGCCTTGCTGGCGCGGGCGCGCGAGGGGCTGGTGATGGAGCATGCCCGCATCGTCCAGACCGGCAGCGTGGACGCGCTGACGACTGAAGACGGAGCCTTCAACCGCCTGTTTGCAAAGCGGCTTTAGGCGCTAATCATTGCGCCAGAACATCCACCACGGATCGGGTTCGGGCTGGTGAATGCCCAGCCAGTCGCGCACCTGCAAAATGGCGGGCGACAGCCTTTCCCATGCCGGGACATGGCTAATTATCCACGCATCGGCCGCCGGCCAGAACACCGATAGCAGGAAGGCGCCAAGAAAAATCGTGACCACAATGGTCAGGATTGGTTTGAGAATATCCCCGATAAATTTGAACAGACCGCCCATAAGGACCTCCCCCTGTGTATCTATCCACCCTAGCCGGATCGTAGCTGAATGGGGAGTGAAAGCTTGGCGAACCGCAAGCGCTTTGCCTTGGCCCGGCCGCCCTGCTAGCGTCCAGCGCTGATCCACCGACCCGCCAAGCTGCGTAGAAAGCCTTATGACCCAGACGCTTGCCGCTTCCAGCCCTGCGCCCTTTACCCACCCGGACATCACCGCGAAGGGCGAAATGCGCGCGAGCGTTACGTTTGACAGATTGCAGACGCTCTGGGTGCTGACCGGCACGCTGTGCAACATCGCCTGTGCCAACTGCTATATCGAAAGCTCGCCGGATAATGACCGGCTTGTCTACATCACCCCCGACGAGCTGGAGCCCTATCTGGACGAGGTGGACGCGCTGGTCCCGGGGCCTATAGAGATCGGCTTTACCGGGGGAGAACCCTTCCTCAATCCCCATATGGCGGGGCTTGCCGAAGCGGCGCTGAAACGCGGCCACCGCGTCCTCATCCTTACCAACGCCATGCGGCCCATGATGCGCCCGCGCGTGCAGGAACAATTGCTGGATTTACAGGCCCGCTATCCGGGGCAGATAACCCTTCGCATCAGCCTCGATCACTACACGCCTGAGGTACACGATACTGAGCGCGGAGCGGGTGGTTTTGCCGCGACGCTTGAGGGCATTAACTGGCTGAGCAAAAACAAATTTTTGCTTGCGCTGGCAGGCCGTCAGATGACCGATGAAACCATGGCACAGGCACGCGCGGGCTACGCCGCCCTGATCGCGGCGCACAGGTGGGATATTGATGCGGCCAATCCGGCTGAGATGGTGATCTTCCCGGAGATGGATCCGGCGGGTTCACCGCCGGAAATCACCGTCGATTGCTGGGGTATCCTCAATAAAAATCCGGCCGAGATCATGTGCGCGTCCAGCCGCATGATCATCAAGCGCCGGGGGGCGGAAAAGCCTGCCGTGGTCGCCTGCACCCTCCTGCCCTATGACCCGCAATTTGAACTGGCGCAGACCCTCACAGAGAGCCTGAAGCCGGTGAAGCTGAACCATAAATTCTGCGCGCAGTTCTGCGTGCTCGGCGGGGCCCGCTGTTCGGCCTAGGGCCACTTAAGCCTTGAAATGCTTGCCGAGTTTCAGACCCTGACCCTGATAGTTGGAGCCGTTTGCGCCATAGGCCGAACCGATTTTTCCCGCCATCGGCTCATGGACCAGACGGGCCACGGCCTGACCGTGTTCCAGGATGAAGGGCACGTCGCGCCCCCTCACCTCCAGCACCGCCTTTGCCGGTGCGCCAAGGCCGAAACCGGGGTCGAAAAACCCGGCATAGTGGGCGCGGAACTCCCCTATTTCCGGCGCAATGGGCGCCATCTCGGCGGCGTCCTCCAAGGGGATCTCCACCGCCTCGCGTGAAGCCAGTATGTAGAACTCCCCCGGATCGAGCACGATCTGTCCCTTAGGGGCATATAGCGGTTCCCAGAAATCGAGCGCGGCATGCGCGCCAATCCGGCTCAAATCCACCAGCGGGCTGTGGCGCTTGGCGCGCCAGCCGACAGGCGCGTTGCCCGCCGCCTGCAGATCGACGCTAAGCACCTGGGAAAGCCCGGCTTTGAGCGCCCCCCGGCGCAGCCGCACCTGCACCAGACGGTCGCCGGGGCGGGCAAGGATGGAAAAGGTGCGCGGGGATATTTCCACCCAGAGCGGGCCGGAATAGCCCGCTGGCAGCTGATCGAACGCCGCTGCATTATTCCCGATGACACGGGTAAAGACATCCAGCCGGCCGGTGGAGCTTTTCGGGTTCATCGCCGCGCTCAAATCGCCCGGCAAGGAGAGGCTTTCCATCAGCGGGACAAGATAGACGCAGCCCGTCTCCAGCACGGCCCCGCCGGTCAGCGCGATCTCGTGTATGACAATACCGGAGGCCAGACAGTCATCCACACTGCGCGCCGGGCCGGGCAGGAAGCTCGCCCGGAGACGGTAAGCCTTTGTTCCAAGACGCAGATCAAGGCTTGCAGGCTGTATCTGGCCATCCTCTATGCCCGGCGCGGCAATGGCTCCGGAGGAGACCAGAGCGGCAAGGTCGAGATCGGTCAGGATACCGGGCTTGGACATGGGAAAGGCGCGACTCACCAAGAGGGATAGAGGGCGCACCGTTCCGCATGGCGGCAGGGTTTGCAATGGCGCTGGCAGGCATACCTGCGCGAAACCCCTTGAGCGTCAGCACCAAGAGGTGTCTCATCCTGTCCAGAGGAGTTTCATACCGCCATGTACATGCTGGAGACCGAAGGCGTTATCATCCGTGTCGAGCCGGATTATCTGGAAACAGAATCCGAGCCGGACGAGAACCGCTATATCTGGTCCTATACCGTCGAGATTGAAAATTCGGGCGCTGCTCCGGTGCAGCTGATGACGCGCGAATGGCGGATAACCGATGCCAAGGGCCGCACCCGCGTGGTCAAGGGCGAGGGGGTCATCGGGGAAAAGCCGGTTATCGCCCCGGGAGAATGCTTCCGCTATACATCGGGCGCGCCCCTGCCCACGCCGTCGGGCTTTATGAGCGGCCAGTACGAGATGCGCCGGGCGGACGGAGCCATGTTCAATGCCGCCATTCCCTCCTTTGCGCTGGACAGCCCCTTCATGCCGGCCACGCTGCATTAGGCTGACGCGCCGAAAGGCTGCCGCGTGAGCATCTATACCCGCACTGTCATCTTCATTCTGGGCGTGCTGCTGGCGGCGCTCGGCGCGGCCATGCTGGTGCCGGCCATTATCGATCTCAATGTGGATGCAGAGTCGGCGCATGCCTTTTTCGGCTCGGCGGTGCTGTGCGGATTTGTCGGCGGCATCATGGCGCTGATGGGCCGCGGGGACGGGTTCGACCTTGATGCCAGAGGCGCGATCCTGGTGACATCCGGCTCATGGATTGTGCTGGGTCTGGCCGCATCTATCCCGCTGCATCTGGCCGGTATCGGCATGAGCTGGACCGACGCCATTTTTGAGTCCGTCTCCGGTATCACCACCACAGGCGCAACCGTGCTGACCGGCCTGCAGGACCTGCCCGCAGGCGTATTGATCTGGCGCGCCATCCTGCAATGGATTGGCGGCATAGGCATCATCGTCACGGCGATGGCTATCTGGCCGGTTCTGGGCATTGGCGGCATGCAGCTTTTCCGGCTGGAAAGCTCTGACAAGGTGGACAAGGCGCTGCCGCGCGCGGGCGAGATCGCGGGCGCTGTCGGTCTGATCTATCTGGTGCTGACCTTTGCCTGTTTTATCGCCTATGGCTTTGCCGGGATGAACGCGTTTGACGCAGCGGCCCACGCCATGACGACGGTGGCGACGGGCGGATTTTCAACCAGCGACGCCTCGATCGGCGCGTGGGCCCATGAGGGCGCAGATCTCGTGGCACTGGTCTTCATGATATTGTCGGCCCTGCCCTTCCTGGTCTTCCTGCGCGCCGTTCAGGGCCGCCCGGACCGGGTGCTCAACGATCCACAGGTGCGTGCCTTCCTGATCCTGGTGTTTGTCGCCTGCGCGAGCCTGACACTGCTCCTGCTGGTCAATGATGTGGACACTGGCGAGTTGCCCGCCTGGCGGGCGGCCGCCGTCAACGCCGTCTCGGTGATGACCGGCACCGGCTATGGCAGCGCGGATTTCGCCAGCTGGGGCACCATGCCCGTCATGGTCTTCTTCATCCTGATGTTCGCAGGCGGATGCGCAGGTTCCAGCACCTGCTCGATCAAGGTGTTCCGTCACCAGATCGCGGCTTCCGCCATGCTGACCTATCTGCACCGCTATGCCCGCCCGCGTGCAGTGCGCTCGGTGCATTACGATGGCAAGCCGGTGCCCGAAGCGACCGTGCGCTCGGTGCTCGGCTTTGTGTTCCTGTTTTTCGGCGCGTTTGCGGTATCGGCGATCCTGTTGTCCCTGATCGGGCTGGACCCGGTGACGGCGCTGTCAGGCGCGGCCACAACGATTGCCAATGTCGGCCCCGGCCTTGGCGACATCATAGGCCCGGCGGGCAATTTCCAGCCTTTGCCCGATGCCGCCAAATGGGTGATGAGCTTCACCATGCTGGTCGGCCGGCTGGAGGTGCTGACCATGCTGGCCCTGTTCACACCCGCCTTCTGGCGCAGCTAGCCCGCTGCGTCGATCTCAGCCTCGCTGAAACGCCAGTCGCGATTGCAATACTCGCACGTCATCACAACGGCGCCGTCCTTGACCATCTCGTCACGATCCTCTGCCGGGAAACCCGCAAGGATGCGCGCCAGCCGCTCACGCTCGCACGTACAGCGCTTCAACACAGGCTTTGAGGGCTGTAGCCGAACGCCGTCCTCATGGAAGAGCCGGTAGAGCAGGCGGCCGGATGACACGCCGGGATCCAGCAGCTCATCGTCTTCAACCGTATCGAACAGCACCTGCGCGTCGGCGAAGGCATGCGCATCATGGCCGCGCGCATCATCACCGGCAATGCGCTGCAATATCGCGCCGCCCGCCCGCCAGCGCGTCTTGCCGCCAGCGATCATTTCCTGTCCAACCGCCAGGCGGATGCGGGTCGGCACCTGTTCGGACTGAGCGAAATAATGCTCCGCACACGCGGCAAGCGTCGGGCCGTCCAGCGCCACAACGCCCTGATAGCGCTCCATATCGGAGCCCTGATCGATGGTCATGGCGAAGGCACCCGAACCCAGCAGGCGTTCGGCTCCGGGGCGCGGGCCATGCTCGGCCTCCAGCGCGGCCACACGGTCTGCGTCATAGCGGGCGAAGCCGCGCACGCCCTCGCCTACGGCATAGTCGGCCACAACAAAGCTGACGGCGCCCTCGCCGCCCAGCCCGCCGGGATTGGAGTTGGCGCCGCTGGCCTGCACGATCAGGCGGCCTTCAAATTTCAGGGAGTCCCCGATCAGCACCGCCAGCAATACCGCCTCGCCCAGCAGGGCTGCGACGGCCACGGGCAGATCATGCGCGGAGAGGATTTCGTCCACGACCGGGCCGAGCCGGACCACACGGCCCGATACGGGCCGTTTCTCCAGCTGGAAAGCGGCTACAATGTCATCCGTCCGGCCCAGAGCATCCGGGCCGGAGCCAAGCGTGTTCTCGTCCATGCTGCGCCTTGCGTGTTTTCGCCTAGCCCTGTTCCAGCGCGGCGAGGGCCTTGTCCAGCGCCTCTACCGCCTGACGGGCGTGAGCTTCCTCAATGATAAGCGGCGGAGCCATCCGGGCCACATTATCACCCGCCGCACCGATCAGCAGATGGTGATCGCGCGCGTGCTTTGCCAGTGTCTTGTTCACATAGCCCGTTTTCAGCTTCAGACCGACCAGAAGACCCTTGCCACGCACCTCTTCAACCTTGGCCGAATGGGTATCGGCCAGGCCATGCAGCTGCTGGTGCAGGAAATTGGACACGTCCACGACGTGCTCCATGAAGCCCGGCGCAGTCAGCTCATCATAGACGACATTGCCGACGGCCATCGCCAGCGGGTTGCCGCCAAAAGTGGAGCCATGCGTGCCGACCACCATGTGGGCGCCAGCCGCCTCTGTCGTCAGGCAGGCCCCCATCGGAAAACCGCCACCAACCCCCTTGGCAACGGCCATGATGTCGGGCGCGGCGCTGCCCGCCCATTCATGGGCCCACAGCTTGCCGGTGCGCCCTGCCCCGCACTGCACCTCGTCATAGATCAGCAACAGGCCATGCTCGTCGCACAGCTCGCGAAGTCCGCGCAGGCACACATCCGGCAAAGCGCGCACGCCGCCTTCGCCCTGAACGGGCTCGACAAGGATGGCGGCTGTTTCTTCGGTGATGGCGGCCTTTACGGCGTCGTGATCGCCAAAGGCAATTGGGTCAAACCCCTCCATGCGCGGCCCGAAGCCTTCCAGATAGGCCGGATTGCCGCCCGCATTGATGCCGCCATAGGTGCGGCCATGGAAGGCGCCGGTGAAGGTGATGATGCGGTAGCGGTCGGGGCGTCCGTTGACGAAGTGATAGTGGCGCGCGGTCTTGATCGCGCACTCGATCGCCTCGGTGCCTGAATTGGTGAAGAAGACGCGGTCGGCAAAGCTGTTCTGGCAGTATTTCGCCGCCAGCTCATGCTGTCCCGGCACGGTGAACATGTTGGAGGTGTGCCAGAGCTTTTCAGCCTGGCTTTTAAGGGCAGCCACGGCCTTGGGATGGGCATGGCCCAGCGCGTTCACCGCAATACCGGAGATGAAGTCGAGATACTTCTCGCCACTGCGCTCGATCAGGAAGACGCCTTCACCGCGCTCGAATATCTGCGAGGGCGGGGCATAGGTGTCAAAAAGCGGGGTGGGCATATACGTGTCTCCGGCAAAAATAGTGAAGGATACCTAGGTTCTCAGCCGCCAGCCGGACCGCAATACGCCATAGCAGGCGACAAGAAGCGCGGCATTGATGACCAGCGTCACCACAACGCCAATGGCGATATTGCCGTCGGCATACCCGATGAAGCCGTAGCGGAACCCGTCAATCAGATAGAAGAACGGGTTGGCGTGACTGATCGTCTGGAAGGGCTCGGGCAGGATCGAGATCGAATAGAACGTGCCCGACAGGAAGGTCAGCGGCATGATGATGAAATTGGTGATGACCGCGAGGTGATCGAACTTCTCCGCCCACACCCCGGCAATCACGCCCGCCATCCCCAGCATGGCCGCCGCGCCGACGCCAAAGAACACGATCGCCCACACATGGGACACCGGCACGGACGCAAACGGCATGATGACCAGCGCAGAGGCAGCCGCGACCATCACGCCGCGCGTTATGGCACCGCCAATGAAGGCCGCCGCCAGCTCGCCCGCAGATAGAGGCGGCATCAGGAAATCGACCGTATTGCCCTGCACCTTGGCCACGATCAGCGAGGAGGATGAGTTTGCAAACGCGTTGTTCAAAAGCCCCATCATCACCAGGCCGGGGGCCAGAAAGACCACAAAGGGCAGCCCGCCCGGCGCCTCGCGCGTGACCCCGATGGCCAGCGAAAACACCATCATGTAGAGCAGGGTCGTGGCGACCGGGGCGGCGACCGTCTGGAAGCTGACCTTCAGGAAGCGGCGCACTTCCTTCTTGTAGAGCGTCCACAGGCCCAGCCAGTTGATGGCGCCAATCGGGCGTGGCTGCGGCGGTACCGGCCCGGCAAGGCTGGTCTTCACCGCATCGCTCTGGCTGGACGTGTCTGGCATGACCGGACCCTTTTCGCCTCGTTCTGGCTGATTGCCCGAAACCCTCTAGCACGGTCTGGCAGCGCGATGCGAGTGCACAACACGGAAGTTTTCCACGTCCGAATCAGCGCCGCATCTTGTGCTATGAGAACCCGCCGATACTGTATTTCGTGTCAGACCCCAAGATATAGGGTGTTGCGGCCTGGCCGCCATCAATCCCTTGGGGTCCAATACTGTAGCGTATAAGGCGAGGAGCGCACCGCCATGGCATGGACAGACGAACGGGTGGAAACCCTGAAAAAACTGTGGGCAGACGGTCTGAGCGCCAGCCAGATCGCCAAACAGCTTGGCGGGGTAACCCGCAACGCCGTGATCGGCAAGGTGCACCGCCTTGGCCTGTCCGGCCGGGCTGCACCCTCGCGCCCGACCCGGCGTGTGGCTGCGCCCAAGCTGGCACCAAGGCCACGTACGGCCTCCACTCCATCGCAGGCAAATGCGAAAGCCAAGACGGCCAATGGCAGCGAGCCAGCCATTGTGCGCGCTCCGGCGCCCACGCCCGTCCCAGTGGAGCCGCATGTCCTGCCATCTGGCGATTACGCCACCGTGCTTACCTTGCGCGAAGGCATGTGCAAATGGCCGGTCGGCGACCCGGCCGATGCGTCTTTCCGCTTCTGCGGCCACAAGACCACACCGGGTCAGGCGTATTGCGAAGCCCATTCGCAAATGGCCTACCAGCCGCAGGCCAAACGCAAGCGCAAGCCGGCCGAAGATGCCCGCGCGGTGCTCGACAGCCTGGCATCCGGGCGGCGGGCGAATTTCTAGGGCCCGATCCTTCTGACGATAAAAAAGCCCGGCTCGACGAGCCGGGCTTTTTCGTCACGGCCTGGCGGCCGGACCTATTCCGCGTTCAGTGCATAGCCTGCGGAGCGGACGGTGCGGATCGGATCGGTTTCATGCCCGTTATTGAGCGCCTTGCGCAGACGGCCCACATGCACATCGACCGTGCGCGCCTCCACATAGACATCCGAACCCCACACCGCATCAAGCAATTGCTCGCGCGAGAAAACGCGCCCCGGATGCTGCATGAAATAGTCGAGCAGGCGGAACTCGGTCGGACCCAGATGGATATCGCGCCCGGCGCGTGAGACGCGGTGCGCCACCCGGTCAATCGAGATCTCGCCGACCACCACCTTGTCATCGGCAAGGCCCGGACGGATACGGCGAAGGATTGCGCGAACGCGGGCAAACAGCTCATTCATCAGGAACGGCTTGATGATGTAATCGTCCGCGCCGGTATCAAGGCCGCGGATACGGTCGGCTTCCTCGCCGCGCGCTGTCAGCATGATGATCGGGATATTGCGCGTCTCCTGTCGCCCGCGCAGGCGGCGGCACACCTCGATGCCCGATACTTTCGGCAGCATCCAGTCCAGAAGGATGATGTCGGGCTGGCGTTCGTCGACGAGGATCATCGCCTCCTCGCCATCGGCTGCCACAGTGACGCGGAAACCTTCCTTCTTCAGATTGTACTGAAGCAGTTCGGCCAGCGCATCTTCATCCTCAACGACCAGAACATGCGGTTGCATGGCAGTGTTCCCTAGCTTGCGCCGCTTTCAAGCGGCGTGCCCTTGGGCCGTTCGGCCGTAAGCTCGCTGCCCGTAACGGCATAGTGAACCAGCTCGGCGATATTGGTGGCGTGATCGCCCACCCGCTCGAGATTTTTGGCAATGAAGAGAAGGTGCGTACCCGGGCCGATCAGCTGGGGGTCTTCTGCCATGCAGGTCAGAAGCTCGCGGAAGAGCGCATTATAATGCTCATCGACATCATCATCGCGTTCCCAGACACCGACCGCGCCGGCAATCTCGCCGCTCACATAGGCGTCGAGCACTTCATGCAGATGGCGCTGGACGAGACGGCCCATGCGTTCGACAGACTTGGTGAGCGCCAGCGGCTCCGCCTCGTTGAGCGCACGCGTGCGCCGGGCGATGTTCTTGGCCAGATCACCGACGCGTTCCAAGTCTGCCGATATCTTCAGCGCCGCGATGCAGACGCGCAAATCCCACGCCAGAGGCTGGCGCAAGGCCAGAAGGCGAATGATCTGCCGCTCCACATCGCGCTGCAGCACATCGATGCGCTTGTCACGTTCTGCGACTTCAAGGGCGAGATCGCTGTCGCGGGTGATGATGGCGTCAATCGCATCGGAGATCATGCTTTCTGCGAGCCCGCCCATGGTCGCAACGGCGGCGGAAAGCTGTTCGAGCTCCTCGGAGAAGGCTTTGACGATGTGATGACCCTGCTGTGCCGGGCTATTCATGGCGATTACCTTTTTGCGGAGCAAAAGCGCTCCATGGTCAGGCGGCCGGCTGCTTATCCGAAGCGGCCGGTAATATAGTCCTGCGTGCGGCGGTCACGCGGGTTGGTAAAGATCTCCTCGGTCGGTCCGTATTCCACCAGATGACCGAGATGGAAGAAGGCCGTCATCTGTGACACCCGCGCGGCCTGCGCCATGGAGTGGGTGACGATGATGAGGCAGTAATTCTCCCGCAGCTCGTCAATCAGCTCTTCAATGCGCGCGGTCGCGATGGGATCGAGCGCCGAGCAGGGCTCGTCCATCAGGATCACTTCCGGGTTGACCGCGATGGCGCGGGCAATGACCAGACGCTGCTGCTGGCCGCCGGAGAGCGAGTTTCCGGGCTGGTCCAGCCGGTCTGCCACCTCATCCCACAGACCTGCCTTTTTGAGCGAGGTTTCGACAATCGCGTCCAGCTCATCCTTGCCCGAAGCAAGCCCGTGAATACGCGGCCCATAGGCGACATTGTCATAAATGCTTTTCGGGAAGGGGTTTGGCTTCTGGAACACCATGCCCACCCGCGCACGCAGCAGGACAGGATCAACGCCGCGATCATTTATCTCTTCGCCGTCGATCCGGATCGAGCCGTGAACCCGCGCCGTGTCGATCGTGTCATTCATCCGGTTGATGCAACGCAGGAAAGTCGACTTGCCACAGCCCGACGGGCCGATAAACGCCGTTACCGAGCGGTCGCGAATGTCCAGATTGATGCCGTGAAGCGCCTGTTTCTCGGCATAGAACACCTCTACGCCCGAAGCGGCCACCTTCACGGGATGGCTGCTCTCGGCGGGGTGGTAGACTGTCTTGCCGGTGTGCGTGGGGGCAGCAGAATCTGCCATCTCACCATCTCCGTTCGAAACGGCGGCGCAGAATGATTGCAACCGCATTGAAAATGATCATCAGCGTCAGCAGCACCAGAATGGCGGCGGCTGTACGCATCTCGAAAGCGCGCTCGGATGCGCCCGACCACAGGAAGACCTGAACCGGCATCACCGTCGAAGGCTGGGTAAGCCCTGACAGGCCAAGCGAAGGCGCATCGGCCACAAAGGCTACCATGCCGATCATCAGGAGGGGCGCGGTCTCGCCCAGCGCCTGCGCCAGCCCGATGATCGAGCCTGTCAGTATGCCCGGCATGGCGAGCGGCAGAACGTGCTGGAACACCGCCTGGGTGCGCGATGCGCCAACGCCCAGCGCCGCTTCCCGGATGGAGGGCGGCACAGCCCGCAGCGCTGCGCGCGAGGAAATGATTACGGTAGGCAATGTCATCAGCGCCAGCACGAAGCCCCCGACCAGAGGCGCGGAGCGCGGCATGCCGAACGTGTTGATGAACACCGCCAGACCCAGCAGGCCGAACACGATGGACGGCACGGCAGCCAGATTATTGATATTGACCTCGATAAAGCCCGTCAGCCGGTTCTTCGGCGCGAACTCTTCCAGATAGATGGCCGTGCCAACACCAATCGGCACTGCCAGCAGCATGGTGACCAGCATGGTCAGCACCGAGCCGATAAAGGCGCCCATCACGCCGGCCAGCTCAGGCTCGCGGCTGTCGGCATTGAGGAACAGATTGGTGTTGAAGCGGCGCTCCACCATGCCGCGCTCTTCAAGCGTGCGGGCGTAGACCGCCTGCTGATCGGTAATGCGCCGGCCCGCCGCCGGTGTCTCGATGACCCACTCGCTCCAGCTGCCGGACGCCTCTGCGCTTTCCAGCGGCAGGAGAACCCGGCCCTCGGCCTCGCGGCCATCGGGTGTCAGGGCGGAAACGGCAACCACTCCGCCATTGACGCGGATCAGGAGGCTCGCCGTGCGCGGGCCGAGCACGATCCGCGATTCAGGATCGATCACGGCGTCAAACCGCGCCGCTTCATCGCGCGCACGCCGGGCGGCCGCGAGCCCCGCTTCACGCGCATCGCGGCTGGCCGCGTTTGCCGCTTCGGCTTCCAGACGCGCAGCGCGGGTCAGCAACACCTCACGCTCGGAGACGGCCTGCTGACGGATGCGCGCAATGGCGTTGGCAAAGGCAGGCGTATCCGATGACAGGGCGACACTGCCGGACACACTGTCAGCTTCGATCGTGCCGCTACCCGCCGAAATATGCTCATCGACCGTAATGCCCTTCAGATAGAGGTCGACTTCGTGATTGGCGGGCATGGTGACATTGATCGTGGTGTCGACCAGTGACGGATCGGCAATCACACGGCGCATGACCGACGCGGCATTCAGCCCGCTATAGAGCCCGAACAGCTCGCGCAGATCGCTGCGCGAAGAGGCGGCCGGAAACTCCGACTGCACGGCGCGCTGGATGAGCTGGTTATAGCTGCCCCGGCGCAGCGAGGCTTCGCTCATATCGCCGCGCGGGTCGGCAATCGTCCGCTCAAGCGTTACCGGCAGGGTGATGACATAATTGGTGAAAGCGCCGCTTGCCTGCAGCGTGATGGTACCCAGAAGCACACCCAGAAAAATGATGGCAAGCGCGATTGCGCCCACGCCAAAGGCGCGGAACCGGCCTTCGGCACGGTGCCGGCGCGCGAGCCGTTGGCGGACCGCTTCGGCTATCGCTGGGCGGGGGGCGTCAGTCATACTTTTCCCGATAGCTCTGCACCACGCGCAGCGCGATGATGTTGAGGATCAAGGTGAGCACGAACAGGACCAGACCCAGCGCAAAGGCGGAGAGCGTCTTGGGACTGTTGAACTCCTGGTCACCGGTCAGAAGCGTGACGATCTGGACGGTGATGGTCGTCACCGATTCCAGCGGGTTGGCCGTCAGATTGGCCGCCTGACCTGCGGCCATCACCACGATCATGGTCTCGCCCACCGCGCGCGATACCGCCAGCAGCAGTGCGCCGACAATACCTGGTAGCGCTGCTGGAAAAACGACGTGACGGATGGTTTCAGACTTGGTCGCGCCCATCGCATAGGCACCGTCGCGCAAGGACTGCGGCACGGCGTTGATGACGTCATCGGACAGCGAGGACACGAACGGGATAATCATCACGCCCATCACCAGACCCGCCGACAGGGCGCTCTGCGTCACCGCATCCTCATAGCCGAGGAACAGCGCAAAATCGCGCAGGAGCGGCCCCACGGTCAGCAAGGCAAAGAAGCCGTAGACCACGGTGGGAACGCCTGCGAGGACCTCCAGCACGGGCTTGGCCCATGCCCGCACCCCGCTATCGGCGTATTCCGACAGGTATATCGCGGCAAACAGGCCGACCGGCGCTGCGACCATCATGGCAATCAGGGTGATGAGGGCCGTACCGGCAAACAGCGGCACCGCGCCGAACGAGCCGGACTGGCCGATCTGGCCGGGCCGGATGGCGGTCTGCGGGCTCCATTGCGTACCGAACAGGAAGTCGAACACCCGCCAGTCGATGGAGGCAAAGAAGCGCAGGCTTTCAAACAGCAGCGAAAAGACGATGCCCAGCGTCGTCAGGATTGCGATCAGAGAGGCGAGCGCCAGCGCCGCTGAGATGACCCATTCAACGCGGTTACGCGCCCGGAACCGCGGCGCCAGATGGGTGCGGGCAAAGACCAGACCCGCCAGAGCCAGCGCCAGCGCGCCAAGGCTTGCACCCCACAAAATACCTGAATGAACCGGGCGCAGCGCATCGGCAACGGCGCGCAGCTCCGGCGTGTCACGGCTCGCCAAGCCATCACCAAAGGCCAGCGCGCGCGCATCGGCGAGAAAGACCTCGCGCTCCTGAACAGGCAGACGCGAGAACTCGAACCCGGCGCGGGCCAGCGCGTGGTCATCTGCTTCCGGCACAGCCTGCAGGATGTCACCGGCGATCAAATCCTCGCGGGCATTACGGGTAAAGCGCGCATCGTCCTGTGCGAACTGAAGCTCATCCTGACGCGCGCGCAAGGCCGCCACGGCGCCGGACTGCACGCCTTCAGCGGCAATCACCGCCTCGGCCTCATCGCGAAGCACTGCCATTTCGCCGTCAAGCCGGGCAATCTCAGCAACCGCGTCAGACCAGACTTCATCGCTGGCCAGAGCCAGCTCGTAGCGCGCCTGCAGCGGCTCGGCAGCCCGCTCCATCTGGCCAAGCACAATCGTGTTGACGAGCATCGTGCCGGCCAGAGCGTAGGCAGCGAGGAAGGTAAAGCCCGGCAGACCCGCCCACAGCGCCACGTAATAGCCGTGATAGCTGGGCAGCGAGTGGAGGCGCTTATCGTCCTTTTCGGCAAGCGCAAACGCACGGCTGCGCCCGGCAAGAAAGCCGGTGGCCGTGAGCACAAGCAGCGCGAGTGCCGTAATAAGGGACAATTGCATCTATGACCTCGTCCGGCAGACGCATTGCTGCCCCGCCTGCCGGTTAGCGGCGCAAACTGGCGCGGATCGATCACCCAAATATGACGGTTGGATTACAGTTTTGCGACAGCGCCGGGCGCAACCGGGGGATTACTCCGCTTCCGCCTCCGGCGCACTGGCCGCCGCAACGGGCTGGGCCGGGCTGGCAGCCTTGCTGCCTTCTGCAGGTTTGGGCAGGAATACCGAGAAGGTCGAACCGGTATCTGGCGCGCTTTCGACACTGAAGCCGCCCCGGTGACGGGTAATGATGTGCTTGACGATTGCCAGGCCCAGCCCGGTTCCCGCCGTCGGGCCGCTTTTCTGCCCGTCGACCCTGTAGAAGCGCTCTGACAGGCGGGGCAGGTAGCGCCGGTCAATGCCTGCCCCATGATCGCGCACGCGCAGCACGCCATAGCGCTGGCGCGGGTCAAAAGGCGGGCCGGCCAGCAACAGGCGCGCACTCTGCGGTGCGAGCCGCTCAGGCGCGTGCTCGGCAACATCCCGTGCACAGTTGTCCAGCGCCTCGATGGCGACCACGGCCCCTTCGGGCGAATACTTGATGGCGTTCTCGACGAGATTCTCCACCACCTCGTAAACCTGGTCGCGATCACCCGTGATCCGGGCCGGTTCATCGGGAAGTGACAGCTCCAGCGTGATGGCACGCGCATCGGCCATGGGCCGCAAACTGTCGACCACGTCGCGTGCGATGGCTCCGAGATCTGCTTCGCCTGATGGCGGCAAGTGCTCGTTCATCTCCACCCGGCTGAGCGAGAGCAGATCATCGATCAGGCGGCGCATCCGGTCTGTCTGCTCTCGCATGATGGACAAAAACCGGTCCCTCGCCGCCTCATCATCGCGGGCGGGCCCGCGCAATGTGTCGATAAAGCCGGACAGAGAGGCCAGAGGCGTGCGCAATTCGTGACTGGCATTGGCCAGGAAGTCGGCGCGCATGCGCTCGGCCCGTTTTGACGAGGTCTCGTCGGCCAGCACCAGCATGGCACGCCACGGCATCGGACCGGCGACCGGCATGCGCAGCGGCTCCACAAAGGCGCGCACATGGCTTTCAATCGGCGCAAGGCTGGCATACTCCACAACCGCGCCGCGCTCCCCGCGCAAGGCCGCACTGACCGCTTCAAGCACGCGCGGCTGACGCAGCGAATTCGACAGAAGCCCGCCCTCAGCCCCCAGGGCCAGAAAGGCGCGCGCGGCCGGATTGGCGCGCTCTATGCGTCCGCCGGGACCGATCAGAAGGACCGGGACGGCAATCTTCTCCAGCATGACATCGGCGGACTCCAGCTCGCTGGCATGGACCGGACGCGACATCTGCACCGCAGACCGGGGCGAAACCCGGGTCACGGCTGTGAGAAAATAGACAAAGGCAAGCGCGGAAAAGGCGAGTGATGCGGCCAGCCAGGCCCCTGGCGCAAGCACGCCGCCAACCAGCAGAACAAGCAAAACCAGCAGACCCAGCAGCGCCGTTATGACAATATCGCGCCGCCGGGGCCGGTCCGGGGTGGCAGGCGTTCTGACCGCTGGTTTTTCGTTTGCCATCTTCCGGTCTTAGCACGGGTTTTTGACGGCTCAATGTGAGCCGCGCACGAAATTCCGGATAGGGGCGACAAGATGAATTTTCTGTAATTCGAGATATTTTTAGCGTTTTTCGATAAACTTTTGTTGACATTCGCATAGTCGCCGCTAGGGTGCCGCCATCTTGAACCATCATCAAAAGAAGGAATCCCGGGTGCTCCGGTATAGCCTCATACTCTCCTCCTCCCTGATCGTTGTGGCGTGCGCTGGCACGCCGCAGCTCTCCGTCGCGCCCGATCTGGCCCTCCCGGACACCTATGTCAGCGCGCCTGACGCTGCCGGTCCGCAGGAAACTGACTGGGTTGGCGCCCTTGGCGATGAGGCTCTGGCGGGCCTGATCGCAACCGCGCTGGCAAACAACCCGGATCTGGCAGCCGCACGCGCCAATACAGAAGCCGCAAGAGCTTCGGCGCGCGCTGGTCAGGCCCCGCGCCTTCCCTCCGTCGATATCGGCACAACCGCTACCACACGCCCCGCCGGTGAAGTTTACACCGCCGGGCTGGATGTCAGCTGGCAGGCCGATGTCTGGGGGCGTATCTCCAATCAGGCCCGCGCCAGCGCGCTCAGCGCTGAAGCTGCCGAGGCCGATTATGCCGGCGCAGAGCTGTCCATTGCCGCCAGTGTCGCCAGAGGCTGGTTCGCTCTGACCGAAGCCCGGCTGCAGCGCGAGCTGTCAGAACGCGATGTCGATACCCGCCAGCGCCAGCTGGACATTGTCGAGCGGCGCTTTGTCCGCGGTGTTGTGCGGTCTTCTGATGTACGTACGGCGCGATCCGCGCTTGCCAGTTCGCGCGCCACGCTTGCCCTTCGCCAGCGCGCAGAACGCGAGGCCGCCCGCAGCCTTCAGACCCTGCTGGGCGCCTACCCCGATGGAGATGTTGCACCGGGTACCGCGCTGCCAATGCTCGCCCCGCTGGCCTCTCCGGGTACACCGGGCGCGCTTATCAGCCGCCGTCCCGACATCGTGGCCGCTGAATTCCGGCTGGCTGCGGCGGGCTTTTCCGCCGAAGCAGCCCGCAAGGCGCTCTACCCGTCACTGTCGCTGACCGCTTCCTATTCGGGGCAGACGAGCGAATTTTCAGACCTGTTCTCCGCCTCCACCCTGGTGGAAAGCCTGACAGCCTCGCTTACCGCCCCGATATTCCGGGCAGGCGCGCTGCGTGCTGAACGCGACCGGACCGCTGCCTTGGCACGCGCTCAGGCCGCGTCTTACGTCAATACCAGCCTCACCGCCCTGCGTGAGGTTGAAAATGCGCTGACCGCCGACGGCCTGCTGGCCGACCGGGTATCGGCGCTGGAAACAGCAAGGGAAGAGGCGCAGGCCGCCCTTCAACTGGTCGAGCGTCAGTATGCGAGCGGGGTCGGCACCATTTTCGAACTCATCGATGCGCAGACCCGCCTCATCCAGGCCGAAGCCCAGCTGATAACGGCCCGGCGCGAACGCATCGACAATCGCATCGCCTTGCATCTTGCCATAGCCGGACCGTTCAGCGCGCCGGCCGGGCTCATCCCGTCAGAACAATAATAAGAATACGTCTTCAAGAGGTTGGTCATGTCAAAAACTACCGGACGCTTCCTGCTCATCGGCTTGCCGATACTCATTATCGCGGGATTTGTTGCCCTGTTCGTCATACTGGGCGCCACCCAGCCGCGGCCCGAGCGTGAAACGCCGGTACCCCGGCCCGCCGCCGTCTTCGTGGCCGAGGCTGTTCAGAGCCCGGTCCGTCTCATGGTCAGCACGCAAGGCGAGGTCTCCCCTGTCACGCAGATCGGCCTGGTCGCGCAGGTTTCCGGGCGCATCGCCTATGTGAACCCCAGCTTCACGCAGGGCGGGTTCTTTGAGGAAGGCGAGGTGCTGGTGCGCCTGGAGGACGAGGATTACCGCCTCGCCGTGATCCGCGCCGAAGCACTGGTGACACAGCGCCGCCAGGCCCTGATCCGCGAGGAAGCCGAAGCCCGGCTCGCGGCCGAGGAATGGCGCGCCATCGGTGACGGTGACGCGTCTGCCCTGACATTGCGTGAACCGCAACTGGCAGACGCCCGCGCCCAGCTGGCCGGTGCGGAGGCATCGCTGCGCGAAGCCCGGCTGGCACTGGCGCGCACCCGCATTACCGCTCCGTTCAACGGCCGTGTCCGCGAAAAGCTGGCAGACCTCGGCCAGTATGTTGGTCCCGGCGCGCGGATTGGCGAGATATTCTCCACCGACACCGCCCAGGTGCGCCTGCCCTTTACCGATAGCGAGCTTGGCCGGGCCGGTATCCCTGTTGCCTTCCGCGCAGACAGCTTCGAGACCGCCCCTGCCATCACGCTGGGCGCCAGTCTCGGCGGTGCCTGGCGCGAATGGGAGGGCCGTATCGTGCGCACTGACAGCAGTATCGATCCGCAGACCCGCACGCTCTACGCCATTGCCGAAGTGGCCGATCCTTTCGGTGCAGCGGCCGAAGCTGCCGGCGCGCCTCTCGCCATGGGTCTGTTTGTCGAGGCCCAGGTGCCCGGACGTGCGCTGGATAGCGCGATCACCCTGCCACGCAGCGCGTTGCGCGGCGCCGACCAGGTACTGGTCGCCACACCGGACGGAACCTTGTCGGTGAGGACGGTGCAGATCGTCGAGAGCCGTCCTGAGAGGCTGGTCGTCTCAAGCGGGGTCGAGGCCGGTGAATATGTCGTCACCTCGCCGCTGCGCGGTGCCTCCGACGGGATGCGCGTGCGCGCACTCGACGGCAATGGCGAGCCGATATTCCCCGATAGCGAAGGTGCTGAAACGCCCGGCGCAAACGGCGACCCGCAAACCACCGGCACTGACACCGCCGCGTCTGTAGCCAGCGCTGACTAGAACGCCGCTGCGAAGGATCTGAAAATCATGGTCGAACGTCCCGACGAAAAGCCCCATCGCGGCCTGCTGGCCTGGTGGGCCGGCAATTCCATTGCTGCCAACCTTTTGATGGTCATCGCCCTGGTGGGCGGCATCATTGGCTACTCGCAGATCCAGCGGGACGATAATCCCGCTGCCTCATTCGCCGGTGCCACTGTCTCGGTGGCCTGGCCTGGAGCCTCGCCGCAGGAGATCGAGGAACAGATCATCCTGCGTATCGAAGAGGCAATGACAGCTGTTGACGGCGTGCGCCGCATTACCGCGACAGCGGTGGAAGGCAGTGGCTGGGTCAATATCGAGGGCAACAGCACGGTTGACCCCAAAGTGTTCCTCGACGCGGTCAAGCTGCAGGTGGATTCCATCAACAACCTGCCCGTCGACGCCTTCCAGCCACGCGTGACGCAATGGCAGGCACAAAGCCAGATCGCCGGTATCGCCATTCACGGCAATATTGACCGGCGCGAACTGCAGCGCATTGCCCGCGAAATCCGCAACGAACTGTCAGCCTCCATACCCGATGCCGCCGCTGTGAACATCCAGGCGCGCCTGCCCGAAGAAGTCTCGATTGAGATTTCCGAGGAGAATATGCGCCGCTATGGCATCACGATTGCCGAGCTGTCACGGGCCGTCTCCACCAGCTCGCTCAACCTGTCTGCAGGTTCGGTACGCACCGATCTGGGCGATGTACGCTTTGCTGCGCGCCAGCTGGCAGATACCGCCGATGAGTTCGGCAATATTGTCGTGCGCCAGACCCCCGGCGGCGGCGTCATCCGCGTGCGCGACATCGCCACGGTGATTGACGGACTTGAGGACCGCCCCTTCCAGGCGACCTTCGACGGCGAGCCGATGGTGCTCCTGACGCTGATGTCGACCGGCAATTCTGACGTTATCGACGTATCAAACCAGCTCTCCGCCTATATCGAGCGCAAGCGGCGTGAGGTGCCCGAAACCGTTACCATTTCGGAATGGTGGGACGGGGCCGATCAGTTCAACTCGCAGCTGACCGTCATCGGCAGCTCGGCCCTGCTCGGCCTCGCGCTCGTGCTGGTCATTCTGATCCTGTTCCTGCGTCCGATCGTGGCCTTCTGGGTGACTATCGGCATCGCGACGGCCTTTGCCGGCGCCTTCATGCTGCTGCCGCTCATCGGCGTGACACTCAACTTCCTGTCACTGTTTGCCTTCCTCATCGTGATCGGGGTCGTCGTCGATGACGCGATCATTGTCGGGGAGAACATCCACAACAGGGTGGAGCGCGGCGAAGAGGGCCTGACCGCAGCCGTGGTTGGCGTCCAGATGGTGGCCAAGCCGGTCGTGTTCGCGGTCATCACCTCGATGATGGCGTTCGCGCCCTGGATGATGCTGTCGGGCCCCGAGGTGCAGTTCACCCGGCAGATCTCGCTTGTGGTGATCGCGGCGCTGACCTTCTCGCTGATCGAAGCCTTCCTGATCCTGCCCGCTCACCTGGCGCATATCCGGCCGCAGGAGCCCAAGGGCATTTCAGGTCATTTCATCCGCTTCCAGGCGAAGATTGCTGACAGCCTCGTCTGGTTCTCCCGCCACGCCTACGGACCGTTCCTGGCGGTGACCCTGCGCCATCGCTATGCGACGTTCACCGTCTTTATCGGCCTGTTCGCGCTGGCAATCGTGCTGATGAACACGGGCCGGGTCCCGTTCCGCTTCATGCCGGAAATTGAAAGCGACCTCATCCAGGTGAACATCCAGCTTGCCGAGGGTACACCCTGGCAGCGCACCGACGAGATCCGCGAACGGCTGGAGGCAGCGCAGACTGTGGTCCAGAACGCGTACCGGGAAGAGTTTCCAGGCGAGATTGACGTTATCCGCAACCGCTCCACACTGGCCACGCAAGGCCAGATCCGGGCGTGGATCAGTCTTGCTCCGCCTGAAGCGCGTCCCGGACGGCTGCCCTCCGCCGACATTGCCCAACGCCTGCGTGACGAACTGGGTGCAGTTCCCGATGCAGAGGAAATCCGCTTTGACGCGACGCTCAACGAGGTCGGGCCAGCCATCGACTTTGCCATCAACCATCCTGATATCGACATCTTACGCGCTGCTGCCAATGAGCTGAAAGAGGCACTACGCGGCTTCCCGGCCACCTATGATGTGGTCGACAATCTCCAGACGGCCGCGGACGAGCTGCGCCTGGTCCTGCGTCCCGATGCTCAGGCACTTGGCCTGACACTGACCGATGTCACCCAGCAGGTCCGCCAGGCATTCTATGGTCAGGAAGTCCAGCGCCTGCCACGTGGCGGCGAGGATGTCAGGGTGATGGTGCGCTATCCCCGCGAGGCGCGCGAGAGCCTCGATGCGATAAATCAGGTGCGTATCCGCACGCCCGATGGCCGCGAGATACCGCTGGCGGCCGTCGCGGACGCAGAGTTTGCCCCCGGCATCAACCGCATCCAGCGCCGTGAACGCCAGCGTACGGTGCGGGTCAGCGCCGAGGTCAGCGATCCCGATGCTGCGCGCGCCATCCGCCGTCAGATTACCGAGGAGTTCTTCCCCGAGTGGCAGGAACGCTATCCGGGCGTGTCGGTCGGTGCCATCGGCCAGGCTGAGGGTGAGGCGGAGTTCCTCGGCGAGATCGTCGTCCTGCAGATCATCATGATCGGCATGATGTACGTGCTGCTGGCGGTTGCCTTCCGCTCCTACGCCCAGCCCTTGCTGATTATGACAGCCATACCCTTCGCCTTCGCCGGCGCGGTGTTTGGCCATATGTTGCTGGGCGTGCCCTTCGCGTTGTTCTCGATGTTCGGTGTCGGGGCAGCAGCCGGTATCGTCATCAACGACAATCTGGTGCTGGTGGACTTCGTGAACCGGCTGCGCGAACGCGGTGTGGGCGCCTTCCAGGCTCTTGTGGACGCGGGCGTCCAGCGGTTCCGGCCGATCCTTCTGACGACCGTGACCACCTTCATTGGCGTGCTGCCGATGATTGCGGAACGCTCCACTGCGGCGCAATTCCTCAAGCCCATGGTCGTATCACTCGGGTTTGCCGTGATCTTCGCCCTGTTCCTGACCCTCTTCATGGTGCCTGCGCTCTACGCGATCGGCGTGGACATCAAACGTACCGTGCTCTCGCTCTGGACGGGCGAGAAGCAAGCCGGCATCGGGTCAGGCTATGAAGGCGATACCAGTGGGACCGACGTCGATATCGGCCAGGTCCAGCAACCCGCTGAATAAAACTGCAACCGGCCATGGCGGCGCGCACAAACTGCGTCCCGCCATGGCCATCAGGGTTAGTGCAGCCTAGCTTTTCGCTAGTAATCAAAGACGGACCGGCCGTCCTGTGACCGGTCCGAAAAGGGGAAACCGAGATGAGACACCTCCTTCTGGCAGGGTGTTGCATTGCCGCACTGATGGCGTGCGACACGCAAGGAACAGCTGGCAGCGACGGCGCAGACGATGCTGTCGTGGCTGAAACCACCGAAGCAGCTGGCGAACCGCGTTTTGGCACATTCGGCTTTGACACGGCCGGCATGAACAGCAACGTCGCGCCCGGTGACAACTTCTTCGCCTACGCCAACGGCGTCTGGGCAGAAACGACCGAAATACCGTCCGACCGCGCGCGCTATGGCGTGTTTGACATGCTCGCCCTGGAGGTTGAGCAACAGGTCCAGGACGTTGTTCTGGAAGCCGCTGAGGCCGGTGGCCCGGCCGGCTCCAACGAGCAGCTGATCGGCGACCTCTACGCCAGCTGGATGAACGCGGACGCCATCGAGGCGCGCGGTCTCGAACCGGCCCGGCCCTGGCTCGACACCATCACAGCAGCAGAGAGCTTCGAGGAAATTGCCGCTCTCATGGCGCAGCGCGACTATCACGCGCCTTACTGGGTAGCGATCAGCCCCGATCCGGAAAACCCGGAAGTCTATGTGATGCGTACCGGCCAGTCAGGGCTGGGCCTGCCGAGCCGCGACTACTACCTGCTCGACACCGGACGCTTCCCTGAATACCGCGATGCCTACCGCGCCTATATCGCGCAGATTTTCCAGCTGGCCGGCATGCCGGACGGCGAAGCACGCGCGCAGCAGATCCTCGATCTGGAAACCGCGCTGGCTGAGGCGCACTGGACCCGCGAGGATTCGCGCGATGTCACGCTGACCAATAACCGCATGAGCGTGGAGGATTTCTTCGCGCTGGCACCGGAACTGAACCTGCAGGCAGCGCTGGAGGCGCGTGGCCTGCCGGCCGAGGGCGAGATTGTCGTTTCCCAGCCGAGCGCGATTACCGATGCCGGGACGCTTATGGCGCAGGCCGATACAGAGCTTCTGCAAGCCTGGCTGAGCTTCCACTTCATCTCCGCGCGGGCATCGTGGCTGCCGTCCGCCTTCGATCAGGCGCACTTCGAGTTCTTCGGCCGCACGCTCAGCGGCACCGAGGAACAGCGCACGCGTGAACTGCGCGGGGTGCAGCTGGTCAATGGCGCGCTCGGCCATCCGGTCGGGCAGGTCTATGTCGAGCGGCACTTCCCGCCAGAGGCCAGCCGCCAGATGGATGAGCTGATCCAGAACCTGGTGGACGGCTTCCGGGGCCGCCTGGAACGTCTCGAGTGGATGGATGAGGAGACCCGCGAGCAGGCTCTGACCAAGCTGTCCACCTTCGAGCCGCGCATCGGCTATCCGGAAATCTGGAATGAGTATGACGGGGTGGAAATCCGGTCCGAGGACCATTTCGGCAACCGCCAGCGCCTGTCCGACTTTGCCTGGGCAGAACAGCTTCGCCGCTTCCCCGATCCGGTCGACCGGCGCCTGTGGAGCTGGCCGCCGCAGATCGTGAACGCAAGCTACAACCCGCTGATGAACCAGATCACCTTCCCGGCGGGCATTTTGCAGGCGCCCTTCTTTGACATGAACGCCGACCCGGCGATGAATTACGGGGCGATTGGCGCCGTCATCGGCCACGAGATCGGCCACGGGTTTGACGATAATGGCCGCCGCTTCGACGCCGAGGGGCGCATTCGCGACTGGTGGACGCAAGAGACCAATGACCGCTTCGTGGAGCGCTCTGATCGCCTTGTGGAGCAGTATAACGGCTTCTGCCCCTTCCCCGATGAGTGCGTGAACGGCCGCGTGGCGCTCGGCGAGAATATCGGCGATCTGGGCGGCATGCAGATGGCCTATGAGGCGTATCGCAACTATGTCGCGGAGAATTATCCGGACGGCGAAGCGCCGGTCATTGACGGCTATACCGGCGACCAGCGCTTCTTCCTGGCCTGGGCGCAGGTCTGGCGCACCCTGTTCCGCGACGACGCGCTACGCGCCCAGCTGGCCACCGGCCCGCACTCTCCGGGCATGTACCGCGTCAACGGCGTCGTGCGTAATCTGGACGCCTGGTACGAGGCGTTTGGCGTGACCGAAGAGCATGAGCTCTACCTGCCGCCAGAAGAGCGCGTACGCATCTGGTAAAACGGGCAGACCCGCCCGATATGGCAAACGCCCGGCCCGCTGCGGCCGGGCGTTTTGCTATGGCCCGGCAGGTTGCGCGTTAGGCTTTTGTCCATCATCGGCAGGCAAAACGGCGCAAGGGACGTGTTTTTTTCCGGGAATCAAAGCCATGACGAGAGCGCTTGCATCTGCCCTGCTTGCCGGAGCGCTGCTGCTCGCCCTGACCGCGTGCAATACGATTCAGGGCGTAGGCCGCGACATCACCCGCGTCGGCGAGTTCCTTGACGATGTGACCCAGTAAAATGGCGGGGCCAAATCCGGCCGCTGTGCGTATACTTCCAGCGTGCCTGGCCGCTCATGGCCTTCATTATGGAGATCACACGATGAAACGGATGCTTATGGCAGCTGCCCTGTCCATGCTGACGCTGGGCCTTTCAGCCTGCAACACCATTCAAGGTGTCGGCCGTGACATAACCCGCACCGGCGAGGTGCTTGAGGACGTCACGAGCTGATCTGGAAACATCCTCAACCCGCGAAGGGAGCCAAATCGCGCATCGGGCGTTAACGCTCTATACGCGGCATCACAAGGCCGGTTGTTGACAGGAGACATTCGATGCGTGAGACCCTTCAGATTATGAGCGTGGCCATCATGATTTTTGTCCTGGCCGCCTGCAACACCATCCAGGGCGCTGGCCGCGACATCCAGCGTGGCGGTGAAGCCATTGAGGACGCTGCCGACTAGGCTGAAAGCGCTTTCCGAAACCCACGAAAGAGGGCGGCTCCACCAGGCGAGCCGCCCTTTTTTCTGGCCGGATCCCGCGACTAGTCGCGGCGCAGAAGCGGGCGCACCGCAATCGTGAACGAGGTCGCAAACAGGGCAATGATGACCCGGGCGATAATCGTGAAAAACACCAGTGTAAATTGCGGTTCGCTGGTCCACTGGCGCAGGGCCGCGCGGTAGGTCGGCGGCAGATCGGTGCTGGTGATGAAGCGGTAGACGACGCCCGACGCATCCTGAACCACCAGCAGCCATGATGGCTGAAACAGCGCGAACATGACCAGCAGGATCGGTGCCAGAATCGCCGACAGGGCCAGCGTCATGGATGCGGAAAACGGGCGCAGAAGCAGGCGGTTCATGTCAGATAACTCCCTCAGACTGTCCGGGCTGGCGGCAATCATCCCCTCATGCCGCTCATCCCTTCCTTGCCCGCAGCTTAACAAACATGAAAGGACCCGTCGCCTGTAAAGACGACGGGCCCTTCAATACGCGGCTGACCGCCTGAACCTATTCGGTACGGGTAATAATCATTTCCGAACCGTCGGCGCTCCATTCGTCGGTCGTCACACTCTCACCCACTTCGCCCGGCTCGAACGGATTGCAGACCGGCTCAGCGTCCGTGGCAATGCACAGCGTGCCGTCCTCGAAAGTCCAGCTGCCTTCCTGACCGAGCGTGTTGGTCATCGATCCATCGGCGTGAAACGTCGTCGAGTAGCTGACATCCGCTGACGGAATGCTGATGTCGTAGACATGGCCACCAGGCCCGTCAGCGAACGACAATCCGGCAAGGCCCAATGTGGCCACGACACCTGCTGCAAACGTTTTCATGCTTCTCCTCCCCGACTGGTTTCTTTTTACCGTTCCACCTGGACGGCGTGCGCTTATGGTTAACACACTGACGGGTGAGTCAACCGGAAACAGGAAATTGCGGTACGGCGTACTGGTGTGAGTATGCAACGCACGCTATAGACGGCTTGAAACAGTCCGGCTTGCCCGATAGCAGGCTGGCGAACAGACAATTGGAGCAGACATCATGGCCGCCCTTATCGCCCTTGGCCTTTGCTTTGGCCTTTTCGCGCTTTTCAACCTGATCGAGTTCAAGCGCCTCGACTAGGTCCTGAAGGACAGCCCCCGGCTCCGGAGCGATCATGTCCGCCACGCTTCTTGATGTGCTGCTACTGATTGTCGGCATCATCATCATCCTGTTCGGTGGCGACTATCTGGTGCGCGGCGCGACCGCCGTCGCCAAGCGTACCGGTGTGCCATCGCTGCTGATCGGCCTGACAATTGTCGCCTTTGGCACCAGCGCGCCGGAAATGGTGGTCAGCGTATTTGCCGCGATTGCCGGTTCGCCGGGCCTTGCCGTGGGCAATATTGTCGGCTCCAACATCGCCAATATCTTCCTCGTGCTGGGCCTGCCTGCGCTGATCGCGGTGATGGGCACCACTGCCAAGGGCGTGCGCACCAATGCGCTGATCGCGCTGGCCGCGTCCCTGCTCTTCATCGCCCTGTGCTGGGACTGGGAGGCAAATGCGCCGGGCACGCTAAGCCTTCTGGAAGGCGCGCTGCTGACCGGCCTGATTATCGCCTATATCGTCTATCTCGGCTTTGTGGCCATGGGGTCACGTGACGATCCCATGGTGGCCGAGCTGACCGGCGTGGACTCCATGGAGGGCCTGCCTAAATCCGCGCTCGGTATCGGGTTCAGCCTGATTGTCGGCCTTGTCGCCCTGCCCATCGGGGCCAATCTGATCGTGGAAGGCGGCGCGAGCCTGGCCCTGACGCTGGGCGTGTCCGAAGCCGTCATCGGACTGACGCTTCTGGCTATCGGCACTTCGCTGCCAGAGCTTGCCACATCTGTAGTTGCTGCGGTGCGCCGTCAGGCCGACATGGCGATCGGCAATGTCATCGGCTCGAACATCTTCAACATCTTCGCCGTGGGCGGCATTACTGGCCTGGCCGCAGGCGGATTTGCCGGCGGCGTATCCATTGATCCCGGCTTCTTCCAGCTGGATTTGTGGGTGTTCCTGGCCAGCGCGGTCTTCGTGACGGTGCTGGTGTTTTCGCGCAGGCCGATGGGCCGCACAACCGGCGCAGCCCTGCTGCTCATTTACGCGGCCTATATCGCTGCCCTGCTATATTTCACGCTCGGCTAGCCGCCCTACCGGTCCGGGCCGATCCGGTAGTGCTGGCCTATCACCATGAGCGTGCCGAGCGCCCCGGCGATCAGCAGCCCGATCCCGGTCCACAGCTCCCAGCCCATCAGTATCACGGCCACAAGACCCAGAAGGCCCAGATCGAGCGGCAGTGTCCAGATCAGGATACGCCGGACCCACTCGCGTTCAGATGTGTTATTGTCTTCAGGCATGGCGGCTTAATACTCCGGGTCTGAACGGTAAGGCCAGCCCGGCGGCAGGTCTGCAGGCATCTGGCCGGGGAAGGCGGGGGAACGCTTTTCCAGAAAGCTCATCACGCCCTCTTTCGCGTCCTCGCTCATGCCCCGGCGCAATATCGCCCGGCTTTCGAGGCGATGAGCCTCCATCGGGTGAGATGCGCCCAGCATCTGCCACGCCAGATAGCGGTTCATGGAGACCGATACCGGCGAGGCTGTCTCAACGATCAGGCGCGCGCGCTCATAGGCGCGCTCCAGCACCTTGTCTGCTGGTGCGAGCTCGCTCACCAGACCCTTCTCCAGCGCTTCCTCGCTCATAAAGGTGCGCCCGGTCAGCCCCCAGTCCAGCGCCGTCTCGATACCAACCACGCGCGGCAGGAACCAGCTGGCGCAGCCATCCCAGGCTATGCCGCGTTTGGTGAAGGGATAGGCCATCTTGGCGCCTTGAGCGGCGATGCGGATATCCATGGGCAGGATCATGGTCGCGCCAATGCCGACCGCTGCGCCATTAATGGCCCCGATCACCGGCTTGGCGCTGTTGAAGATGCGCAAATTCAGCATACCGCCGGAATCGCGCCATTTGGGATCGGTCTCGTCGAACGCGCCGCTGGTGGCGGCCTGGGCAACAGCGTTGAACGTCTCCGCGCCGGTGGAGAGATCCGCGCCGGCGCAGAACGCCTTGCCCGCGCCCGTCACGATCACGCAGCGCACATCCGGGTCCGCATCGCTCTCATCAAACGCGGCGATGAGTTCGCGGCCCATCTCGTGGGTGAAGGCGTTCATCGCCTCCGGCCGGTTCAGCGTGATGAGCGCGATATGGTCAGACACCGAATAGGTGATGGTGGAATAGCTCATTGTCCCTCCCCGGACGGCAGTGTGTATTCCAGCGTGTAATTATGTGCGCCCTCAACGATATCGAGCAGAAACTCGCCTGCAATGCCGGTTAGCCCACCTGCGCCGGAACCCGGCACGATGGTGATGGAAAGGGATTGCGCGCCCGCATCCATCACCCCGCGATGGACAAGCGAGAAGGCCCCTTCCCGGCCCTCAAGGCGCCCTTCCAGCCGCTCGATGAGCACATAGGCGCCCGAACCTGCCTGCCCATCGAACAGGCCCAGCATCTCGCCTGAGGCGCTGCCCTCGAACCCGCCGGTGAACGTCTTGGTAATCAGATAGCGCGTGTGCGCGCCGGGCTCCGCCTCGCCTTGCGGCTCCAGCTGGACGGTGAAACTGCCGGTAGCGGTGTGGGTGGTCATGGCCGTGTCCTCTGCGAGAGCGGCGGGAGCAAAAAGTGTCAGCGCCGCCATCAGGCCCGTCAGGTACCGGATCATGTCTTCCTCCCGCCTGTTAAAACTGGCCGCAAGGATGGGCGGGGGAGAGGGAGGTGTAAAGCGGTGGAGCCGGTCTAGACGTTGAACTTGAACAGCAGCACATCGCCATCCTGCACAACGTATTCCTTGCCTTCCTGGCGCAGCTTGCCCGCCTCGCGGGCACCGGACTCGCCGCCCAGCGCCACGTAATCATCAAAGGCGATGGTTTCAGCGCGGATGAAGCCCTTTTCAAAATCGCCATGGATCACGCCCGCGGCGCGCGGAGCTTTCCAGCCCTTACGGATGGTCCAGGCGCGCGCCTCTTTCGGCCCGGCGGTGAAATAGGTCTGCAGGTCCAGCAGGGTATAACCGGCATGGATCAGCCGGTTGAGGCCCGGCTCGGAAAGCCCCAGCGATTCCAGATATTCGGCGCGCTCATCCGCGTCCAGAAGCGCGAGCTCGGCCTCGATCTTGGCAGAGATGGTCACGCAGATCGCGCCCTCTTCGGCAGCGCGCTTTTCCACCGCCCGGCTCATCTCATTGCCGGTCGCCGCGCTTTCCTCGTCCACATTGGCAATGAAGAGGACCGGCTTGGAGGTCAGCAGCTGGAGCATGCGCCATTCGCGGCGCTGGTCGTCTGGCACCTCGGCAAAGCGGGCAGGCTGGCCCTCGCGCAGCTTGTCCAGTGCCAGATCGATGAGCGCCACTTGCGCTTTGGCGTCCTTGTCGCCGGACTTGGCCTTCTTCTCCACATTGGCGCGGCGCTTTTCGAGGCTCTCCATGTCGGCGAGCATCAGCTCGGTCTCGACCGTCTCGAAATCAGCCAGCGGATCGACCTTGCCCGCGACGTGGGTGACATCGTCGTCGACAAAGCAACGCAGCACGTAAACGACGGCGTCCACCTCGCGGATATTGGCCAGAAACTGATTGCCGAGACCTTCGCCCTGGCTGGCACCCTTCACGAGGCCCGCAATGTCCACAAAGCTCATGCGCGCCGGGATGATACTGGCCGAACCGGCAATGGAGGCGAGCTTTTCAAGGCGCGGCTCAGGCACCGCCACATCGCCCACATTCGGCTCGATCGTGCAGAACGGATAGTTCGCGGCCTGTGCAGCCGCCGTCTGGGTGAGCGCGTTGAAAAGCGTCGATTTGCCTACATTCGGCAGGCCGACAATACCGCATTTGAAGCCCATGGATGGCCCCTGTCAGATATAAGGTTTCACAAAGCTGGCGTGGGGTTAGACGTGCAAGGCGACAGCGTCAATCTGCAAGGACGGTCAACGCACCGCTATTGAGCGCTTACTCTTCCTGACCGCCCGGCGCGGGCGCCAGATGCGTGACGCGGGTCTGGAAGGCGTCAAACTCACCGCCCGCGAGCAGGGGGAAGCTGCGCGCTATCGCATCGGTCAGAGTTTCGAACCAGACGGCATCAGCCTTGGGAAAATCGGAGAGCACGTAGTTCGTGACCATGTTCTTGTCACCGGGATGGCCAATGCCGATGCGCCCGCGCCGGAAATCCGGGCCGATATGGGCGGCAATCGAGCGGATGCCGTTATTGCCGCCATGCCCGCCGCCAGCCTTGAGGCGGAACTTGCCGGGCGCCAGATCCAGCTCGTCATGGAAGACTGTCACGGCCTCCGGGCCGACCCGGTAGAAATCTGCCGCCGCGCGCACCGCAAGCCCGGAATTATTGTAATAAGTCAAAGGCTTCATCAGCAGGGTCTTTTTCGGCCCGGCAATCGTCTGCACCAGCCCTTCGCTGATCGCGGCCTGGAACTTCTCCCGCCACGGGCCAAAGCCATGCATGGCGGCAATTCCATCGAGCACCATGAAGCCCGCATTATGGCGGTTCTTCAGATATTTGTTTTCCGGATTGCCCAGACCGGCAACGATCAGCATGTCATGCCCCTTGCGAGCCTGCCCGGCGCTGGCCGGCCATGAAAAAGGCGGCTGCAGGTCATCCCGCGCCGCCTTTTTAAGGTATCAGACGCCCGGCGGCATGGAGCCGCCAGCACGAAGGCGGCTATTCCTCGTCGCCCTCGTCCTCGTCGGCTTCGACTTCCGTTTCGGTATCTTCGCCTTCGACCTCATCCTCGATGACAGCGCGCGAGCCCTGTACCGTGGCGATGGTGAAGTCCCGGCTGGTGATAACCGGCTTCACGCCTTCGGGAAGCGTGACGCTGGAAATGTGGATGGAATCGCCAATGTCGTAGCCGGAAAGATCGACCACGATCTCGCTGGGGATGTTGCCAGCCTTGCAGCGCACTTCGATATCGTGGCGCACAATGTTCAGAACGCCGCCGCGCTTGATGCCCGGAGCCTTCTCGTCATTGATGAAGTGCACCGGCACGTTCAGCGTGATGACCGAGTTTTCTTCCACACGGTAGAAATCGATATGAACCGGCTCGTCCGTGACCGGGTGGAACTGGATGTCGCGCGCGATGACGGGCTGGCGCTCGCCCTTGTGCTCGATATCGACCATATTGGCGATCAGCTTGCCCGTGCCGATGGCTTTCACCAGCTCGTTGCGCTTCACACTGATCGACACAGCGCCGCGCGGACCACCGTAAAGGACACCGGGAACCAGGCCGGAGCGGCGCGCTTCGCGGGCGCTACCAGTGCCGGTGCGCTCACGCACCTCAACGGAAACAACAATATCACTCATGGGGTCCGGTCCCTGTGGTAAATTCTGGTTTCAAACGCGTTCGCCGCCTGCAGGCGGGCGGCGCTCAAGCGAGCGCGGGCTATTAGCCGGTTTTTGCACGCCGCGCAACAGGGCGCAGTGAGTCTTGTTGGCCTTGCCCTCTTGCGGGCAACACCTAGTCAAACAGCTTGGAGACGCTTTCCTCGTTGGCGATGCGCCGGATCGCCTCGGCCAGAAGCGGCGCAATGGAGACGGCGCGCACCTTGGCGCAGGCGGCTGCCTTGTCGGTAACGTCGATGGAATCGGTCACCACCAGTTCCTTCAGCACCGAGTCCTTGATCCGGCTGGTGGCCTTGCCTGAAAGCACGCCGTGCGTGATGTAGGCGGAAACCTCTGCCGCGCCATGGTCCTTCAGGGCCGCCGCCGCGTTGCACAGCGTGCCGCCGCTATCGATGATATCATCAAAGATGATGCAGCGGCGCCCCGCCACATCACCGATAATATTCATCACCTCGCTCTCGCCAGCCTTCGGGCGGCGCTTGTCGACAATGGCAATGTCCGCGCCGAGGCGCTGGGCCAGAGCGCGCGCGCGAACCACGCCGCCAACGTCCGGCGAGACGATCATCAGGTCTGATGTGTCGTAATGCTTGCGGATATCCTGCTCGAATACCGGCGTGGTGAAGAGGTTATCGGTCGGGATATCGAAAAAGCCCTGTATCTGCCCGGCATGCAGGTCCAGCGTCAGCACGCGGTCAGCGCCCGCCTTGGCGATCAGATTGGCCACCAGCTTGGCGGTGATCGGCGTGCGCCCGCCGGTTTTGCGGTCCTGCCTGGCATAGCCAAAATAGGGGATGACGGCCGTGATCCGCCGCGCGCTGGCGCGCGAGAGCGCGTCCATACAGATCAGCAGCTCCATCAGATGGTCGTTGGCGGGCTTGGACGTCGACTGGATGAGGAACACGTCCTCCCCGCGCATGTTCTCTTCGATGCGCACAAAGAGCTCGCCATCGGCGAAGGTCTCGATCTCGACATTGGAGAGCGGCGCATCAAGATAATTGGCGATGGCACGGGCCAGGGGCCGGTTTGCGTTGCCGCTCATCAGTTTCATTGCGAAGAATCCCCTCGGACGCTGGCCGTGATGGGCGCGCTCATAGCAGACCCCAGGCTGTATCGAAAGCGGCTGCCAGCGTGTTTGTACACCGTGCGCCATGCCCCGTACACGGATTATCCGGTGAAGAAGGTGAGGCCGGGCGGGGCGGGCATGCCCGGCGCACTAAGGGCTATCACCTTGAACAGAACGCCCATCTCGTCATCCGCCGTCAGCCGGTGAAGCTGGCGCGCGATTGTGCCGCGCTGGTCTGGCCGGGAGGCGGCGAGCGCGGCGGCGCGCTGCTCCATGCCCAGACCTTTGAGAAAAGCCCCCTGCTCCACCGGACCATACACATCCAGCCCGGCGGAACGCGCGCGCCGCGCCAGCGTGTCAAAATCCACCCGTGCGGTCAGGTCTGCCGTACCTGGCGCGTCCAGCGGGTCCACCTTCTGATGGGCGCGTATCGCCTGCAGCGTATCGCCGGGCTCCGACACGGCCGGCCCGTAATCGATGAACAGGGCATGGCCGGGATGCTCTGAAAAACGCGCAGCCAGCGCGTCCACCACTTGCGCATCACCGGGGCGCAGCTCCACCAGCGCGCCGTCAGGGCTTGCGCGCAAAGCATCAGGAATGAAGGGATCATCCTCGGCAATGACCGGCCCGGTGACGAAGGCAAAGCGGCTCTCATCATCAGGATGCAGCGTCACGCAGCGTTCACGCCACTGACCCTCCACCCGCACGGCCTGACGCACAGGCAGGCAATCAAGAAACTCATTGCCGAAAATGATTCCCGGGCCTGCCGGGATGGTTTCGAGGCTCTTGGCCCAGCCCACCGGCACACCCACCCTCGCCAGCGTCTGACCCTGCACCATTTTAAGCGCGGCGCTCGCCTCGACCAGGCTGATTTTCAGGGCATCGGCAAAGCCCGGCACGGCGCGGCCTGCGCGCAGCATATCGGCCATCATCGTGGCCTTGCCTGGGCCCAGCTCGGCCAGAACAAGGCTTTCAGGGGCACCCATATCCTGCCAGCACTGCGCAGCCCACAGGCCCAGAAGCTCGCCAAACATCTGGCTGATCTCAGGGGCGGTAATGAAATCACTGCCAGCCCCGATAGGATCGCGCGTGGCGTAATAGCCCGCCATCGGATCAAAGAGCGCCTCCATCATGAAGACAGAGACCGGCAGCGGGCCTTGCGAGGCGATGCGCGCGCGCAAATTCGATGCTATGCGCGCCGCCGGGTTGAACTCGTCCGCTTCAGTCACGGCTAGCCTGCTCTGGACCGGGACTTCTTGCGCTCAGGGCGCATCTCGCCCGGCGCGGAAACAGGCGGTGTCTTGAGCGAACGCCAGATGAGATACGCTCCGGCAGCGATCATCGGCACGCACAAGAGCATGCCCATGGTGACATAGCCCTGCAGCGCGTCGGGCATATGCCGGTCGGGCTCGCGGAAAATCTCCACGAACGCGCGGAACACGCCATAGCCCGCGAGGAACACGCCGGTGACAAGGCCGGGCCGCGACAGCGCGCGGAAGCGCCAGATCAGGAAGGCGATGAGCGCCAGCAGCACCGCCCCTTCCAGGAACGCCTCGTAAAGCTGGCTGGGATGGCGCAGCGCGCACAGCGGATCATCGGCAAAGCGCATCGCCCAGGGCAGGTCAGGCGCGGGACGGCCCCACAGCTCGCCATTGATGAAGTTGGCCAGACGCCCCAGCAGGAGACCAATGGGCGTCGCCGCTGCGACCGCGTCCGACACGTTCAGCAGCGGGATTTTCCACAGCCGGGCAGTAACGATCATGGCCAGCATGACGCCGATCAGACCGCCATGGAAGCTCATCCCCCCTTCGGTGATGCCAGTGATGACCCACAAGGGGCGCTCCCACAGGGCGCTCGTCTGGTAGAAGAGGACATAGCCGATACGGCCGCCCACAATGACGCCGACCATCACCCACAGCATCAGCTCCTCGACATAGGCGCGGTCCATCGGCGCGGCCTTCGGGTTGGCATGTGTGGTCCACAGGCGCGGCCGGGCGACGAGCTTGAGCACATAGAACAGGCCAAGGAAAAATCCGGCGATATAGGCCAGCGCATACCAGCGCAGCGCAAACGGGCCGATCTCGAAGATAACGGGATCAATCAGGTCGAAACTCGCGGGGCACAGGGCCATGTGGCGTATCGTCTCCAGAGCGGCATTAACGGTGAAATCTGCGGGGCGGACATTGCGTTGGACGGGCCGAAGGGCCTATATCCTGACCTCTATACCAGCAAGGACCGTCTTGTCATGCAGACGCGCAACCCCGTTTTCACTGATCTGGCCGATCTGATGACCGATGCCTTCGGCGCGGCGCGCGCTGCGGGCGATGAGGCGCGCTCGGTTTTCCGGGCGCAGGCCGAGCGCGTGGCCGCTGACATGGATCTGGCATCCGGTGACGAAATGCGCGCCTTGCAGGCAATCATCGCCCGGCAGGGCGAGGAAATCGAATCACTCAAAGCCCGTCTGGCCGCGCTGGAGGGCAAAAAGCCTGCTACCTCGCGCGCGGCTGCGGCGCCGAAGCGTAAACCCGCTTCGAAAAAGGCTTCCAGCTGAACGGCTTAATTTCAAACCCTTGCACACCGTTGCGCAGTGTCCCCGGAGCGGCTTACGGTCGTTCAACGGGACGATGCCGGCATGTGCTCTGAGGGAGGCGCAATGATGGATCTGCATACCGAAACCTACATTCAGACGATCGATCCGCTGGAAAGCGTGGAGCAGGCGGTGATCGCCGAGCAATACGCCTATGAGCGCGATGATACCGAGCTGCACATGGCCGTACCCGGCGAATGGCGCGATCACCAGGTATGGTTTGCCTGGCGGCCCGAGCTGGACGTTCTGCACGTGTGCGCGAGCCTCGAGCTGAAAACGCCGCCAGCGCGCTTCCGCGAGGTTTGCGAGCTTGTCACCCGCCTCAATGAGCGCCTCTGGCTTGGCCATTTCGATGTCTGGGCTGAGGACGGCTCGGTCGTGTTCCGTCACGCCCTGTCACTGGCGGGCGGCGAGACGGTAAGCCCGGCGCAGGCTGCGGCGCTGATCGTGGCAGCGCGGGAGGCCGGTGAGCGGCTCTATCCGGCGTTCCACTACCTTGTCTGGGGCGGCAAGAGCGTCGAGGAGGCTGTGGCCGCCGCGATGTTTGACACGGCCGGAGAAGCCTGAAGAGCACAAACATGCCCGTTACTGATGAACCTACAGGCAAGGTCGCGCTTATCGGTGCTGGCCGGATGGGACTGGCTTTGGCCGCTGGCTGGCTGCGGGCGCGCCGGGGCGGGCTGGATTCGGGCACGCTTGTTATCGTCGAGCCCAACCCGTCAGATGAGCTTGAAGAGCTTGCCGGCAAATACGCCATCAAGGTCATGCCCACGCTGACCAAGGCCGCCGCCACAGGTCTCGACCGCGTGGTGCTGGCCGTAAAGCCGCAAGCCCTGCCTGCCCTGGGTGAAGATCTGGCCGGGAAGTTACCGCGCGATGCGCTGATTATCTCCATCCTCGCCGGAGCGGGCCTTATCGGTCTTGGCCGCCTGTTTCCCGGCCATCCCATTGTGCGCGCCATGCCCAACACGCCAGGCTCCATTGGCAAGGGCATTTCCGTCGCGATCTCCAATATCGAAGCCGATCCGGCCCATTTCCGTGCGGCTACAGATGCCCTGCTGAAAGTGCTCGGCAGCGTGGAATGGGTTGAAGACGAGCGCATGATGGACGCCGTGACGGCTGTCTCAGGCTCCGGCCCGGCCTATGTGTTCCTGATGTGTGAGGCACTGGCGCGCGCTGGCGAGGCCGAGGGCCTTCCCGCAGACCTCGCAGAGAAGCTCGCCGTGGCCACCGTGGCCGGGGCTGGCGCCCTGCTGGAAGACGGCCACAAGCGCAAGACGGCTGACGCCGCCGCTTTGCGCCGCGCTGTCACCTCGCCGGGTGGCACCACACAGGCCGCCCTAGATGTGATGATGGCCGGTGGCGGCCTGCCCATGCTGGTGCGCAACGCCGTATCCGCCGCAGAGCGCCAGTCACGCAAGCTGGGCAGCACGTTCTAGGCCGGTATCCACAAAACCGCCTTCAGCCCGCCCAGCTCGCTGCGCTCCAGAAACACATCGCCGCCATGGGCGCGCGCTGCATCACGGGCGATGGCAAGTCCAAGCCCCACCCCGGTCTTGTTGCTGTTGCGCGACGGATCAAGACGGCTGAAAGGCCGGAAAGCCTCCTCGTAAAGCTCTGGCGGAACGCCCGGCCCGTCATCCTCGACCCGGAACTCGATCCGCCCGCCCGTATCAACCAGCGAAAGGGCCACCGTCTGCCCGTGCGCGACGGCATTATTGATGAGGTTGGAGACCGCCCGTGTCAGAGTGCCGGGCCTCACTTCGCGCGTCAGAACCTGCGGAGCGTCCAGCGCAATCTCGTGGCCTGCACGGCCAGCCTTTTCCGCCAAGGACCGGCACAGCTCCGCCAGATCGGTATGTTCACTTTCCTCGCCGCTCTGGCCGCGGGCAAAGGCCAGATACTCGTCCAGCGCCATTTCCATCTCGGCAATGTCCTGGATGGCCGCCTCACGATCCGGGCCGGCCGGCATCATGGCGAGCTGCAGGCGCAGGCGCGTCAGCGGCGTTCTGAGATCATGGCTGACGCCTGCCAGAAGCGCCGTCCTCTGCTCGACATAGCGCACAAGCCGCTCACGCATGTCGATGAAGGCGGTTGCAGCCTGACGCACCTCGCGCGCGCCGGCAGGGCGGAAGCCCGCCGTATCCTGCCCGCGCCCGAAGGCTTCCGCGGCTGCGGCAAGCCGCTGGATAGGTTTGGCCTGATTGCGGATAAAGATGATCGATACGGCACTGAGAAGCGTCGATGCGCCGACAATCCACAAGATGAAGATATGGCCCGTCGTGGCAAAGGCGCGCTCGCGCGACGCAATGAAGCGCAATACGCCTGCATCCACCTGCACGCGTATGTCGACATATTCAGGATAGCGCGTGGTGTCGAACCAGAACTCGTTATCCAGCCGGGCGGTCAGCGCGCGGCGCAAGGACCGGTCCAGCGCCCGGAAAAAAGCCGTACGCCTGCTGGATGGCAAAACATCGCCCTCTCGCAGATCAACTGACAGGCCAACGGTTTCAAACGCGAGATTGGCAACCGGATCAATCCCTTCCGGCCCGGCGCGTTCAACCAGCGCGGTAATCATCGCAACATCGCCTGCAACGCTTTCCGACAGGCGCGCCGTCACGGTCTGCCAGTGTTCTTCGAAAAAGGACCAGGTCACCGCCACCTGCATGATCGCCACCGGCAGCACGATGATGAGCAGTGAACGGCCAAACAGGCTCGTCGGCAGATAGCGCTTTAACCCGAACCGCATGAACCCGCGCTCACTTTCCTGCCGGTGCCTCAAAGACCGGCTCGGCGACCAGCTTATAGCCTTCACCGCGCACCGTCTGGAGGAAAACAGGATTTTTCGGATCATCCTCGATCTTGCGGCGCAGCCGCGTCATCTGCACGTCAATGGCCCGCTCGCCCGCGCCGCCGGCAGCACGTTCAGACAGGAGATAGCGGTCAACAGGCTCTCCGGGCGACTGGGCCAGCGCGCTCAGCAGGGCCGCCTCCCCGCCCGTCAGGCGCACACGGGCCTCGCCCTGCATCAGCTGGCCGGTTTCCAGCTCGAAAATCCAGCCGCCGAACCGCACACGCTTTGCCCCCTGCTTCTTGGGGATCATGCGCCGCAATATCGCCTGCACGCGCAAGATCAGCTCTTCAGGTTCAAACGGCTTGGCCAGATAATCATCGGCGCCCAGCGACAAACCCTTGATGCGGTCTTCAGGCTCGCCGCGAGCGGTAAGCAAGAGGATCGGGCAGTCATGTGCCTCACGCACGGCGCGGGTCAGCTCAAACCCGTCCATGCCGGGCATCATCACGTCAAGGATGAGCAGGTCGAAGGCAAGCGAGCGCAGCATCGACAACGCCTTGCCCGCATTCGGGGCAGAGGACACGCGAAACCCGCGCTCGCGCAGGAAGCGGCTCAGAAGCGTGCGGATACGGTCATCATCATCGACGACAAGGATATGGGGTTCAGATGGCAGGCCGGTCATCCTCGCTCCGCTTTGCCAGCAAAGTCTAAAGCCAAGGATGGACCGGTTTGGCCACGCCACAAAGTGGCAGGATGTTACGCAGCATTTCAGCCCGGCGTCATGCGGCCCGGATGCGCTCCAGGAAACGGGTTACATCACCGCGCAATTGCTCGGCCTGACGGCCCAGCTCACCTGATGCATTGACCACCGCGTCTGCCGACTGGCTGGTCTCACGCGCGCCGGACAGCACTTCGGTAATGGTCTGGGAGACCATGCCGGAGCTTTCCGCTGACTGGTTGGTATTGCGTTCGATCTCGGCTGTTGCCGCGCTTTGCTCCTCGACCGCAGCCGAGATGGAGGCCGACACGCCGGTCACCTGTTCGATGGAGCCGGACACCGCCTCGATAGCCTTCACCGCTGCATTGACCACCTCCTGCACGCTGGTGATCTGGCCGGAGATTTCCTCGGTGGCCTTGGCGGTCTGCGCAGCCAGGGACTTCACTTCCGAGGCAACAACGGCAAACCCCTTGCCGGCTTCGCCTGCGCGCGCCGCCTCGATGGTCGCGTTGAGGGCCAGAAGATTGGTCTGCTCGGCAACCGTCTCGATCAGGCTGACAATCGTGCCAATGCGTTCGGCCGCGGCAGAAAGCTCTGCCATGGTTTCGGCTGTACGCCGGGCCTCGTCGCGCGCCTGGGAGGACGCGCCAGCCGCCTCGCCCGCCCGCTGGGATATCTCGCTAATGGCGCGGGTAAGCTCGCCTGCGGCCTGCGCCACGGTTTTGGCCGCAGTGCTCGCCTGCTCGGAGGCGGCGGCCACGCTGGAGGAGCGCTCTGATGTGCCTTCAGCTGTTTGCGCCATCGCCTTGGCTGTCGTTGACAGCTCTTCGGAGGCTGCCGCCACGGAGGAAACAATGGCCGAAACCGTCTTTTCAAACTCGTCCGCGAGTGCGTCACGCTCAGCCGCCTTGGCCTTCGCGGCGCACGCCTCGATGGTGGACATGCACAAATCCATATCCAGCATGGTGGCTTTGACCAGCGTATCCAGAACAGCCTCAAGCTGCTCTTCCTTGCCACGATTGCGGATGGGATTTTTGCCGGACAATGACCGGCGGGTGATGGCGCGCACCAACCCGCCAAGAATCTTTGCATACCCGCCAAAATACCAGGCAGGTTTCAGGCCGAGCCGCGCATGCGTCTCGCCAATACGCCTTACTGAGTCCAGATAGTCCTGTCCGTAATCGGCCGCACAGATGCGCAGCCAGTGCTCAAGCTGCTTCTGGCGGGCATGCGCTCGCATCTCCGCACTCTTGAACATCACGTCCACTTCAGGGTGCTTGGAGATATCCAGATAGAACTGGTCCAGGATCGCGGGCAGCTCTGCTTCAACCAGCGGCTTCGCAGCGCGCAACCGCTCACGGTCAGCATCCGAAAAGCTGAGAAATTCGAAACGTTCGGTCAAGTCGACAATCGCCATGCTCATGGAAACACTCCGCCTTTTCAGGCGGCTGAGCCGCACACTCGACCGCCATGGTGAAGAAACCATAAACGTGGTTAACAACTACTAAACCGTGTAACATAAAATATGCCTATCTCAGGTTGTTTTTTAGCGCCGCCCGCAGATAGGGTATCGCGCTCCACACCGTCAGCGCCGCACACAGCCACACCCCGCCAACCCAGATGTAGAACCAGTCCGCCACGTCCACGAAACCCATCGCTATCAGGACAAACGGGAGCGCCACCACAATCATGGTCAGGGCCGTCTTGGCCTTGGCATCATTGGTGACGGCATAGGCGCCTTCGCTGCGCGGCGGCCCTGACAGACGCACGCCCGTGACGATGATATCACGCAGCAGGATGATACCGACCGGAACGGCCAGCGCCGGATTGCCGCCCGCAATAAGCGTGTAGGCAATGAGATAAGAGCCGGTCAGCATCTTGTCAGCGATGGGATCAAGCAGGGCGCCAAGGGCACTGGCTGCGCTGAAACGCCGCGCCAGCCAGCCATCAAGCCAGTCGGTGAGCGCTGCCGCCACGAAAATCAGCCCGGAGAGCACCGCATAGAAAACCGCCGTCTCCTCCAGCGCCGCGCCTGCGCTCTGCAAGAGCAGCCACGCCCCGGCAATGCCGCCAACACCGCGCAACACCGTGACCAGATTGGGAATGTGGCGCAGCATGGCCTGTCTCCTAACCCTGCTCGTGGAAATGGTCGTAAATCTTGCGGGCCAGGGCCTTTGAAACGCCTTCGACAGCCTCAAGATCGGCAAGGTTCGCGCGCGAGACAGCCCGCGCGGACCCGAAATGTTTCAGAAGCGCCGCACGGCGCGAGGCACCGATCCCGGCAATGTCATTGAGCGGGTTGTCCTTGATCGCCCGGCTGCGCGCGGCCCGGTGGCCGGTAATCGCAAACCGGTGCGCCTCATCGCGCAGGCGTTGCAGATAGTAGAGCACCGGATCATTGGCGGGCAGGCGGAACGGGGCCTTGCCCGGCATGTAGAAATCTTCGCGGCCTGCATTCCTGTCCGGCCCCTTGGCAACGGCGGCAAGCGGGATATCGGCCATGCCCAGTTCTTCCATCACGGCCATCGCCGCCGACAGCTGGCCCTTGCCGCCATCGATCAGAACGAGACCCGGCACAGGCGCGCCCTCTTCGCGCTCTTTGGCCAGCCGGGAGAAGCGGCGGCGCAGCATGGCGGCCATCATGGCAAAATCATCATTCGTGGCCGCATCCCCGCCTTTCATGTTGAAGCGCCGGTACTGGGATTTCTCCAGCCCTTCCGGGCCAGCGACAATCATCGCGCCCAGCGCATTGGAGCCCTGAATGTGGGAATTGTCATAGACCTCGATCCGCTCAGGGCGGGCCTCCAGCGCGAACACCCGCGCCACGCCGTCCAGAAGCTGGGCCTGGCTTTTCGATTCCGCCAGCGTACGCCCCAGCGCCTCGCGCGCATTCGTCATCGCCTGATCGACCAGCTGGGTCTTGCCGCCGCGCTGTGGTTTGCGGATTTCCACCGCGTGACCCGCCCTTAAGGACAATGCCTCGGCTAGCAGCTCGCCCTGTCCGGGTTCATGGGACACCAGCAGCAAGGCTGGCGCAGGCTTGTCCTCGTAAAACTGCGCGATGAAGGCGCCGAGCACGTCTTCAGGGCCCGCCTCGGCATCGTGGCGCGGATAGAAGGCCCTATTGCCCCAGTTCTGGCCTGCCCGGAAGAAGAAGACCTGCACACAGCTTTTCCCGCCCTCCTGATGGACCGCGATGACATCGGCTTCCTCGATGCCTTCAGGATTGATGCCCTGGCTGGTGGTAACCGAAGCAATCGCGCGCAATCGGTCACGCAGGCGCGCAGCACGCTCAAAGTCCAGCGCGTCCGCGGCCGCCTCCATGTCGGCCTGCAGGCGCTCACGCAAAGCGCCCGAACGCCCGCGCAGAAACTCGCGCGCTTCCCCCACCAGCTCGTCATAGCGCTCCGGCGCAATGAGATCGACGCACGGGCCCGCACAGCGCTTGATCTGGTAGAGCATGCACGGGCGGGTACGCGCCTCGAACACGCTGTCTGTGCAAGTGCGCAGGAGAAACGCCTTCTGCAGCGTATTCAGCGTGTGATTGACCGCCCCGGCAGAGGCGAAGGGGCCGAAATAATCGCCCTTCATCTTGCGTGCACCGCGATGCTTGGTCAGCTGGGCCGATGCATGATCGGTGCGGATGAGGATGTAGGGGAAGGATTTGTCATCGCGCAATATGATGTTGAAACGGGGCTTTAACCGCTTGATCAGATTGGCTTCCAGCAGCAGCGCCTCGGTCTCGGTCGCCGTGACGACAAACTCCATGCTGGCGGTCAGCGCGATCATCAGCGCGATGCGGTTATTATGCCCGCCGGACTTGGCATAGTTCGACACGCGCGATTTCAATTGGCGGGCCTTGCCCACATAGAGCACCTCGCCATCCGCCCCATACATGCGGTAGACGCCGGGCTTCATCGGCAGGCGCTTGACGTAGTCGGCAATCACTTCCGGCCCGGAACGCACGTTCGCCTCGCTGACGCGGCCGGGCGCGTCATGCGTGTCGGTCGGCGGTGTATCAGGTCGGTTTGCGCGGGCCATGAGGGGCAAGATAGGCTGTCACGTTCCCGGCGTCAGCGCCAGCGCTCATAGCTGACACCCACGGACGTAGCATCATCGAGCGCGGTCAGCTTGTCGACTTTGAGCGCGATACGCACAATGCGCGGATCGGCAAACATCGTGTCGGCCAGCGCCTGCGCGAGGTCTTCGAGCAATTCGTGATGCTGGCGGCCCACCACCTGGCGCACGGTTTCTGCCAGCGCGGCATAATTCACGGCATGGCCGAGATCAGCCTCCGGATGAGCCGCCTCGCTGGCAACTTCCGCTTCCAGGCTGACGGCAATCGGCTGCTTGCGGCCACGTTCGCTGGCATAGACGCCCACTTCCGCCTCAAGGCGCAAGCCTTCCACGCGCACGCTCAGCCGCTCACCGGCAAGGGCGTGTTCGGAGCGTGGCCGGGCCGCTGCGTCGGCAGGAGCAAGCGTCGGTTTCATGTAAGGTTTCCGTGTCGGCGTCGGCAGGTGAATACGGCTCAGACGAGCTCTCGTACCACTTCATAGCCGAGAGTGGGCCGGGCAACCGAAACTTTTCTCAGTCCGGGCCAGAGCGGGGTGAGGCGCTGCGCCACAAAATCGGCAATCGCCTCCATGGACGGACCGGCCAGTCCCTCCACCTCGTTGAGAAGGGCGTGGTCCAGCGGCGCAGCCGCCGTGGACAGATCATCACGCAGCCGGTCAAGGTCTTCCACGCCCGGCTCGGCCTGCACCCAGGCACGCACCAGATAGGAATGGCCGTGGATCTGGCGGCGCGCATCATCGTCCGCCCCGAACGGGGTGAAGTGCGCAGCTTCGATATTCACCTGGGCAGAAATCAGCATCATGGCGCGCGCTCTATACTGCGAAGGGCGGTGCAAGGTAAGCCCTGCCAGCAGGTCGGGGCTTTCAACCGCGCCCGCAAGGTATAGTTTCGCGCCAGATGCAGGAGCATGACATGGCAAAGAGCAAAGGGACAGCGCTGGTTACCGGCGGAGCAAAGCGGCTGGGACGCGCCTTCTGCGAGGCGCTGGCCGAGGACGGCTATGACATCGCCGTGCACTATTATACGTCTGAGCGCGACGCGCAGAGCCTGATTGATGCCCTGTCGGCAAAGGGCGTTACTGCGCGTGCCTTTGGCGCCGACTTCTTCGATGCAGACGCGATCGAGACCCTGCTCCCTGCGGTAAATGCCGCCATGGGCCCGGTCAGCCTGCTGGTGAATTCCGCCTCGATCTTTGAAGATGACAGCGTGGAGAGCGTGAGCGCGCAGAGCTTCCGGGCGCATATGGAGGCGAACACGCTCGCGCCGGTACTCCTGTCGAAAGCCTTCGCCGCGCAAGCCCCCGAAGGCGCGATGATCTTCAACCTGCTCGATTACAAGCTCTTCAACATCAACGCCGATTTCTACTCCTACACAATCTCCAAGGCGGCGCTGAAAGCCGTGACGGAGATGCTGGCGCGCGCACTTGCCCCGCGTATCCGCGTCAATGGGGTGGCACCGGGCCTGACCCTGCCGAGCCCCTATCACGACGAGGCCACATTCGAGCGCCTGCACAATGACAATCCGCTTCAATGCGGACCGACGCCGGACGATCTGGTGCGCACGCTGCGCTGGTTCCTCGCCACGCCCTCGGTGTCGGGGCAGATCGTGTGTGTCGATGGCGGCCAGCATTTCGACCCGCGCCTGACGCGTGACGTGTTCGGCGCGCTTGGCAGCTAGCGGCTCGACGGAACCCTCCGCACTGCCTAACTAGAGGGTTCGGGCGTGGCTGGTCTTGCGTCCCTCACCTTGTGGACGAATACCGTGGCCCTCTCCTCCCCCGATCCGAAGCGCCCGACGCTTGGCATGGCCGAGCTGATCGCGATGACGAGCGCGCTGATGGCGCTCAATGCGCTCTCCATCGACATCATGCTGCCTGCCCTGCCCGATATTGGCCGGGCCTTTGATGCGATGGGCAATGAGCGCCAGCTGGTCATCACCTCCTATGTGCTCGGCTTTGGCCTGGCGCAGATATTCTACGGGCCGCTGGCCGATGCGCTCGGCCGGCGCACGGTTTTGCTGATCTCGCTGGGCGCGTACTCGCTGGCGACGCTGCTGTGTCTGGCCGCGCCTGACTTTGGCTGGATGCTGGCCGCACGCGCGCTGCAGGGCGCAGCGGCTGCCGGTACGCGCGTGATTGCTACCGCCGTCGTGCGTGACCTCGTTTCCGGGCGCAAGATGGCGCAGATCATCTCCATCGCCATGACCTTCTTCATGGCCGCGCCCATCCTCGCGCCGGGTCTGGGCCAGGCCATCCTGCTCATCGCCAGCTGGGAATGGATCTTTGCCGCCCTGCTGGCGGGCGGCGCGCTGCTCTGGGGCTGGATGCTGGTGCGTCTGCCCGAAACGCTCAGCCCCGAAAACCGCATCCCGGTGCGGATCGGATCGGCCGCGAAGAATTACTGGCTGGCGGCCAGAAACCGCATCACGCTGGGATACATGATGGCCGCCGCCTTCATCTTCGGCGGGCTGTTTGCCTTCATTGCGACCGCCGAGCAGGTGATGGGCGAGCTTTACGGGCTGGAAGTGTGGTTCGCGCTGGCCTTTGCCGGCATCGCTGCCGGACTGGCGATTGCCAACATCGTCAATGCGCGCATCGTGCAGCGCTATGGCATGCGCCGGATTTCCCACTCAGCCATTATCGGCTTCATCATCATCAATGGCGGGCACGCGCTCTACGCGCTGATATCCGAGCCGCCCTTCTGGCTGTTCTACCCGCTCCTGACGCTGGGCATGATGCTGTTCGGGATGATGGGGGCCAACTTCTCCGCCCTTGTCATGGAGCCCGCAGGCAAACGGGCGGGCACGGCGTCGGCGCTCTACGGATCGGTGACGGCGATTGGCGGGGCGATACTTGGATCCCTCATTGGCCAGTCTTTCAACGACTCGGTCTTTCCCCTCCTCGCGGGCATGGCAGGGCTTGGGGTCGCCGCCCTCGTGATCGTGGCCATTACCGAACGGGGCCAGATGTTTGGCGTCGGCGAGACCGAAATCGACGCCCCCGGCTAGCGGCAATCTGTCCGCAGGGGGTGTTTTCAGGCATAATATGGGCGGGTTCACCTTATCGGAGACCCGCCATGACGACCCGTCACGTGCTCACTGTTCACGGCTGGAGTGCCCGCGACACATCGATGGGCAAGCTTGCCGGATTCCTTGGCGGGCAGGGCTTTGCCGTGGAGCATGTATGGCTGGGCGGCTACCCCTCCATGGCCGACGAGGTGCATCTGGCCGACAGCGCTCGGCGGCTGGGTCAGCTTGTCAGGGAGATGCAGGCCGACGGGCGGCTGGGCCCGCGCTTCCATGTCATCACCCATTCCACCGGCGCGCTGGTCGTGCGCCAATGGCTCGCCTTCGAACATGCCAGCGGCGGCGCGCCGGTTGATAATCTCGTCATGCTGGCGCCTGCCAATTTCGGCTCTCCGCTGGCGGTGATGGGCCGCTCGGCGCTGGGGCGGCTGATCAAGGGCTGGAAGAACAGCTTCCAGACCGGCACAGAATTCCTGCACGCGCTGGAACATGGGTCCGAGCTGCAGGAGCGCCTCGCCCTCTCCGACCGGCTTTCGCGCAATGGCGACCGGAAGAGCGTGTTCAGCGAGGCAGGCACGCGCGCCTATGTCATCACCGGCCTCGATGTCTTCCGGCCCATGGGCATTCTGGGCGAAAGCGCCTGGGACGGCACGGTGCGCGCCGCCAGCGCCCATATCGACCCGCAGGGCGTGACGGTCGATTTCAGCCAGCGCGGCGATGACGGCCTGCCCTCGCGGCGCTTGTGGACGCGGCGCGGGCCGGACAGCACCGCCTTTGCCGTCCTGCCCGACCGCCACCATCTCAACATCACCGAGCCGTCGGGGGATGGCGATACCGGCGCAGGACGGCTGGGACGGATGATCCTGCAGGCTTTGCGCACTGATGATGCAACCGGCTACCGCCAAGTGCGCGATGACTGGAAAGCGGTCAACGCCGCGACCCGCACGCTGGTCCAGCCCGATGCCGAAGCCCGCCGCGCCAACCTCGATTCAGAAGAGGATATGGAGCCGGACGCGTTCAACGAGCACTACCAGATCGTCTTCTCGGTGCGCGATGATACCGGCCTGCCGGTCAATGACTATTTTGTCTGGCTGACCACGCCCACGCAGAACGAGCTGGCCTACGGCCTGGGCGCATCCGTTTCACGGCCCGAGGAATACGCCCTGCGCCACGTGCTCAAAAAAGTGCATGTGAACCGGCGCGATGCCTCGCGGCGCGTCTTCCATATCGACCGGCGCGAGCTGATGAAGCATGGCGGGCTGAAGTCGGCGATGACGCCAGCCCGCCTGCCTTTGCTGGCTGCTGGCCTCTCTGCGCCGGCACCGGGCAGGCTCATCAGCTATTTTGAGCGCGGCGATGCGATGGGATCGGGCCTTATCCCGCTGCGCAGCCTGACCGGCGGCGGGGAACAATTCCTGAAACGCTATGCCACCCATTTCATCGAGGTGATCGTGCCAAGACAGCCCGATGAAAGCGTGTTCACGGTGCGCGCGAGCGGCTAGATTGCCCAAGCCCTCGCCCTTCGAGACGGCCTGACGGCCTCCTCAGGATGAGGGCTTTCTTTGCGCTTTTCCCCTCATGCTGAGGAGCCACGAAGTAGCGTCTCGAAGCACGAGGGGAAAAACCCTACTCCGCCCAGCTGGCTGCCATCTCCTCGGTCACGATACCGTCCAGCCGCCAGCCTGCGCCCTCGCCCTGTCTGAGCACGTTGCACAGCCACGGCATCAGGACCAGCATATCGGCTTCCAGCATGTGCGGCGGGTTGATGATAACCAGCCCCGCACCGGCCAGCTTGCCCTCGCTTTGAAGATCACGCACCCACATATCCGCGCGCAAAATGGCAGACGGCTCCACATCGCGCTCGGTGACCAGCCATTCGGCCAGCCCCTCGTCAAACCGGTCGAGCGACCAGAGATCCTTCATTGGCCGCCAGAAGATGAAGGTGCCTGTCGGCCAGCGCTCCAGCCCCTTCATCGCGGCTTCGGCAAGGCGCACAAATTCATCGCGGCTTTCAAAGGGCGGATCGATCAGGACCAGCCCGCGCTTCTCGCGTGGCGGCAAAAGGGCCTTGAGCGCCTTGTAGCCGTCACGCTGTTCCACCTTCACCCGCGCATTGAGCGCATAGCGCTTGTCGAGCGTCTTTGAGTCCGCCTCGTGCAACTCACATAGATGAATACGGTCCTGCGGCCGGATTAGCCGCGCCGACATTTCCGGCGAGCCGGGATAGGCGGTGAGGTCCGCGCCCGCATTCATGGCTTTGATGATACGCAGCAAGGGCGCCAGCACGCGCTCGACATCTGCGGGCCGCTCCGCCGCCATGATCCGTCCGATGCCCTGCTGCCATTCCGGGCTGCGCCGGGCGGCATCGCTGGTCAGATCATAGGCGCCGATCCCGGCATGGGTATCGATGACGGCAAACGGCTTGTCCTTGCGTTTCAAATGCTCAAGGCACAGCGCCAGCACGCCATGCTTGAGCACATCGGCAAAGTTTCCGGCATGAAAGGCGTGACGATAGTTCATGGGATGAGCTTCTAGGCGGGCAGGCGAGGCCACGCAATTGTGAACGCACAGGTCCATTGACGCACCGGGCATCGCCGCTAGCCTTCCCGGCGGAACACACGGCACGAAGCCGGTTCGGGGAGACCACACACATGATTAAACAGTTTGCAGCAGGGCTTGCAGCCCTTGTCCTTGGCGTTTCCGGAGCTGCCGCGCAGGCGCCCGACACGGCCAGCGATCCACGCGAGCCGCGCGTGTTTGAAAGCCGGGGCGAGGTAACCGCCAATGGCCAGCGCGTGCGCTACCGGGCCATAGCCGGCGAGACCTTCCTGCGCGACGAGAGCGGCGCGGCAACGGCGGCCATCTTCTCCACCAGCTATATCCGCGAGGGCGTGTCTGATCCGCGCACCCGGCCCGTAGCCTTCATCTTCAATGGCGGGCCGGGCTCGGCTTCACTCTGGCTGCATATGGGCGTGTTCGGCCCGGTCCATCTGGTCCTGCCCTCCGAGGCCGAGGACGATGGCGCAGCGCCCTATGATATCCGCGCCAATCCGCACTCACTGCTGGATTCAGCCGACCTTGTTTTCATCGACCCGGTTGGCACCGGCTATAGCCGCACGCTGGGCGAGGCCGATCCGGCCCAGTTCTGGGGCGTCAATGAGGATGCGCGTTCTCTGGGACAGTTCATCCGCATCTGGCTGACCGAGAACCGGCGCTGGAATTCGCCCAAATACCTGATGGGTGAAAGCTATGGCACGACGCGCATCGGCGCGCTGATGAACGAGATGGAGCTCGGCTGGAACAATGTCGCCTTCAACGGCGTGGTGCTGATCTCGGTCGTCATGGAGATGGCCAATGCGCGGCCCGACAATCCGCTGGGCCTGACCGGGCTGCTGCCGGGCTATGCCGCCACTGCCTGGTATCACAACCGCGTGGACCGCTCCGCCTGGAGCAATGATTTCAACGCCTTCCTGCGCGATGCGCGCGACTTTGCCACCGACGAGTTCCTGCCCGTCCTCCTGCGCGGACATGATGTGGACGAAGCCCGCTTCAACGCCACAACCATCCGCATGGCGGAGCTGACCGGCCTGTCCACCGACTATCTGCGTTCAGCCAGCCTGCGCGTGCCTTTGAACCGCTTCCGCACCGAGATATTGCGCGACGAGGGCCGCAGCGTGGGCCGGTTTGATTCCCGCTTTGCCGGGCTGGAGCCGGACTCACTGCGGGAGAACCCGGAAGGCGATCCCTCCGGCTATGGCATATCGGCGGGCTACACGGCCGCGATGCGCGAGCACTATACCCGCAATCTCGGCGTCAATATCCCGGACACCTATGTGACGCTCGGCGGCGTGCGTGACTGGAACTGGAATGCGGGCGAGGCCGGCGGCAACAATTCCTACCTCAACACCTCGATCTGGCTGGAGCGCGCCATGCGGCAGAACTCCGACCTGCGTGTGCTGGCCACCAATGGCATTTACGATCTCGCCACGCCCTTCTTCGGTACCGAGATGACCTTCAACCGGCGCTCCTATGACCAGGACCGTGTGACGCTGACCTATTACGAGGCCGGGCACATGATGTATCTGCACCACCCGTCCATCGAACAGCTCGCCCGCGATGTGCGCGAGTTCGTGGCAGCGGGCGCGCGTTAGCGGCGCGGCTTCCGCGTAAGGTCCGCGACCGCCGCAAGGCCGGTCAGGACCAGAAAGACGGCCATGCTTGTCATGGCCAGTTCTTCTGCGCTGGCAGGCGGTTCACCCAAGAGGTGGATCGCCTCCAGTGCGAAGAGCACGGCCACCAGCACGAACGGCCAGATGCGCCCGATCAGGCCCTTCGCCTGTGTCACGCGCAGGTAGAAGATCAGCCCGGCCAGAACCAGCGCCACCTCCAGCCCCAGCGCCAGCGGAAGATTGTTCCACAGGCCAAAGCCCGCCATTGGCCCGCCAGGCCAGAGCAGCAGGTCCGGCGCATGGACGATCAGGTCCAGAAGCCAGTGCGAGAAGCTCGCCGCCGCCACCAGCAGGCCGCCAGCCAGCCGCGCCTTGCGCGCGATAAGCCCATAGGCCAGACCCAGCAGGGCCGACAGCGCGAGCGCGCCGGGCAGAGAGTGCGTGTAGGGCATATGATGCAGGTCCAGCGGGCTCATCGCGGTAAAGCCCGGCACGATGCGCACCTGCTCGATGCCGGCCAGTATCAACGGCGCCCAGACAATATCGAGAAACTGAACAGCGAAGAACAGCGCCCAGAGCGGCACGGTCTTCACCAGCGCTGGCGCAGCGAGCGCGGGTCCGTAATGTCCGATGAACATGGATAAGCCCTCCCCTGATCGCAAGACCGGGAGAGACTAATCCCTAATGCCCCTCGAAGGCCACCAGTGCCGCAACCGGCACGTCCAGCGCGCGGAGACGCTCCACGCCGCGCAGCTCCGGCAGATCGACAACGAAGGACGCGCCTTCAACATGCGCGCCGGCCCGGCGCAGCAGCTTTACCGCCGCCTCTGCCGTGCCTCCGGTGGCGATGAGATCATCAACCAGCAGGACACGCTCGCCAGGTTTTACCGCATCGGTGTGCATCTCCACCTCGTCCGTGCCGTATTCCAGCTCGTAGGACTGGCCGATCGTGTCGAAGGGCAGCTTGCCCTTCTTGCGGATGGGCACAAAGCCGATGGAAAGCTGGTGGGCGATGGCCCCGCCGAGGATAAAGCCGCGCGCCTCGATGCCCGCCACCTTGTCGATCTTGGTGCCTGCATGGGGCGCGATCATCGCGTCAACGGCGGCCCGGAAAGCCCGCGCATCGCCCAGCAGGGTGGTGATGTCGCGGAACATGATGCCGGGCTTGGGATAGTCCGGGATCGTCCGTATCGCTGCCTTGATATGGTCCATGAAACTCCCCCGCGCTGAACAGACGGCGAGACCATCCGGTCCAGCACGGGAGACGTCAAGGCGAAGGGGTGCAGCTAGCCTGCGTTATATGCCACAGCCTGCTGACGCGGCGCGTACTCCGCACCATCGTGGAACCGGGCAAGGGGCGCATGGTCCAGCTCGTTGATGACATGGCTCACCATGGTCCCGACACACACCGGATATTCCACGGATTCAGGCGCAACGATGCCACCACAATACTCGCCCGCCTCGCTGACCAGGCGCGCATAGATGCCGGCCGTGTTGGCCTCGTCATGCAGCGCGGCGCGTTCCACGTCGAACTCGAAGACCGGCACGTTATGTACCTGCTGCGCGGATGCCGCGGCTCCCATGGCGAGAGATGCGGCGGCGGCGAGAGCAAATTGTTCAAATTTCATTCTTTCCTCCCGGGAGGCTTGGCCAGACGCTGGGCCGGTGACGCCGGAGGCGGCTGGCAATGGACGGAAACTGCCGTCCCCACGCGATCCGTGACCTATAGTTAGTCGTCCCGGATCAGTCACATAATTGTAATATATCTGAATACGGATGAAAAGAGGGCGCGCGGCGACGGCCGATACGCCATTAATACATTGGTTTAAAAGAGCTTTATTCCCACAATGCAGGATGGGTCGCGCGCTCGTGGGTGAAAATTGCACGACTTTCAGGTACCGTTTCGCACCTGCTCGGACACAAGCCTGTGGATAACTTTGCCGTCCCGGCCGGATTCGGCCCGGTCAAGCGCGCGACAATACCCGGCCCGCAATGGTGGACAGCCGGGCCACCAGATCAGGATCGCGATGTTCGGGCGCGGTGATGATGGCGTGGTCGAGCACGCTGCCTATCCCCGCCGGGTCGGGCGTACGCTCCTGCTTTGCCATCGCCGAGGTGAGGGCTGAAATCAGGTCATGGGCGCGGCCGCTGTTTTCACCCATCACTTTGAGGATGTCGTTGATATCCACATCGGAATCAGCCTCACGCCAGCAATCGTAATCGGTAACCATGCAGACGCTGGCATAGGGAAGCTCGGCTTCGCGGGCGAGCTTGGCTTCGGGCATGTTGGTCATACCGATCACATCCACGCCCCAGCTGCGGTAAAGGCGGCTTTCCGCGCGGGTCGAAAACTGCGGACCCTCCATGGCGATATAGGTGCCGCCCTCAACGACATTCTCCACCCCCGCCTTGCGCGCAGCGTCGGCCGCCATGGCAGACAGGCGCTTGCAGACCGGGTCAGCCATCGGCACGTGCGCCACGCAGCCCGGCCCGAAAAAGCTTTTCTCGCGGGCATAGGTGCGGTCCACATACTGGTCCACGACAACGAAAGTGCCCGGCGCCAGCTCCTCCTTCATGGAGCCGCAGGCCGAAAGCGACAATATATCGGTCACCCCCGCCCGCTTCAGGGCATGGATATTGGCCCGGTAATTGATCGCACTTGGCGACAGGCTATGGCCCTTGCCGTGACGGGCGAGAAACACGAGCTCCACACCATTGAGCCGTGCGCGCACCAGCTGGCCCGACGGCGAACCCCAGGGCGTTTCCACCGTCTGGCGGCGCACATCCTCCAGCCCGGACAGCTGATAGAGGCCCGACCCGCCGATAATCCCCAACACCCAGCCCGTCATTACTCGGCACTCCTCCAATAGGCATCAGGCGCGCCGGGCACCCAGCGGGTCAGCTCCGCCCAGCTTTCCGCGCTGCGCAGCGCAATGGAAATGAACGGGCGCTTGATCGCCTGATACGCGTCGCGATCTTTGCGGGTTTTGACCGCAAGCGCCATCTTGAACTCGCCATAATCGCGCCGGGACGGCACGTCATCGCGCAGAAAATCGCGCAGCAGGAGGGCGTTGCGGGCAGCCGCGGCGCCATTGCGGCGAATATGGATATGGACGCGGCGCGCGCCCTTCGCCTCGCGAAAATAGAGCTTGCGCCAGTCATCCTCGCCCAGCGCGGGCGGGCTTTCCGGGTGCGGCGGGTCATAGGTATTGCTGTCGCGGAAGCGGTAGCCGGCCCCGATCATCGCCGCGATGATGCCCTCGTCCTCAAGGCGCATCACCAGGGCCTGAATGTCTATGACATCCTTCGCCGCCAGGCCCGGCACGGCTGTGGATCCGACATGATCCACGCGCAGCGCGAGCGGTCCCAGCGCGGCCGCCACGGCCTCGGCGTGGCTGAGACCTTCCTCCACCCAGCGGGGCTCGTAGGCGATGACGTCGATCGGATCTTTCTTCATGCCGTCCTGCCAGCGCTGCCGGGCGTAAAAACGGGCCGTCCCGGTATCAGGACGGCCCGTTCCAGCTTATTGCAGAGGCCTTCAGAGGCAAGCCTTCAGGCCGATTAGTGCTTCACCTTCGACCAGATCTGGCGGTAGGTGAAGAACAGAAGGCCACACAGGATAACGAGATAGGCCAGCACCATCAGGCCGAGGCGCTTGCGCTGCTCCATATGCGGGTCAGAGGCCCACGCCAGGAACTCGGTCACGTCATTGGCCATCTGCTCGACAGTAGCTTCCGTGCCATCGTTATAGGTGAGCAGGCCGTCTTCGAACTGCGGCGGCATGGCAATCAGCCCGCCGGGGAAGTACGGGTTGTAGTAGAGGCCAGCACCTACGGTGACACCTTCAGGCGGCTCTTCTCCGTATCCCATCATCAGCGAGCGGATATAGGGCGCGCCATAGTGCCGGGCACGCGTGATGATCGACAGGTCTGGCGGATAGGCGCCGTTATTGGCAGCACGGCCCTGCGCCTCATTGGCATAAGGCGAGGGGAAGCGGTCGGCCGGGCGGCCGGGACGCTCGAACATGTCGCCATACTCGTCCGGCCCGTCCTCAACGATGTACTCGGCGGCAATCGCGCGCACGACCGGGTTATCGTTCGGGTTGGGATAGGCGGGATCATGGAACGGGCCGCCGGGCTGCCCCAGATGGCGGATCGCCAGATGCTCCAGGCTGTGGCAGGCCGCACAGACCTGGTTGAACACGTAGAAGCCCCGCTGGACTGCGCCGCGGTCAAACGTGCTGAAAGGCCCGTCGAACGAGAAGCGGTGATCTTCCGGCTTGCGGTACTCACCGGCAGCCGAAGCCAGGCCAACAGCAGCCAGAGCGCCGGTAGCGGCAACGAAAAGGGTGCGGATCAGACGCATTGTTCCATTCACTCCTATTCAGCCGGAACCGCGGCAGGCGCGGGTTTGGATTTACTGCCCAGGACCGATTCCTCAATCGAGGCTGGCCGCTCTGATGGCTTCTCCACGAAACCCAATATGGGCAGGATGACGAGGAAATAGGCGAAGTAGTAGATGGTCAGCACGCGGCCCAGCAGCAGGAAGTCAACGCCAATGGCGCCAAGGCCCGGCACCGGCGTATCGGGCAGTTCCGCACCGGCCCAGCCCAGCCCCAGGCAAGCCACGATGAAGAAGCCGAAGAACCAGCGCGCCAGCGGGCGATAGCGCATGGAGCGCACTTTCGAGGTGTCGAGCCATGGCAGCACGAAGAGAATGCCGATGGCACCGAACATCAAAAGCACACCGCCCAGCTTGTCCGGCACGGCCCGCAGGATGGCGTAGAAGGGCAAGAGATACCATTCCGGCACGATCAGCGCAGGCGTGACCAGCGGGTCAGCCGGGATGAAATTGTCCGAGTGGCCCAGCGCATCCGGCCAGTAGAAGACGAAGAAGGCGAAGATCACCATAAAGAGGACAATCGCGAACCCGTCCTTGGACGTGTAGTAGGGATGGAAGGGCAGCGTGTCGCGGTTGGACTTCACCTCGATGCCGGTCGGGTTGTTATTGCCCGGCACGTGCAGCGCCCAGATGTGCAGGCCGACAACGCCCGCAATCAGGAACGGAATGAGATAGTGCAGCGAGAAGAAGCGGTTCAGCGTGGCATTGCCAACCGAGAACCCGCCCCACAGCCATTCGGTGATCGGGCCGCCAACAAGCGGGAAGGCGCCCAAGAGGTTGGTGATCACCATCGCGCCCCAATAGGACATCTGGCCCCAGGGCAGTACATAGCCGAGGAAGGCAGCCGCCATCATCAGCAGGTAGATGACGACGCCGAGAATCCACAGCAATTCGCGCGGTGCCTTGTACGATCCGTAATAGAGGCCGCGGAAGATGTGCATGTAGACGGCCAGGAAGAACATGGACGCGCCCACAGCGTGGATTGAGCGGATCAGCCAGCCATAATTCACATCGCGGTCGATGCGCTGAACGCTGGCAAAGGCATGGTCGATATGGGGCACGTAGTGCATGGCCAGCACGATGCCGGTGATGATCTGGATCATCAGGCAGACGGTCAGAATGCCGCCAAACGTGTACCAGTAATTGAGGTTACGCGGTGTGGGGAAATCCACGAAGGAGTCCCAGCCCAGCCGCACGATCGGCAGGCGCGCGTCCAGCCATTTGGTAAAGCCGGTTTTCGGTTCGTAGGTCGAAGGTCCGCTCATCGCTTAATTGTTCCCCTAGCCGAGACGCAGCACTGAGGCTGAGGTGAAGGTCATGACAGGCACGGAGAGATTCTCCGGCGCCGGCCCGCGGCGGATACGCCCCGAGGTGTCGTAGTGAGAGCCGTGGCACGGGCAGAACCACGCACCGTAATCGCCAGCACCTTCGGTCGGCACGCAGCCAAGGTGGGTGCAGTTCGCGCTGGTGACCAGCAGGGAGGCGCGCAGCGCATCCTCGATCTCGACGCCTTCAGCGATTTCAGCCGTCATGGCCGAGCGATTCTCGTCGGTCGCGGGCGCGCCGTCACCCAGATTGAAATTGCGGGCATCCCGGTCGGGCAGGGCCGCGATGTTGACGTCGCGCGCTGCTTCCACTTCGGCCGCCGTGCGCCGGCGCACGAAGTGCGGGCGCTCGCGGTAGATGACCGTGATCTCCTGGCCCTCTTCCAGCTCGGCGATATTCACCTCGGTGGAGGCCAGCGCGAGCGTGTCGGCCGCAGGGTTCATCTGGTCGATGAAGGGCCAGATCGTAAATGCGCCGCCAACGGCAAGCGCGCCGCCCGTTGCAATGTAAATGAAATCGCGGCGGCTTGGCTCCTGGCCATGGGCGCCGGTGTTTTCAACAGCTTCTGTCACGCGCAGACCTCTCTCACGGCGGCTGGCAACGTCGCCTACGCCATCTGTATGGCGTAAGTCTGCACGCAGCCGCAAGGCCCGCGCAGACACGTCGTTCCCATTGATCTAGCGCGACAGGCCGGCCCCGCCCTTGCGTCTCAACGCCGCAGCGTCCGCCCCGTCAACGCTTTCTGGTGCGGCGGGATTAGAATGAGAACCGCAATTTTTCAACCAGATTATCTGCGTGAAAGCGTCTCAGCCTGCCGATTTGGCAGGCGGGCGGTCCAGTGCCGCGGCCCCGGCCGGCAAAATGACCGCGCTGGCAACGGCGATCAGCTTCTCCTCCCCGGCGTTTGCGGCGAAGATGTCGGCGCGCGTGACCACCTGGCGTTTGCCCGCCTTCACGACGTGCCCGCGCGCCACAAACGCCTCGCCTATGCCGGGCGAGAGATAGTTCACCGAGAACTGGGCCGTCAGCACATCGCCAATTGTCGTGGCGGCGGCATAGGCGCTGACATTGTCAGCCAGAAAGGCGATCAACCCGCCATGCAGGAAGCCATGATGCTGGACCATGTCGTCATGGCGCAATGTCATGCGGGTTTCAACATAGCCATATTCCACCCGGACGATTTCCAGCCCGGTCCAGCTGGTAAAGGGCTGCATTTTCACGATTTCGCGAAACAGCGCTGCGTCCACCAGCGGTGCCGGGCGCGCCTCATCTGCGCGAAGCGCCTGCAATTCCGCCCTGTCCTGACCGTCCTGCATTTCAGTTCTCCAATTAGACCGACCGGTCTACATATTGACGATCTGAAATCATCTGTAAAGAGTGCTGCCAGCCTGCAGCGCGAATCACCGGGGGACATCAAGACAGTGAGCGGGACGCCATCCACACGCGAACGCCTGATCGCTACCGCCGCGCGCCTGTTTCAGGAGCGCGGCTATGCGGCAACCGGCCTGAATGACGTGCTCGCCCAGGCGGGCGCACCCAAAGGATCGCTCTACCACCACTTTCCCGACGGCAAGGAAGGGCTCGCCGTAGCGGCCGCCCTGATGGCGGGGGAGCGTTTTCTGGCAACGATTCACAAGGATGCTGGCGATAGTGCGGACAGCGCGGACATGCTCATCCGCTTTGCCGGCCGGCTTGCCGGATGGCTGGAGCAGTCCGGCTTCCGGCTGGGCTGCCCAGTCGCCACCCTGACGCTGGAACAGGCGGCCGTATCGCAAAACCTCGCCACCACATTCTCGGCCGTCTTTTCAAGCTGGCAGGATGCGCTGGCGCAAAGGCTGCAGTCCGATGGTATCGGCGCGGCCCGCTCTCAGGAGCTGGCGCAACTGGCGCTCAGCGCCATCGAAGGCTCGCTGATCCTGGCGCGCGCGCAGCGCAGCATTGCGCCGCTGACCCAGACCGCTGAAACACTCGCCGGCATCTTCGCCAGCGAGGCGGGTGCTAGCCCAGCGTAAACCCGGCCCGCAGCAAAGCCTCGCGAACCGGATCGATCCGTGCGCCGGCACGCTGGTGCACACCTGCAGGGTCGGCTTCCAGCACGCCGCGCATTTGCACGGCGGCATCAGCGGCAATGTCGGCATCGACGCCGGTAAAGAACGCGATCCGGCGCACCTCGTTTTCGGTATCGGCAGCCAGATCTTCATAGCGCACCGTCAGGAAGCGGCCCGGAAACAGGGTTTCCCAGTGCGCCACCAGCCGGTTGTGGGCGGCCAGTACGCGGGCAATATCATCTGCATGATAGGTCCAGTGCCGGGCGCGCTGATAGCGCGTTTTCAGGATCGACCATGCCTGATCGAGCGGGTCGCGGCTTATGCGCACGAACCGCGCAGCAGGCAGGCAAAGTCCGATGGCGCCGCCGGCCAGTTCGCTCAGCGATGTCGGATCAATCCAGCGGCGCACATCGCCCAGAAGCTCCTGCGCGTATTCCAAATATGCCGCGCCCACCCCGGTCAGCACATTGCCCTCTCCCGGCGCTGACAGGGCTGCCATAAGGTGTTCGCGCGTCTGATCGCCCAGCGGTGCAGCGCTCATCCAGAACAGCGAGTTGGTCCGCGGCAGGGCCGCCACATCGGATGGCGCGGAAAGCACTGAGGCCAGCCAGCTCGCCCCGCATGATGGCGGTGCGATGATGAAGACGGGCCGGCTGTCGATCAGCCCCGCCTCTTCATTGGCGCCCGTGAAACTGGAATCATACACATCCAGTATCCGCCTTACCCCCTCCTCATGCTGGTCCACGTCAAATGGAGCCGAGGCACGGTAGAAGGCGGCCGCCTCTGCGACGCGGCGCGAGGCGATATCGTACTCGCCAATATCCTCGTAAGCTTTCGCCAGCGCATAGGACAAGATGCCCCTGTCACGCGCGCTGACACCCTCGCCGACGGACACACGCGCCTGCTCAAGCTGGGCCAGATCGTCTTCGCCCGGCACGAAGGTCTTGGCTTTCACCAGCCCCTCCCAGGCCAGCGCGTCCATGCCGTTGGAGGCAAGCGCCGTCCGGAACAGGGTCTGCGCTTCGCTTGTCAGGCCCAGATCCAGCAATATGCGCCCGACACGCCGGTTCAGTCCGGCATCACGCGGATTGGCCGCCAACAAGGGCTGCAGGGTCTGCAATGCTGAACGGTGGTCACCGCCAAAGGCATAGGCGCTCGCCAGCCAGATATGGGACTGCACATCATCGGGCACCTGCTCGACCAGCTTGTGGCAAGCACCGAGCAGGCTGGCGATATCGCCCGCCTCGTTCATTATACCGGCGACCTCGCTCCAGCGCGAACCCAGATCAGGACCCGCATTGACGAGCGCGCGCGCCTCGACAGACATGGCGAGCAGGTCCTCGCGCGAGACAGCATTATACAGGCCCGCAAGCGGGTCATCCTGTCGCGGCTGAAGCATGTCAGCTCCGTTCGGCTGGTGCCAGGCTGGCAATTGGCTGCCGCAAGCCCCCTGCTGCGGCCCTTGTGAAACTAGCCAAGCTTGACCGCCGAGGCCAGCCTGCGGCACTGCGTCACTTGCGCTTGTGGTGTTAAGTGTCTTTTGTGTCGCCCGAAAAGCCATGATCCAAGAAGGGTTATTCATGTCCTCCCAGACCGCCCCCTCCCCGATTGCCGCCGCCACGCTGGAGATCCGGCGCGAGGAAGCCCGCATCTGGTTTGAGGGATTGCGCGACCGGATCTGCGCGGCGTTCGAAGCCCTGGAGGATGAAGCGCCTGCCGATCTCTATCCCGGCGAGCCCGGTCGTTTCGAACTGACGCCCTGGAAACGCGGCGACGGGGCTGAGGATCTGGGCGGCGGCGTCATGGGCATGATGCGCGGGCGGTTGTTTGAGAAAGTCGGGGTCCATTGCTCCACCGTCTATGGCAGTTTTTCGCCGGACTTCGCCAAGCATGTAAGGGGCGCAAGCGAAGACCCGCGCTTTTTCGCCACCGGCATCTCGCTGATTGCCCATATGCGCAATCCGCACGTCCCGGCAGTTCACATGAATACGCGCTTCATCACCACGACATTGAGCTGGTTTGGCGGCGGCATGGACCTCAACCCGACACAGGACTATCAGCGCAGCGAAGCCTTTGAGGATGCGAAAGACTTCCACGCCGCCGCGAAGGAAGCCTGCGACGCCCACGACCCGGCCTATTTCGCTAAGTTCAAGAAATGGTGCGACGAGTATTTCTGGCTGAAGCACCGTTCTGAGCCGCGCGGCGTGGGCGGGATTTTCTACGACCATCTCGACAGCGGGAACCACGATGCTGATTTCGCCTTCACCCGCGATGTCGGCGAGGCATTTCTGGAGATTTATCCCGAAATCGTGGCCCGGCGCATGGATACGCCGTGGACCGAAGCTGATCGTGAAGAACAGCTGATCCGGCGCGGGCGCTATGCGGAGTTCAACCTGCTTTACGACCGGGGTACGAAATTCGGGCTGGAGACCGGAGGCAATGTAACCTCGATCCTGTCATCCATGCCGCCGGAGGCCAAATGGCCGTAGGCCACGCCAGGCGTCAGCCCAGAAGGCCGCGCTGGGCCGCCATGATGCCGGCATAGAAAGACAACGCCATCGCACCGCCAAGGATGAGGATGCGCACGGCCCACTGGCTGATACGGCGCATCATCTCCGCGCGCTGCGCCTCGCGCACCCTGAAGTCCACAAAGCCGGCAAACCGCCCGCCGCTGCTTTCGGTGCGCAGGTCCGGCTTGTCGGCACCCGCTGCGTAAACGCCAAGGCGCGCCATCAGGTCGACGACCATGCGGGCGACCACCTCGTCTTCTACCAGCAGCTCGTACTTGGCGCCGCGCGGCGCACCGACGATGCGCGCATATTCCTCCGCCTCGCTCTCCGACGGTCCCATCAGGACAAGCCGGGCCAGAAACTCCGCCAGCGGCGCCCGCTCCAGCATGGCCTTGCGGTCGGCCGCCCCCGGCAGGGCACGCGGCAGGTCATGGCCGGAGATCATATATTCGCTCAGCTTGCGCAGCCGCCACGCCGCTGCCTCGGGCGAGAGCTCGCGGGTATGGGTGACGCTGTGGGATGGTGCGGTCCCTTCTGCAGTCCGCGCCCGGCCCGCCACAGGGCGCCGGCCAGACCTGTACTTGACGAACGGACCCAGAATGGAGCCGCGAAACGCCTCGGCGCATATGTCGAAAGCGGCCCGCGCAACATCCACAGCCTTGCGGTAGCCAGCTTCTGTCAGCGCAGGATCGGTGACCAGCAGACGGTCGGCAGTGGCAAGTTTGGCCGCCGCCTTTTTAAGCTTCTCGCGAATTTCCTCCCGGCGGGCCTCCGCCCCCGGCGGCAAGGGCGCCAGCGCCGTGCTTTCCTCGCCAACCACATAGTTTTCGCCCAGACGCGCATTGAGCTGACGGCGCAGGGCTTCGTCCGTTTCCGACCACAGCGAATGCAGCACGGCATCGAAAGGATTGTCCCGGTCGGCAGGCCAGGTCTCGCGGCGCCAGCGGCCCATGACCAGCATCCAGGGCGAGCGGCCATTGGCGAGGCGCGAATTGAGATCGCGCGCAAACTCAGTCTTCACACTGTCGGCCAGCGCCGCATAGTGCGTCTCGACATAGTCCATCAGCAGTACGCACGACCACATGGCGAACCGGTCGGCACCGATCGGTTCCCCGTCGGGCGGCTGGATGGACTGGGACGCATCAGGCGTTGTCGGCGGCATCAGCCAGTCGAGACTGGGCCGGCGGATTACACCAGCCAGCGGATTGGCGACCTGTTCATACAGATCTGCCAGCACGAGACGCGGCCCGTCGGGCAGTGTCCCGGCTCCCCGCCCGCCAAGGCTCTGGGTGACAGCTACCCGGACCTGATGACGCAGCACCAGTTCGCGCGTGACGTGTTCATTAGCCTTAACGCTGCTTATCTCGCCGCGGCGCTGATTCAGGAAGCGCTCCACCGCATCATAATCGTGCAGCTGGAGCTGATCGTCATAGAGACCCGAACCGATGCGGTACTGGAAGCGCCGGGAGAATACGTCCATCAGACACCCCCCTCCTTGCGCGCTATGGCCAGCAGGTCTGCCCGGTTGAGCACGAAATCGGCTTCGACCCAGCGCGCTTCCAGCTGTTTCATCAGCCGGCCAAGCGCAGGGCCGGGCTCAAACCCTGCCGCAAGAAGATCGGCGGCTTTGAGCGGAAAGGCCGGGCGCTGCCAGCGGCTCACGGCATCGAGATCGCGTGAGAGCGCATCACGGCGGCCCTCACCGCGCGCAGCCGCCAGCATGAGCTGATCCTCCACCGCCCGGCGTCCCTGCTCATAGAGGGCAGCACGCAGCGCCATACGGTCCATGCCAGGGTGCACGCCCACGCGCCGGGCGGCAGCGACGAGCCGCGTCCGTTCAGCGTTTGACACCTTCATGGTGTCGCAGAGCGCGTCTACCCTCATAGCGTCTCCCCCCGCCAGGAACGCCGCCACCCTCAGTAACGGATCGACCGGACGGGATTCCTGCGTCTCAAGGGAGTGTATGCTTAAGAAAAGGTTGAAGTCGATAGAATCCGGTAACACTTCGTTAAGAACGTTGCCTTCCTGCATCGCTTCGAGAGCCGCGCGCGGGTCGGGCGCAGCCAGCAATTTCTTCAGCTCCATCCACACCCGTTCGGCAGACAGCTGGCGCAATCCGGCCCGCAAGGCAGTGCACGCCGCATGACCTTCCGCATCGAGAGGCGTGCGCGCATACCAGGCGTGGAAGCGGTAAAAGCGCAATATCCGCAGATAGTCTTCTTCGATACGTGCCGCGGGTTCACCGATAAAGCGGACACGCCCCGCAAGCGCATCGTCAATCCCGCCAGCAGGATCGAAAAGCGCGCCGTCACGGCCGGCATAGATGGCATTCAGACGGAAATCGCGCCGGCTCGCATCCTCGTTCCAGTCGGTCGAGAAAGCAACGACCGCGCGGCGGCCATCAGTGGCGACATCCTTGCGCAGGCTGGTGACCTCAAAGCCCCGCCCGCCGGACACCGCGGTAACCGTCCCGTGCTCGAAACCCGTCGGAACAGCCCGGATACCTGCAGCCTCCAGCGCGGCCATGGTTTCGCCCGGCGTCAACACTGTCGCGATATCGGTATCGCTCACCGGCGCGCCGATCAGCGCGTTGCGCACACACCCGCCGACATAGCGCGCGCCGTCCGGAGCGGCCGCCAGCAGGGCATCCATGACCGCCAGCCCGGCCGGATCGGTCAGCCAAGGGTGATCTTCCGGCCTTAGCCGGTCAGCCATGCGCCCCATCCCCGGCTGGCTCCTGTTCCTCCTCCGGCGGCGCTTCGCGGCGCTGCTCTGCCGGATCGATGCGTCCGGGAACCACCCGCCCGTCTTCCAGCGTAGGCGGATGGAACTGGCCGGTCTGCCCGGAACCGCCAAATGCACCGCCCAGCGCCAGCGCCAGTATGCCCGTAATGGCAAGCCCCGCGCCGACGAGTGCCAGAACCTGCAAGGGCGCGGGCGGCAGGCCATCAGCCGCCGTGCCTGTCTCATCACCCTCCGAACGGCGCACGGCAATCGCCGCCCGGATGCCGCGCCAGGTGTAGTACCCGGCGAAGGGCAGAAGGAAGAGCACGGCAACGGTCAGAAGAAAGCGCATCTGAAGTAAAACCCTTTAGCGGAACGTATTGAACCGGTCGGCCAGCGCCTTCAGCAGCCCGGCCGTAGCCCCCCAGATATAGCGCCCTTCATGGGGCATGGCGTAGTATCGGCGCAGCTGTCCGGCAAACATGCGCTCTTCGAGCACATGGTTGGCAGGATTCATCAGAAAGTCGAACGGCGTTTCGAAGATTTCTGCAACCTCGCCCGGATCGGCGCGAAACCGTGCGCGTGCATCAACCAGACCCACAAAAGGCGTGATCTGGAACCCGGTTACGGTCTCATAAGGGTCAAACCGGCCAATCAGCCTTACGTTGGAGCGTGGCAGGCCGATTTCCTCTTCTGTCTCGCGCAAGGCCGCATCAGCCGCTTCCTCCCCCATATTCAGCCGCCCGCCCGGAAAGCTGATCTGGCCGGCATGAGACGACAGATGATCGGCACGCCGGGTCAGCACGACACTCAGCCCCGTCTCGCGCATGACCAGCGGGGCCAGCACCGCCGCCGGACGCAAGGCCCGGCCAGTGGGCGACGGCGCACCGTTCAGATCGCCATCCCCGCGCGCAGGCACAGGCGGCGAACCCTCAACCGGGTCAAGCGCCCGGCTGAGACGCTCCACAAGGCTGTTCACATGGTATGGATCGTCCAGCATCAGCCCCGGTCCAGCGGCACGAACACACCGTCACTCCAGACTCCTGTGGCCTTGCGGCCATCGGGCGCCTGCCCCTCAACAGCCAGATTGGCCATCTCGTAGAAGACAGGCCGCGTCAGCAGGGCTTCCAGCCGCCCGCGCACATGCACATAGGGTTCCGGCTCTCCGTCTTCGCCAAAGGCAATGCGCAAGGGATGGTCCGGCCCGGCAATGATTGTCTCGTCATGGTCGGTGGTAAAGACCAGCTTCTGTTCCCTGCCCTCGCCCAGCACATCCATACGCACGGCCAGAAAATGACCGGCCTCCACCGTGATGCGGATTTTCTCCCCCGGCGTGACAAGATAGGTCTCGCCATCCTCGTCCTTGCGCAAGATACGCGCAAACAGGCGCACCAGAGCCTCGCGGCCAATGCGCGTGCCTTCATGCCACCAGCTGCCATCGCGGCGGATGACCATATCCATCTCGCCGCAATATTCGGGATGCCAGCGGTCAACCGGCGGCAGCCCCGTGCCGGCGTCACGTGCCGCCTTGAGCAGGGACTGCATTCCATCCGTATCCGAGCGCTGTGAACCCATGGACACCTCAAGCTTCAGCGGGGCATGCTGCACCGTCAGGGGCTACAGCAATACGAACCAAGGACATAGGCCGATGACCACGCCAAAGGAAGATGTCACCCAGCTGGCCGCCCGCGCTGACGCCGCCACCGCACGCCTGACCGAGGTCCGCGCCTCCATCGCCCGCTCCATATTCGGCCTTGAAGACGTGGTGGAGCAAGCCTTGTGTGTGCTGCTGTCGGGCGGACACGGGCTTCTGGTCGGCGCGCCGGGCCTTGCCAAGACGCGCCTCGTGCACACGCTGGCCATTGTTACCGGCCTTGATGACAAGCGCGTGCAGTTCACGCCCGACCTGATGCCGGCCGACATTCTGGGCTCTGAAGTTCTCGAAGAAGATGCCGGCGGCAAACGCTCCTTCCGCTTCATACCGGGGCCTGTCTTTACCCGCCTGCTGATGGCAGACGAGATCAACCGGGCAAGCCCGCGCACGCAGGCCGCCCTGCTGCAGGCCATGCAGGAAGGCTTCGTGACCGTCGCTGGCGTGCGCCACGATCTGCCCAAACCCTTCCACGTGCTGGCCACGCAAAACCCGATCGAGCAGGAAGGCACCTATCCGCTGCCCGAAGCCCAGCTTGACCGCTTTGCCATGCAGATCGACGTGCCCTATCCCGACCGCGAGGCCGAGCGCGCCATCCTGATCGCCACTACCGGCACAGCCGAAGATAGCGCGCTGCCGGTTCTCAACGCGCAGGAGCTGACAGAGCTGCAGGCGCTGGTGCGCGCCATGCCGGTGGGCGAGCAGACGCTGAGCGCCATTCTGGACCTTCTGGCCCGCGCCCGCCCGGACGGGTCTGCCGACGCCGAAGTAGCCGACGCGGTTGCCTGGGGGCCGGGGCCGCGCGCCGGTCAGGCGCTGATGCTGGCCGTGCGCGCAAGGGCGCTGGTTCAGGGCCGCCTCGCGCCCTCGACCGAAGACGTCGCGGCGCTGGCCGGACCAGTCCTCAAACACCGCATGGCGCTGACATTTGCTGCGCGCGCTGACGGGCTGAATGTCGACCGGCTTATCGCCCGCCTTGCCGCCGAGGCGGCCTGACGGGCGCGGGAATGACCATCCGGCATACGAAAGCCCTGCGCCGGGCCGCCGAACAGGCCGCAGCGCCCTTCCCGGCCCTGCTGGCCGAGGCCGAACGCATTGCGGCCAGCGTGGCGCTTGGCACCCATGGCCGCCGCACGCCGGGCCATGGCGAGACTTTCTGGGAATATCGCCGCCACCGCACCGAAGACGGCGCGCAGGCTGTGGACTGGCGGCGCTCGGCACGCGGTCAGCACCTGTTTGTGCGTGAAACCGAATGGGAAGCGGCCAACGCGGTCTATCTGTGGCGCGATGGATCACCCGGCATGGCGCTGGGCTCGAAAAACCTGCCCCTGAAAAAAGACCGCGCTGCCGTCTGCCTGATGGCGCTGGCGTCCTTGCTGAGCCGGGGTGGAGAGCGCATCGCGGCGCTGGGTGAGACCGGGCGCGCCCGCGCCGGGCGCACCGGGCTGGACATCACCGCGCGCGCGCTGGCCGAAGGGCCGGGAGCGGCCAAGTCTGTCGAGCAGGCTGACATTGTACGCCATGCGCGCATCGTGCTGGCCAGCGATTTTCTGGACCCTCCCGAAACCTGGGGCGCACGCCTTGCCCGGCTGAATGCCAGCGGGGCAAGCGGGATATTGCTGCGTATCGTCGACCCGGCAGAGGAAGACTTCCCCTTTGCCGGCCGCACACGCTTTGCCGAGCCATCCGGGCATTCAGCGCCGCTTGTGCTGGGCCGCGCCGAAGATGCCCGCGAGAATTACCGGCGCGTCTGGGCCGAACACGGTGGCGCGATTACAGCCATGGCCCGCAAGGCAGGCTGGACGCTTCTCACCCACCGGACCGACCGGCCCGCAGGCACAGCCGTTCTGGCCCTTCATCAGGCACTCGCGCCGCGTGCGATGGAGCGCGCCTGATGTTCAGCGTCGGGCCGTTAGGTTTTGCAGCTCCTTTCGCGCTGATCGCGCTTATTGCCCTGCCGCTTTTATGGTTGCTCCTGCGCGCGACACCGCCTGCTCCGCGCCACGTGGTCTTCGCGCCCTTGCGCCTGTTGCAGCGTCTGGCGCAGACGCCCCAGACACCGCAGAGCGCGCCCTGGTGGCTTATTCTGTTCCGCCTCATGGCCGCCACCATCATTATTCTGGCGCTGGCCCAGCCGGTCTGGCGCCCTGCCGACACGCGCAGCATTGATGCCCCGCTGCTTCTGGTCGTCGATAATGGCTGGCAGAGCGCGGCCAGCTGGCCGCGCACGCTGGTGCAGGCACGCGCCTATGCACAGGCCGCCGCGGCAGACGGGCGGCAGGCGGCGATCCTTCTGACCGCCAGCGCAGAACCACCCGAATTTACCGCCGCCAGCACGATCCAGTCCCGGCTGGAGGCTGCAAGCCCGCACGGCTGGGTACCTGACCGCGCAGCAGCGCGTGACGCGCTTCTGGCCGCACTGGAGAGCGGTGCAGCGCCCTCCCGCTTCGAAACACGCTGGCTTGGCGACGGTATTGCCGGCGAGGGTGACGCGGCCTTTGCGCGCGCTCTCTCGGAACGTGGACGGCTGACACTCAGCCTGCCCGGCGCGCAGGATGAGATTGTGGCGCTGGTCGGCGTCAATGCGGCAGCCGACGGGTTTGAAGCGCACCTGTTGAGATCTGGCAGCGGCGCAACACGCCAGATTGACGTCAGCGCCATCGGCCAGGACGGGCAGGTCATTGCCCGCGCGCAAGCCCGCTTCGATGACGCAGTCAGCACCGCCTCCGCATCGGCGCGCCTGCCGCTGGATTTGCGCAACCGGGTGCGCTCGGTCCGGCTGGAAGGGGTAAGCTCGGCAGGCGCGGTCCATTTGCTCGACGATAGCTGGCAGCGCCCGCGCATCGCCCTGATCGAACCGGAAGGCGGCGATAACCGTCAGCCGCTATTGTCCGATCTGCACTATGCCAGCCAGGCCCTCGCCCCCCATGCAGAGCTGGTGCGCGGGCCGCTGGAGCAGGTACTCGAAGACGAACCCTCCGGCCTTGTCATGGTCGATCCGGCCCGCAGTGAAGACCCGGCTCTGGCCGAATTTGTGGAAGGCGGCGGCGTGTTGATCCGCTTTGCCGGTCCGCGTCTGGCTGCGCGCAGTGATGATCTGCTGCCCGTCCAGCTGCGTGCAGGCGGGCGCCTGCTGGGCGGGGCACTGAACTGGGAAGAGCCCCAACGCATCGCCCCCTTCGCCGATGACAGCCCGTTTGCGGGCCTCTCTGTCAGCGAGGATGCCAGCGTGCGCAGTCAGGTACTGGCCCAGCCCGAAGCCGATCTCGACCGCCGCGTCTGGGCGCGTCTGGAAGACGGCACCCCGCTTGTCACGGCTGACAGGCGCGGAGAGGGCTGGATCGTCCTGTTTCACGTCACCGCCGGGCCGGACTGGTCTGACCTGCCGCTGACCGGCACCTTCCCGGCCATGCTGCGCCGGGTGATCGCGCTGGCCGAAGGGGCTGGCGCGGGCGGCGCGGGCAGTGATGGCAGCTGGCAGATTGAACGCGCGCTGGACGGGTTTGGACGCCTTGGCGCCCCCACCGGCCAGCCGCGTGCCATTCCCGCCAGCGATTTTGGGGCAACCGCCCCGTCGCCGGACACGCCGCCGGGCATCTGGCAGCTCGGCGCAGCCAACGCGGCGCTCAACGCCACCGGCCCCGGCACCCGCCTTGATCCGATTGCCCGCAACCTGCCCGGCGCGCTCTATGAGATCCGCGACGGGCTGCGCGAACAGCGCCTTGCCGGCCCGCTCCTCGCCATCGCCCTCTTAATGCTGCTGGCCGATATCATCATCGCGCTGGCCTTTGCCGGACGCCTGCCAGCGATACGCGCATCGAGGACCATGGCAGGGCTTGGCGTCATGCTGGCCGTATCGCTTGCCTCTCCGCCAGCGCTTGAGGCGCAGGACACCCAGGCGGACACCGCCGAGGCGCTCGACCGCGCGCTGGTTGTACGCTTTGGCTATATCCGCACAGGTAACGCGGAAACAGACCGGATCAGCGAGGCGGGGCTGGCCGCGCTGTCATCGGAAGTGACCCGTCGCAGCTCCATCGAGCCGGAAGCCCCGCGCGGCATCGACCCCGACGAGGACGAGCTGATCTTCTTCCCGCTGATCTACTGGCCCGTCAGCGCCGATGCCCGCCCGGTCTCCGAGGCGGCAGCGGCCAGCATCAACACCTATCTGCGCTCCGGCGGAATGATCATTTTCGATACGCGTGATGGCGGCGCGGGCACGCGCGGCGGCGCGCATCCCGGTCTTGAACAGGTCATGCAGGGGCTGGAAATCCCTTCACTGGAACGCGCCGGCGAGGACCATGTGCTGGGCCGCACCTTCTACCTCCTGCGCGATCTGCCCGGACGCATGGCGGGCGGCGATGTCTGGGTGGAGTCCAATCCGGACGGCACGGCCCGCGACGGGGTATCGGGCATCATCATCGGATCGGCCGACTGGGCCGGGGCCTGGGCGCGCGGCGAGAACGGCATACCGCTTCGGCCCGTAGAGGGCGGCGAGCGTCAGCGCGAGATGGCCTACCGGGTTGGCGTGAACATCGCCATGTACGCGCTCACCGGCAATTACAAGACTGATCAGGTGCATGTGCCCGCCATCCTTGAGCGCCTCGGACAGGGAGGCCGGCGCAGCGCGCCCCGGCCGCTGGAACCATGAGCGCATCCAGCCTCGTCCTCGCCCCGCTGGTATCGCAATGGATACTCGCCGCCCTGTGCATCGCGCTGCTGGCGGCCTCTGCCTTTGCCGCCTGGCGGGGCCTTAAAGGATGGATCTGGCGGGTGCTGGCCGGGCTCGCCGTTCTGGCTGCGCTCGCCAATCCGGCGCTGGTGCGCGAAATCCGCGATCCTTTGAGCGATATTCTCCTTGTGGTGCGCGATAACTCGGCCTCGATGGAGATCGGCAACCGCGCGGCGAACGCCGCCAATGCCAGCGCCGCCCTGCAGCGCTTTGCCGGCGCCGATAACAGCCTGGACATCGTCGAAGTGGAAGGCGGGGCGACGCCCGATGGCACGCGCCTCATCGATACGCTTCGCAGCGGGCTGGGCGATATTCCCCGAAACCGGCTGGCGGGCATTGTCATGCTGTCGGAGGGGCAGGTCCATGATGTGCCCTCTGACCCGGCCTCGCTCGGCCTTGATGCGCCGCTGCACCATTTCGCCATCGGCGATCCGCGCGCCACGGACCGGCGCCTTATCGTGGAGGAGGCACCGCGCTTTGGCATTGTCGGCGAGCCGGTGCGTTTCCGCCTGCGCGTGGAGGATGAGGGCGCACCGGCAGGAACCGCGATGCTGACCCTTCGCCTGGATGGCGGTGATCCGATCCGGGCGCGCGCCACGATTGGCGAGACGGTCAATGTCGAGGCGATCGTGCAAAATCGCGGCGCGAACGTGATCGAGATCGAGGTGGAGCCCGGCCCGAACGAACTCTCGCTCATCAATAACCGCGCTGCGGTAAGCGTTACCGGCGTGCGCGACCGTCTGCGCGTGCTGCTGGTGACGGGCGAGCCACATAATGGCGCGCGCGCCTGGCGCAACCTGCTGAAATCCGACCCGTCAGTGGACCTTGTGCACTTCACCATTTTGCGCCCGCTTGACCGGGGCGATGGCGCACGCCCCGATGAGCTGGCGCTGATCGCCTTCCCGGTGTTCGAGCTGTTCGAGCTGCGTCTGCATGAGTTTGATCTGGTCATTTTCGACCGCTACCGGCGGCGCGGCATACTGCCCGCCAATTATTTCCAGAACATCGCGCGCTATGTTGATCAGGGCGGCGCGCTGCTGATTACGGCGGGGCCGGACTATGCCGGGCCGGATTCCATCGCACGATCGCTGCTGGCAAGCGTGCTGCCCGCCCGTCCTACGGGAGCCGTGCGCGAAGGTGCTTTCCGTCCGCGCATCTCCACGGCAGGCGAGCGCCATCCGGTGACCGCGCCTCTGGCCGGTCAGGAGGGAGAGTGGGGTCACTGGTACCGCTATGTGGGCGGGCAGGCGCTGGCCGGTGAAACCGTGCTGGATACGCCGTCAGGAGACCCGCTTCTGGTGCTCTCAAGGCAGGGCGAGGGGCGCGCGGCGATCCTGCTCTCCGACCAGTCCTGGCTGTGGGCACGCGGGCATGATGGCGGCGGACCCCATGACGAGCTGTTCCGCCGCGTCGCGCACTGGCTGATGAACGAGCCGGAGCTGGACGAGGAGCGCCTGACCGCCACCCTCTCCGATGGCATGCTGACCGCTATCCGAACGACACTCGACGACGAAGCTGCCGATCTGGACATCACCTGGCCGTCCGGACGGGAGGAAAGCATCGCCATGAGCGAGGCAGGCCCCGGACGCTTCACCGCCAGCGCGGAGACGGGCAATGAGGCGGGGCTAATACGGCTGCGCTCGGGCGATGCGACAACCGTCATCTCCGCCGGCCCGCTGAACCCGCGCGAATATCTCGATCTGCGCGTCACGCGCGAGGCGCTGGCCCCGCTGGTGCGGGCGACACGCGGCGGCAGCTTCATGCTGGGCGGCGGCGAAGACCCGCAAATGCCATCCCTGCGGCGTACCCGGCCCGATGGCCTGCAGGCCGGACCCGGCTGGGCCGGGCTCCAACGCAATGGCGCCTATACGGTGGCGGAGTCGCAGCGCACGCCGCTGGCACCCGGCCTGCTGCTTGCTGCCCTCATTCTGGCACTGCTGGGCGCAGGCTGGTGGCGCGAAGGCAAGTAGGCCGCCCGCGCGGGCTTGCCCCCGTCCGAACCCCCGCCTAACGTCCTGATATGGCTGCAACTGAACCTGCTCCTTTCTCCACTGAATGGACGACTGCCCTGATCGAGCGGGCGCAGGGCGTGCTGGTAGAGGCGCGCGACGCCTTCCTCACGCCGGAAATCGGCCTGCAGGCAGCCACCATACTCGCCGTGTTCGCGGTCAGCTGGATCGCGCGCGCGCCGGTGCGCACCATGATCGAGCGCGCCTTTGGCTGGCAGTTCATGGCGCGGATCAATTCCGGCGTGCGTGAACTGATCGTCTCCCTCATCCTGCCGGTCATTGCCTTCCTCATCCTGACCCTTGCCCGGATCGGGTTCGATCAGGCCGGACTTGGCAGTTTCGCCATCAACATGGCGGCCAGCCTTACCGGCGCATGGGTGCTGATCCGCATTCTGACCGCCTTCATCGCCGAACCCTTCTGGTCGCGTACCGCAGCCACCCTGATCTGGATCGTTGCAGCGCTGAACATTGTCGGCCTGCTGGACCCGCTGACCGGGCTGCTCGCCTCGGTGGGCTTTGATGCCGGCGACAGCCGCATCTCGCTCCTGACCGTCGTACGGGCCGCGATATTGCTCGCCGTCCTCTACTGGGTCGCCAGCCGCCTGTCGAAACTGCTCGCCGCACGAGTGGAGCAGGTGCCGACCCTGACCCCGTCCGCGCGCCTGCTCATCACCAAGAGCGTGCAGATATCGCTGCTGGTCGTGGTAGTGGCGGCCGCCCTGTCGATTGCCGGCGTGGATCTGTCAGCGCTGGCGATCTTCTCCGGCGCGGTGGGCCTTGGCATCGGGTTTGGCCTGCAGAAGATATTCTCCAATCTCATTTCCGGCCTGATCCTACTGATGGACCGCTCGGTGAAGCCGGGCGATGTCATCACGCTGGATGAGACCTATGGCCGGGTGAACGCGCTCGGCATGCGCTTTGCCAGCGTGGTCACGCGCGACGGGCTGGAACACCTGATCCCGAACGAAGAATTCATCACCACCAAGGTGATCAACTGGTCGTTCTCCGACGAAGCGGTACGCATCAAGAAGCCGGTCGGCGTCGCTTACGGCACCGATGTGCCTCATGCCATGCAGGTGATCGTGGAGGCCGCCAACTCGGTCGAGCGTGTGCTGGACAAGCCGGAGACACGCTGCCTCCTGCGCGGGTTCGGTGATAATTCGATTGATCTGGAAGTACGCTTCTGGATCGCGGACCCGCAGCAGGGCGTGAACAATGTCTCGTCCGAAGTGCTGCTGGCGATCTGGAAGGCGTTCGAGGCCGAAGGCATCCAGTTCCCCTTCCCGCAGCGCGATGTGCATCTGGATTCGCGCGGGCCGGTGCGCGTGCACATCGAGAAGGGCGGGGAGTAGGTCTGCCCCTACGGCTCCAGCTCGACATCCCAGTAGAGATAATCCAGCCAGCTTTCATGCAGGTATTTGGGCGGGAAGCGCCGGCCCTGCCCCTGCAGCTGGTGAACGGTCGGGCGCAGGGCCGCCCTGCGCATCGGCATGCGGGCCTGCTCCGGTGTACGCCCGCCCTTTTTCAGATTGCACGGCGCGCAGGCCGCCACGATGTTTTCCCATGTCGTACGGCCACCGCGTGAGCGCGGGACCACATGGTCAAAGGTCAGCATGTCCAGCTGTTTCGACCCGCAATACTGGCACTGGAAACCATCGCGCAGAAACACGTTGAACCGCGTGAAGGCGGGCGGCCGGTCCTGGGTAACGAAATCGCGCAAGGCCACCACGGAGGGCGCGCGCATGGCAAAGGAAGGCGAACGGATGGCGGTCTCATACTCCGAGACCACATCGACCCGCTCAAGGAACACCGCCTTGATGGCTTCCTGCCAGGGCCAGGTCGATAGCGGGTAGTAGGAGAGCGGCTGATAGTCCGCATTCAGGACCAGGCAGCGAAGATCTTCAGGCGCAACTTTGGACACGCGCATCATCCCTGCGCCTCCCGATGAGAGCGCGGCGCAGGGCCTGACCAACGCCCCGCACCGGCATCACCGGCACATGTCTGGCGTTTTCCACCCCAAAGCCTATGGCGCTGAAGCGTCCTGAAGACGCACCTCCCTCGCTCAATCCCTGATTCATCAAACGAATCAGCAAATCCGGCACGTTGAGCGGACTTTACTCCAACTCGTGCAACAGACCTATGACGCTCGCGCCACAGGTTTGTGTTGGCCAGTGTACCACTGCTTGGAGAAGGCGGGGAGGCTCAGGCGGCAAGCGCGGAGCGGTAGCGCCCCGCAAGCGCTGCTTTCAGGAAGCGCGCACCCAGCTCCAGCCCGTCCGGGCCGATGGAGTGGGGCAGGCCCTGGCTGATATGAAATTCCGCGCCATGCCCCGCGGCCGCCAGTTGCTGCGCCGCCAGTAGCGAGAAGCCGACAGGAAGCACATCATCGCGGTCCCCATGGATCAGCATGACGGGCGGTTTGGAGACCATTTCCTCTCTCAGCGTCTCCCCGCCCGCGAGAGCGCCGGAATAGCCCAGTATCCCGCCAATGGCCGATGGCTGGCGCAGGCCCAGATGGAGCGCGAGCATCGTGCCCTGGCTGAAACCGACCAGCGCCAGGTCTGCGTGGGTGAGATTATGGCGGCGCAGCTCGGAAGCAATGAACTGGTCGGCGACCGGCCCGGCCATGCGGCAGCCTGCCTCCATCGCGGCCGGATCAAGACGCGATATCGGGAACCATTGATACCCGCCAGGCGCGCCCGGCACCGGCTCTGGCGCATTGGGCGCCACCCAGGCCGTATCAGGAAAGTCGGCCGCCCAGTGCTGCGCAAGCCCTGCCAGATCAGCGCCGTTGGAGCCATAGCCATGAAACAGGATGACAAGCTTTTTTGCCTGTCCTGAACGCGCAGGGATACGCGGGCCATCAAGCAGGATCATCGGGGCTGGTCTCCAGGCAACAAGGAGCGGGAAAGGCTGGCGATCATGCGCAGGCAAGCTCCGCTGACAACCCCCTCGCGGAGTTTGCGTGCATCTGCTTATGGTGTGCGCCCATGACCAGCTTTGTCACCCGCTTTGCCCCTTCACCCACGGGCGGCCTGCATCTGGGCCATGCCTTTGCGGCGCTGTGCGCATCTGATGCCGCAAAGGCCGCTGGCGGGAGATTTTTGCTGCGCATCGAGGATATCGACACCGAACGCTGCAAGCCGGAATACGAGGCGGCAATTTTTCAAGACCTTGAATGGCTGGGCCTTGAGTGGGAAGAGCCGGTCCGCCGCCAGAGCGAGCACCTGGACGATTACACGCGCGCGCTCAGTCAGCTTCAGGATAACGGCCTCGTCTATCGCTGCTTCCGTACCCGCAAGGAGGTGCTGGCGGAGATCGCCAGCGCGCCGCATCTTGCACCCCAAGGCCCCGAAGGCCCGGCCTTTACCAGCACCCCTCTGGCGCCCTCGCGGGAAAGACGGCTGCTCGAGGACGGACGGCCCTATGCCTGGCGGCTGTCCATGGCTGCCTGCCAGGGCCATTTGGGGAGCATGTTCGACACGCTGGGCTGGCGCGAGGAGACGCTCGGTGCGCCACACACACAGCGCCGTCAGACCGCCCGGCCGGACCTGTTTGGCGATGTGGTGATTGCCCGCAAGGATGCAGGCACCAGCTACCACCTCGCTGCCGTCCATGACGACGCCCTGCAGGACATTACCCATATCGTACGCGGGATTGACCTGCGCCCGGCAGCGGGCCTCCACCGGCTGTTACAAACCCTGCTCAGCTATCCGGAACCCGTCTATCGCCATCACCCTTTGCTGGCCGGCCCCGATGGCAAACGCTATGCCAAGCGCGACCGGTCCGTGACGCTGCGCCTCTTGCGTGAAACTGGCCATGAACCGGGCGATATTCGCCGCCTTATCGGCGCACATGCCGCGCGCGGCGACATGATTGAAAGTCCACCTGTCCATGCCTGATCCCGCCAGCCCGCCCGTTGCGCCTGCCGCCAAAGCCGAGCCCTCCCGTACCGCCATACTGGCAGGAACGCTGGCCGTACTGGCCGGCGCATGCGTGATCGGGTTCGCCGCCATCCTCGTCAAGGCATCCGACCTTGGGCCGCAGGCCACCGCCTTCTGGCGCCTGACGCTGGCCCTGCCCGCACTGGCGCTCTGGCTGGCACTGCACCGGCATGGCAAGGACACCCCGCCCGCACAGCCCCGCATGCGCCTGATCGCGCTGGCAGGCGTGTTCTTCGCGATGGATCTGGCCTTCTGGCATGTCGGCATCAACATCACGACCGCGGCCAATGCCACGCTGCTGGCCAATCTGACACCCATACTGGTGGCCCTGTTCTCATGGCTGATCTTCCGCGAAACGGTCACGCGCGGCTTCATCATGGTCTGCGCGGTCATGCTCAGCGGCGCAGCGCTGCTGGCGGGCGGCAATCTGACCATAGACCCCGCCCGTCTGACCGGCGATGTGTTCAGCGTGCTGACCGCATTCTGGTATGCCGCCTATCTGCTGGCCGTGCGCAAGGCGCGCGACGGCGCCAGCGCGCCGCGTGTGATCTTTCTGTCTACACTGATCGCGGCACCCATACCGCTGGGGCTTGCACTCGCGTTTGGCGAGCCGTTACTGCCCGAAAGCTGGCAGGGCTGGGTGCCACTGATCCTGCTGGGCGTCGTGGTTCATGCCGGCGGACAGGGCGCAATCATATTCGGGCTGGGGCGTATCCCGGCACCGGTCGCCGCCCTGCTATTGCTGATACAGCCGGTAGTGGCCGCTGCGGCAGGCTGGATCCTCTTTGACGAGGCGCTGAGCGTGATCCAGCTCATTGGCGCGGCCATCATCCTGGCCGGTCTGTACGCCGCCCAGCTCAAAGGTGCTGCGCGGCAAACTAACGTGCCGCGAGACCCTCAATAACCAGCTCCAGCCGGGCGCGCATGAGCACTGAAGCCGTCGACCGGTCCAGCCCTTCGCCGCGCGCGCGCCTGACAATGCCCGCATAGCAATCCTCGATGAAGCGGGCCGCTGCGGCAGGCTTTATATCGTTGCGCAGCTCACCCTTCTCGATGCCCTTGGCCAGCAGGCGTTCAACCGCTCCCCAGGCAAGAGACATCTGGGCCGCCGCTTCCTCATAGCTGTCGCCCGTCCACAGCCAGGTGTGCGCAATGGCAGCGGCAAACAGCTCCTCATGGCGCAGCTGGGCCTCCATGATGACCTGAACCAGAGCGCTGAGCCGGTCGAGCAGATTGCCCGACAGCGCGGCCTCCAGCCGGTCCACCGAATCGCGGATCGCCTCATATTCGTCGCGCAGGATCAGGATCAGAAGCGCGCTTTTGGTCGGAGCAACATTGAGAACCGTGCCGGCAGATACCTTGGCTACATCCGCGATGGCCTTGATCGTGGCACGCTCATAGCCGTCATCAAGAAACACCTGACGGGCCGCTTCGATAACGTGATTATGGGTTTCCTGCTTGCGGGCATCGCGGCGGGTAAGCCGCCGTCCGGAATCATCACGCATTGCGCCAGCCTGAAACTGCTTGGTTACAAATAAGACAAGCGCGTCAGTTCACCGGCAGGGTTCACTGAGCGCGTGGTAAGTTTCGCTAAATGAGCAGCTTTGTGCTGCAACTGCAAGCAATTCGCACGCGGGCCGTGTAATTGGCCCGCGCGCAATTGCCTCACCGGGCGCTGACAGTGCGCGATTGTGAAAATATCCGCGCCGCATTATCTCAGTCGGCATGGCAGGTTTTCTTGATATTCTCCTGTACGTCCTCATGGCGGTGGTCTTCGTGACCCTGTGTGTGGGGATATACGCACTTATGCGGGGCGGCGAGTTTGGCCGGTCCTGGTCAAACAAGCTGATGCGCGCACGCGTGCTGTTCCAGTTTCTCGCGGTTCTGGTCATAGTGGCCGGGTTCTGGGCCAAGGGCGCTTTTGGCGGCTAGGTCCGCAAGACCGGAGCGCGCACATGGTCCGCCTGACGAAAATCTACACCCGCACCGGCGACAAGGGCACGACGCGGCTCGGCGATATGAGCGTCGCGTCAAAGCATGATCCGCGCGTGGAAGCCTATGGCACGGTCGATGAGGCCAATGCGTCGATAGGACTTGCCATAGCGGCGCTGGAAGATGGCGCGCTGAAAGACACGCTATTGCGCATTCAGAACGAGCTCTTTGACCTTGGCGCGGATTTATGTGTGCCGGACAGGGGGCAAAAGCTCGAATGGGAGCCCTTGCGCGTCACGCCGCAGCAGGCCACGCGCCTCGAAGCAGACATTGACGCGTTCAACGCAAAGCTCTCACCGCTGGAAAGCTTCATCCTGCCCGGCGGCTCGCAAGCCGCTGCCCGCCTGCATCTCGCCCGCACCATAGCCCGGCGCGCGGAACGCAGGGCCGTGGAGCTGAAAGACCTTGGCGAGCCGGTCAGCGAGGCCGTCATCATCTATCTCAACCGCCTGTCCGACTTCCTCTTCGTCGCCGCGCGCGTCGCCAATGATGAAGGCCGCGCCGACGTGCTCTGGGTGCCCGGCAAGACGCGGTAGCCGCGCTATTTCCGTTCCGGCAACGCGGTATTTCACTCCCCGCACTGGAAATCGCCCCTGCCCGCTCCCTATGTCTGGTCCTGCGGCGTGTGGCCGCAGCCATACACGTCCAGATGGAGGGACAGACCCTATGAAGACCGTTTTTGCTGCCGCCTCGCTTGCGGCTTTCCTGACCGCGCCGATGTTGGGCGCTACCGCTTTTGCCGAGCCGGTCGCCTATGAGTTTGACCGCTCCCACACCGCGATCCGCGCCAGCTGGGACCATCTGGGCATGTCGCGCCAGTCGATCTACTTCACCGACTATGAAGGCGTGCTGCTGCTCGACCTCGAAGAGCCGGAAAACTCCACCGTCGACGTGACATTCAATCTGGCCGGTGGTTTCTGGGTCGGTGCCAATCAGGGCGATTTTGAAGACCATCTGGAGCACAGTGACCTGTTCCACGTCGAAGAGTTCCCGACCGCCCGCTTCGTTGCGACCGCGTTCGAGACCGAGGATGGGGAAACCGGCGTAATGACGGGCGATCTGACCCTTCTGGGTGAAACCCGTCCGGTATCGCTGGACGTCACGCTGAACTTTTCCGGCCCGCACCCGATGAACCAGCGCCAGACAGCCGGCTTCTCGGCATCTGGCACCATCATCCGCTCCGAGTGGGGCCTTGGATATGCCGCGCCGTTTGTTTCCGACGAGATTGCGCTCTCCATCGAAACCGAGCTGAGCGTCGCCAGCGACTAGACCAACCCGTCGACCATCATCCCCCGGACGCACAGCCGTCCGGGGGATTTGTTTTGCACCTGCGTTGACACGACGCGTGGGCGAAGGCAGTTTCCGCGCCTATTTTGCCCTGCACCATGAGCGGCAAGGATCAGCGCGGCGCTGGCTTTACCGTTCATATCAATCGCAACCAGAGACAAACCGGAGCGGCCGATGAAAATCCTCGTCCCCGTCAAGCGGGTGGTCGACTATAACGTGAAGGTCCGGGTCAAGCCCGACCAGACCGGCGTCGACCTTGCCAACGTGAAAATGTCCATGAACCCGTTCTGCGAGATTGCCGTCGAAGAGGCGATCCGCATGAAGGAAAAGGGGCTGGCTGAAGAGATCGTTGTGGTCTCCATCGGCCCGGCAGGCGCGCAGGAAACCATCCGCACCGCGCTTGCCATGGGCGCCGACCGGGGCATTCACGTGACAACGGACGCGACCGTCGAGCCGCTGGCGGTCGCGAAAATCCTGGCCAAGATTGCTGGCGAGGAAAACCCGGACATCGTCATCCTCGGCAAGCAGGCCATTGATGATGACGCCAATGCCACAGGCCAGATGCTGGCCGCGCTGCTCGGCTGGCCGCAAGGCACCTTCGCCTCCAAGGTGGAAAAGGACGGCGATACGCTCAAAGTCACCCGCGAGATCGATGGCGGCCTGCAGACCGTGTCCTTCGGCCTTCCCGCGATCGTGACCACCGATCTGCGCCTGAATGAGCCGCGCTATGCTTCGCTGCCCAACATCATGAAGGCCAAGCGCAAGCCCATCGATGCGAAGACGCCGGAAGACTATGGCGTTGACCTCACCCCACGCCTTGAAGTGCTCAAAGTGGCCGAACCGCCCAAGCGCCAGGGCGGCGTGAAGGTAGAGACGGTTGCCGAGCTGGTTTCCAAGCTGAAGAACGAAGCAGGAGTGCTGTAATCATGGCCACGCTCGTTATTGCTGAACACGACAACAAATCGCTCAACGAGGCCACGCGCGCAGCCGTGACGGCTGCGAAGAAAATCGGCGGGGACATCCACATTCTGGTGGCCGGTCAGGGCGCGAAAAGCGTCGCTGATGAAGCCGCCAAGGTGGACGGCGTTGCCAAGGTGATGCTGGCGGAATCCGACGCGCTGGGCCACAAGCTGGCCGAAGCGCTGGAAAGCCTCGTCCTGTCGGTGGCTGATGGCTATGACGCAATCCTCGCCCCGGCCTCCACCGTCGGCAAGAACTTCATGCCCCGCGTCGCAGCCAAGCTTGATGTTATGCTGATCTCCGACATCACGGCTGTTGAAAGCGCGGACACCTTCGTGCGTCCGATCTATGCGGGCAACGCCCTGACCACCGTGAAGTCGAGCGACAAGGTGAAAGTCATCACCGTGCGCCCGACCACGTTTGAAAAGGCCGGTGATGGCGGCTCTGCCAGTGTCGAGACGGTTTCCGCTCCCGACGCGGCTGCAAAATCCGCCTTTGTATCCGAAGAACTCTCCAAGTCCGACCGCCCGGAGCTGGGCGCCGCCAAGATCGTCATTTCCGGCGGGCGCGGCATGGGCAATGGCGAGAATTTCGCCATTCTGGAAAAAGTCGCCGACAAGCTGGGCGCCGCCGTTGGTGCTTCGCGGGCCGCGGTGGATGCAGGCTTCGTACCGAACGACTATCAGGTCGGCCAGACCGGCAAGGTCGTCGCCCCGCAGCTTTATATCGCTGTCGGCATTTCCGGCGCGATCCAGCACCTGGCGGGCATGAAGGACTCCAAGGTGATCGTCGCGATCAACAAGGATGAGGAAGCCCCGATCTTCTCGGTCGCCGATTACGGCCTCGTTGCCGACCTGTTCAAGGCCGTGCCGGAGTTTGAAGAAGAGCTGGCCAAGATCGGCTACTAGGCTTTCAACGCCTCTCACATGAAAAAGCCCCGGAGCGCGTGCTCCGGGGCTTTTTTCTGCCGCGCTAGCCAGACGGTTCAAATTGCAGCGCTCTTTGCAGCTTCCTTTGCCTTTTGGGCGTTATCGGTTCCATACTGAATATCTGAAACATCAAAGGAGTGCCCTCATGGCGATCAGCCGCAAGGACGAAGCCCGTTTTCTCGACAAGGACGAAGCCGCTCTGGTCGAAAAGTCCCACCACCCCGATATTGCCAGCGTGGATGACAAGGAGCTGTCCAGCACGATCAAGCTGATCCGTGAGCGCCGCGACCGGGCGCGCGAAATCGGCCAGCGCCAGCGCCGGGAAATGCGCGGCAAGGCCAAGCCGCAAGGCGCAAAACCCGCTGGCGACAATGCCGGTACCAAGCAGAAAATGGCGGTGCTCGCCCAGGCGCTCAAACGCCTCAATTCCGAGCAGACGCGCCGCCAGCAGCTCTCAGCCCGCAACGCCACCGCTTCGGGCATGAAGCGCGCCATGGAAATGAAAGCAGCTGCCTCCGCGCCCAAACGCCCCGCCAGCAAGACCGCTGACAAGGGCATGAAGGCCAAACCCAGCAAGAAGAACCAGCAGATCACCGATCCGCGCGAGGTTGGCCGGGTCAGCCAGCAGATCAAGAAGGCTCAGGCCAAGAAGGACAAGTAGGGGCGCTACCCCTCCATCATTGCTGCTTCTCTCTTGTCGTTCCCGCGCAGGCGGGAACCCAGAGCTGGTAGGCGACTGCCTTCGCCCTTCGATCTCTGGACCCCCACCTGCGTGGGGGTGACGAGGTGAGAGATGGAGGTTGCCCCCTAATACCGCTCCAGCGCGGCCTCTATGAGGGCGATGGCGTCATCGCTGGCCCAGGCCGCTTCGCCCGTCAGACGGCCAATCTCTCCGCCATGGCGGTCATATAGAATGGTGGTGGGCAGGCCGCGCGAGCCTGCTGCCATGGCCAGGCGAAGCGCGGGATCGTGATAGAGCGCCAGATGCTCCAGAGCGTTTTCCTCATAGAAGCGGCGGGCCTCGTCCATGGTCCGGTCCATGGAAATCGCCATCACCTCGAAATCCTCCGAGCCGAGCCTTGCCTGCAGCGCGTCCAGCTCTGGCATTTCCACCACGCAGGGCGCGCACCAGGTGGCCCAGAAATTGACCAGCACCAGCCCGCCGCGCCGGTCCGCCAGCGTCATCTCCTCACCCTCGCCGGTAATGATGCGGCCCAGCGGCTGGGGCGGCGCCTCGTTCAGCGTGACAAACTGGCTCATCTCACCGCGCGCATAGCTGTCGAGCGGGCCGGGCGGAGAACTGACAAGCGCGGTGGAAATCACGTATAGAAACCCGGCAAGGCCGAGTATCGCTGCCGCGATAATCGCGCTAGTGAGGCCACGGGCTTTGAGAAAGGCCCCGAAACGTTCAAACATGTCTTTCCTTCCAGAAGGTCCGATTAGCCCATGAGCACGTCTGATACCCCGAAATCCCGGCCCGGCTCTGGCACCGATATGTGGGGTGGACGCTTCTCTGGCGGCCCGTCTGCAATCTTGCAAGCCATCAACGCCTCGGTGGATATCGATCAGCGCCTCGCAGAGCAGGATATTGACGGCAGCCTGGCCCACGCAGCGATGTTGGCCGCATGCGGCATAATTTCAAGTGAGGATGCCCGCGGCATTTCTGCCGGGCTGGAGACGATCCGCGCCGATATCCGCGCCGGAAACTTCACCTGGTCGCCGGCGCTCGAAGACGTGCACATGAATATCGAGGCAGCCCTGAAGGAGCGCATTGGCGCACCGGCAGGCAGGCTGCACACCGCCCGCTCGCGCAACGATCAGGTGGCCACCGATTTCCGGCTCTGGCTGCGTGAGACCTGCGCGCGCATGGAAGACGGGCTTCGCGCCTATCAGCGCGCGCTTGTGACGCAGGCGCAGGCCCATGCAGACTGGGTGATGCCCGGCTTCACCCATCTGCAGACCGCCCAGCCGGTCAGCCTCGGCCACCATCTGCTGTGCTGGGTGGAGGCCGCAGAACGCGATATCGGCCGGTTTGCCGATGCCCGCGCGCGTCTCAATGAAAGCCCGCTGGGCGCCGCCGCGCTGGCTGGCACCGCCTTTCCGATTGATCGGGAGATGACGGCAAAGACGCTCGGCTTTGACCGGCCCATGGCCAACTCGCTCGACGCCGTATCCTCGCGTGATTTCGCGCTGGAAGCTTTGAGCGCGGCCACGATTGCAGCCGTCAATCTCTCCCGTTTTGCCGAAGAGATTGTCCTGTGGACCTCGCGCCGTTTCGGCTTTGCAAAGCTTACCGACGCCTTCTCGACCGGCTCGTCCATCATGCCGCAAAAGCGCAATCCCGATGCCGCCGAGCTGGTGCGGGCCAAGCCGGGACGCATTGCCGGCGCGCTGCAGGGCCTCATCATCGTATGCAAGGGCCTGCCGCTCGCCTACTCAAAGGATATGCAGGAGGACAAGGCGCTGGTCTTCACCGCCTTTGATGATCTGGAACTGGCGATAGCGGCGATGGCGGGCATGACCGCTGATTTGTCCTTCAACCGCGAAGCCATGGAAGAGGCGGCCGGTGAAGCCTATTCCGATGCCACCGATCTGGCCGACTATGTGGTGCGCGAGCTGGGCCTGCCCTTCCGCGATGCCCACCACATTGCAGGCAGTGTGGTGAAAGAAGCCGAGGCACGCGGTGTTTCACTGTCTGAGCTGCCGCTTGAGGTCTTCCAGGCCATCGAGCCGCGCGTTGACGAGGCGGTTTTCAACGTGCTCACTGCCCGGGCATCTATGGAAAGCCGGACCAGCTATGGCGGCACAGCGCCGGTACGCGTTCGCGAACAATGCGCGCTGTGGGCCGAGCGGCTGGCACAGGAGTAAGCCATGAAAGCCACAATCGTGACCCTTGCAGTGTGCGTGGCGGCAACAAGCCTTGCCGCCTGCGGCAATCGCGGTGCGCTCGAGCGCCCCGGCCCGATATGGGGCGACCCGCAGGACGTGCCGGTACAGGACGGTGTACCCGGCGAGGATGACAGCGTGCTGGACGGCGAACGCCCCGAGCAGCGCCTGCCCCGGATACCCGGCGACGATCCGTTCGACGACGAATAGCCAGCGCCGTTTGCTGAACCTGGCTCTGGTGCATGTCGCGGATGCGCCGTGCCTGCTGGCGCGTTAGGCTCGCCAGCGCGATGACACCCTTGGCCGTACATCTTGCCCGCCTCACCCTGTTGTGGGAGCGCGCCGCGCCGGTCCTTGCCTGGCCGGCGGCCATGCTGGCGCTTTATGGCGTGCTGGCGCTGGGCGGACTGGTCGAGCGCATGGGCGATCCGTGGCGGGCCGTCCTGGCGCTGGGCCTGCTGGCACTGGGCGCGGCTTTCGCCACACCTGCCGTGCGGACCTTTCGCTGGCCGGAGCGGAGCGACGCCCACCGGCGTGTCGAAGCCGATAGCGGGCTTTCGGGCCGCCCGTTCGAAGCCATGGAGGACGAACCGGCAACCGGCGAGAGTATGCTCTGGCTGGCCCATAGAGGCCGGATGCGCGAGGCCCTGCGCCAGGCGCGCACCCGGCGTCCACGCGCTGCCTGGGCCACGCTTGATACGTATGGCGCCCGCATCAGCGCCGCCATCGTATTGCTCACCGCTTTTGCCTACGCAGGCGATATGGCGGGGGTACGGCTGTCTGACGCCTTTTCGCCAACGCCTCTGGCGGGCGGCGGTGAGCGGGCCGTGGCCGAATTCTGGATAGAACCGCCGGACTATACCGGCAGGCCCGTGCAGTTTTTGCGCGAACGGCGCGAGGCACGCGTGCCGCAAGGATCGGTACTGGCCGCACGCATTACCGGCCTTGCCCGCCAGCCGCGTATATCGGGCGGCGAAGCGCTGATTGAGGAAATCGGCCCCGGCGTTCACCAGCTGCACATCACCGTCGATGAGGACAGCGCCATCATGGTGCGCAGCGGCGCGTTCAGGGAGCGTCTTGACCTCGAGGTGATAGAGGACACGCCGCCACGGCTGGCGCTGGTGGCCGAACCGGAAAGCGACGGTCAGGGCCGGCTGATTCTGGAATTCAGCGCGGTCGATGATTACGGCATCGAGCACTACCGGCTGCAGCTCGCGCGCGATCCCGGCGGCGAGACCAATCCGCCGGACGATAGCTGGGACACCATCGACATTCCCCCCGGCGCGGTCATGCCAACACGCGGGGAAAACCGCTATCGCGCCACGGTGGAAACCGCGCGCCATGTCCTTGCCGGTGAACGCGTTCTGGTGCGGATGGAGGGCATTGACGGGGCGGGTCAGTCCGGCGTGACCGGACCGATAGGCTTACGCCTGCCGCAGCGCCTCTTCCTCGACGCCATGGCCCGCGCGGTCGCCTATGAACGCCGGCTGTTTCTGGATGGTCTGGGCGATTACGCACCCTATCCCGATACCCATCCCCGCCGGAGCGCAGACCCGTACTGGCCCTGGCTGGATGACGAGCCGGACCTGCGCCTGGAACGCGCGCCGGAGAGCGTGCAGCGCCTCGCACGCGCCCTCGACGCGCTGGGCGATGCACCGGCCAGCCATTTTGACGACCGGATCGTGTTTCTGGGGCTTCGCACCGCCATGCATCAGGTGCGCCGGGCCCGCGAAATCGATGAGCTCGGCCATATCGAGGAAGATCTCTGGCAGATCGCCCTGCGCGCCGAGCTCGGCACGCTGGCAGACGCCGAAGCGGCTCTCAGAGCGGCCGAACGCGCACTCTCCGATGCCCTGGCGCGCGGGGCCGACGAGATGGAACTGGCGGCCCTGTTCGAGCAGTTCGAGGAAGCCACACGCAATTATATCGCAGCGCTCATGCGCGAAGCGATGCAATCTGACCAGCTCGCCAGTGGCGGCGGTCAGGGCATGGATCTGAACGCGGACATGCTGCAGGAATTGCTCGATGCGCTGCGCGAGGCGACGGAGCTGGGCGATACTGAAGGCGCGCGCCGCGCACTGGCCCAGCTCGCCGAGCTTCTGCGCAATATGCAGATCATGGCGGGCGGGAGCGGTCAGGGCCAGAGCGAAAGCGCGCTGGGACGCGCCTTGCGTGAAGCGCTCGAAGAGCTGGGCGAGGTCATTGGCGAGCAGCGCGGCCTGACCGATGAGACCTACGAACAGTCCCGCTCTGGTGATCTGGCTGAAGGGCGCGAGGGCGAGGAGGGCCGCGCTCTGGCCGAGCGGCAGGAGGGCCTGCGCGGGCGCCTGGCCGAGCTGCTGGAGAACATGCCTGACGGGATGAGCGAAGAGGGCGAGCGCGCCTTTGATGAAGCCGCCCGCCAGATGGACGAAGCCAGCCGCGCCCTGCAGCGCGGCGACGGCGAAGGGGCGCTGGCCGCGCAGGATGAGGCCCTGAGCGCCCTGCGCGAAGGCGCTGCCGAAACAGCCGAGAGATTGCAGGCGGAAAACGAGGCCAATGGGCGCGGTCAGGCCGACCGCGATCCGCTGGGCCGCGATACGGATGGCGGCGGCGTTGGCGGGGACACCGAAGTGCCATCCGAGATGGAGCGCCAGCGCGCGCGCGACATACTCGAAGAGCTGCGCCGCCGGGCCGGTGACGGGTCACTCACCCCCGAAGAACGCGCCTATATCGAACGCCTGCTGGACAGGTTCTAGCGCCTTACCCTTCGGGCGCGAACAGCACTTCAAGCTCCGCCGCGCCCTCAGGCGGATCGCTGAGCACCGAGCGGAAGCTTTCCTCGCCGCGTGCAGGCAGGCTGAGCGAATCGAGCATCACCACCCACTCGACAAGCACACTGCCGTCCTCACCGGTGATGACGGCGCGCAAGGGCAGGGTTGGCCGGTCGCGGCCCGTCGTATTGGCCACGACGCCTTCAATGACCAGCGCGCCCTCCTCGTCCTCTGAGGGGCTGGCACGCAGATCGCGCACCTCAAGGCCGAGCGGGTTTACCGGCACACCGATAGCCGCATAGGCGCTGGCCGTGCGCGGGAAGGTGTCCACGATATCGACCCGGAACAGCCAGGCCGCGCCGAGAAGCAGGACGCAAGACGCGGCAACAACGGCCCAGCCTGCGCCTTCCACCGTCTGCCGGCTGCGCTGGCGGCGGGTCTCGGCGCGCTTGCGCACCACTTCATGGGGTTTGACCGCCTCGATACCGCCGGCAGGCCTGGGGGCCGGGTCAGCGGGCAGAGGTTCCTTGCGCAGGCTCGGCTTGGCCGGCTCCTCAAGCGTGAGCGCCTCCTCATCCGCCTTCCAGCCATGGCCGCACGCAGCACAGCGCACACGCCCCTTGCGCAGGGCGATGGCCTCAGGGTCAACCCGGTAGCGTGTGTCACAGCTTGGGCAGGTAACGATCATGGACGCCGACCTCTCATCTCCTGCATAGTCAGATTCGCGTGGCTCCCGTATGCGGGAGTAACACCTGTTCGCTCTTGTCTTCCCACACGCGCCTTCCGGGAACCCGCCCGTCTCATGGATCAGCCGTCAAACGCCAGCAACCCGACAGACGAAGCCGGACCGGGTCCGGCTGTCCACTTTGACAATGTCGGCATGCGCTACGGGCGCGGACCGGAAGTGTTAAGCGACATTTCCTTTGATTTACCGCGTGGAAGTTTCCAGTTTCTGACCGGACCGTCCGGAGCGGGTAAAACATCGCTCCTCAGGCTGATTTATCTGGCTGAACGCCCCTCGCGCGGGCTGGTCTCCCTGTTTGGCGAGGATACCAGCGTCATGGAGCGCGGCGCCCTGCCCGCTTTCCGGCGGCGCATCGGGGTGATTTTTCAGGATTTCCGCCTGCTGCAGCATTTGAGTGTTTTCGACAATGTGGCCCTGCCCTTGCGCGTCGCCGGACAGAATGTGCGCCAGTATGGCGAGGACATTGTGGAATTGCTCAACTGGGTGGGGCTCGGCCACCGCATCGATGCGCTGCCCCCAACGCTTTCCGGTGGTGAGCAGCAGCGCGCCGCCATTGCCAGAGCCGTTGTCAGCCGCCCGGAAATCCTGATCGCTGACGAGCCCACCGGCAATGTCGACCCGGATATGGCAAGGCGGCTCCTGCGCCTGTTTGTCGAGCTGAACCGGCTGGGCACCACGGTACTGATCGCCAGCCACGATATCGCCCTTATCCGCTCGGTGAACGCGCCGGTTCTCGAACTGGCTGAAGGACGGCTCAATCGCCGGGCAAGGAGCGCATGACAAAACCGCGCCGATCAGCCCCGCTACTGCCCGGTGAGGCCGGGCGCGACCTGCCACTGCTGGCCGTCTGCGCTATCCTCGTATTCCTCGCCTGCCTGTCAGTGATCGGCGCGGCCGGTGCCTGGCGGGCGGCGGGCGGATGGTCTGACCAGCTGGTTTCGGAAATGACCCTGCAGGTGCTGCCAGCAGATGAAGGAGACGGCGACGCGGCGGCGCGTGATGCCGGCGCGCTGGCCTCCGGCCTTCCCGGCGTCATCGATGTCGAGGTGCGCTCGCGCGCTGCGTCCACGGCGCTGTTGCGGCCCTGGCTGGGCAGCACAACCCTGCCCGACGATTTTCCGCTGCCCCGTCTGGTGACGCTGCGGATAGATCCGGAGAACCGGCCTGCGTCCGGGGCGGTTGAAGCCCTGTTCGCCGATGCCCCCTACCGCGTGATCGTGGACGATAACCGGCTATGGGCTGGTGCGATTGCCCGCGCTTCGGCCACGGTACGCTATTTCGCCGCTGGGCTGGTGCTGCTCGTATGCGGGGCAGCAGCAGCCGTGATCGTGTTTGCGGCGCGCGCCGCGCTGTCCATGCGCCGTGACGTGGCAGAGGCGCTGCATCTGGTCGGCGCGCCTGACAGCTTCATCATTGCGCTGTTCCAGCAGCGCTTCTTCATGCTGGGCCTGAAAGCGGGCGCAGCCGGATCACTGCTGGCCCTGCTGGCCGCCTTGTGTCTCAACCTGGCCGGCGGCAGCGCCGCGTCGCTCTTCTTCCTGCCCAGCCTTGCGCCGGGCTGGTGGATTGTCATCATCGTGCCGGTGGCCGCGCTGGTCTCCGGTCTTATATCCGCCATCGCCGCCCGCCTGACGGTCAGCGCCGGACTGAAAGCACGCTGGCCATGACCGCGCGCGATTGGCAGGCAGGCCGGACAGGGCCATAGTCTGGTCACACCGGCGCCCAGAGGAGAGACGCAAGACATGAAAGCCGCCTTCTCCGTCATCCGCTTTGCCGCCTTCGCCCTGGTGATTGCGGCCGTTGTCGGCTTTGCGCTGTTTGTCCGTGCGGGGCTGTCTCATGTTCACGATGCGCCTGCCAGCGGCGACGCCATTGTGGCGCTGACAGGCGGTGAAGGCCGCGTGGCAACAGGCGTTTCGATACTCGCACAGGGCCATGGCGCGCGCCTGCTGATTTCAGGCGGTAATCCGGAAGTGACCATGGATGCCATCCGTGCTGCAGCCGGTGCGCCGCCCGAACTGTTCGATTGCTGCGTCGATATCGGTGTCGAGGCGGCCAACACGGTGGGTAATGCCGAGGAGACAGCGCGCTGGGCGAGCACGCACGGCTATCAGCGCCTGGTCATCATCACGTCCGACTTTCACATGCCGCGCGCCCTTCTGGAGCTGAAAGCGGCCATGCCCGAGCGCGATCTGATACCCTATGGTGTTGCCACACCGCCGCCCTGGGCCAATACGCGCGCCGCGCGCCGCTGGCTGCAGGAATATCTGAAATTTTCTGCTGTCTATGCGCGCGAGACGGTGCGCGCGCCCCTTGGCGGGACGGCATAGCAGCCCGTAAAACCCGCCCAGCGGCAAACACTCAGGACAGGTCCGGCGTGCACGTCATCGGTTCAGCAATTTTCACGGTCTGGATGTACGGCCTGATGGCGGTGATGGGCCTTGTGTGCTCGCCCCTGCTTCTGGGGCCGCGCAGCTGGGCGCGCGGGTGTTTTGCCGTCTATCGCTGGCTGGTCTTTGGCGGTTTGCGGGTGCTGTGCGGCATTCGTTTCGAGGTGCGTGGAGCTGAGCACATCCCGTCCGGCCCGGCTCTGATTGCCTCCAAACACCAGTCCATGTTCGAGACGCTGGCCTTCTGGCACATACTGCCTGACCCGGCTATCATCCTGAAAAAAGAGCTCAAATACCTGCCCTTCTTTGGCTGGTACGCGATGAAGCTGAAAAACGTGGCGGTAGACCGCTCGGCCGGTGCCAGCGCGCTAAAAGCCATGCTGCGCGCCGCGCGCGAACGCGCGCATGAAGGCCGCCAGATCGTGATCTTTCCGCAAGGCACGCGCGTCCAGCCGGGCGCGCCGGAGAGCTATAAGCCAGGCGTGGCCGGGCTTTATGGCGCGATGGAGGTGCCTTGCGTGCCGGTTGCGCTCAATTCGGGGCTTTACTGGCCCCCATCAGGCTTTGTACGCAGGCCCGGCACCATCATTATCGAGTTTCTGCCACCCATACCGGCGGGCTTGCCGCGCGCCCGGTTCATGGAAGAGCTTGAGACGCGCATCGAGACCGCCTCGGCCGCTTTGCTAGAATCCCCGCAAGGAAACGCTTCTGCATGATCCGTGATTTCAGCACCCCTGAGCCTGCGCGCCGCTCCCGCCTCAGCCTGATCCTGCCCTTTGCGGCGTTCGGCATTCTTCTGGCCGCTTATGGCGGTTACTGGCTTTGGATGTCGGGCGAGATCCGCAAGACGGCAGACAGCTGGGTGGAGGAGCGTGAGAGCGAGGGCTATGTCATTTCGCTCGACCAGCTATCGGTAAGCGGGTTTCCGTTCCGATTCACGGTAACGGCGCGAGCTCCGGAAATCATCGCACCGCCAGAGGATGGTGGCTGGCGCATGGCCATGCCGCAACTCTCGGCGAGCGCCCTGCCTTATAATATCTCCCACTGGATTGTCGCGTTCGCCAGCCCCGCAGAGCTGGATCTTCAAGGCGATGAGGACACCAGCGCGCTTCTGGCAACCGCGTCACGCGCGCGCATCAGCCTGGCCTCGGGCCGGGCGGGTACTGTGCGCGCGGGCGCAGAGCTGGAGGAGTTTCGCCTGATCGCCCGCGAGAGCGGAGAGGTTCTGGTCGAGGCGCTGGACCAGCTGGTCCTGTCCAGCGAGCTGGTGGAAGACGACCAGATGCGCATCCGTCTTGAGGTGCGCGGTCTGGAACTGGGTCCGGACCAGCTTGACGAACGCACGGTCAGCGCGTTTGGCCGCCGCATTGAACTGATGCGTACCGACACCACGCTTTCACACTGGAGCGCGCTGGCCGCCGACGCCAATCTGGCCAGCTGGAGCGATAGCGGCGGCCGGGCCGAGATTGCGATGGCGGCGCTGCACTGGGGTCATGCGCGCCTGAGCGGTGAAGGCACTATGGGCGTTGACGCCCTGCTGCGCCCTGAGGGCCGCCTGTCAGTCCTCGTAGCAGAGCCGGAAAGCCTTGTTGCCGCGCTTGTGGCAGGCGGCGTGGCAAGCCCCAGCGATGGCGAGGCACTGCGTCTGGCCCTGATGATGGCGCCGCGCCGGGATGAAGGCGTGGCCCTGCCATTCCGGTTCCAGCAGGGCGGTATATTCCTCGGCCCTGTGCGCATAGGCGAGGCAGGCCCGCTGACCGGCCAGCTGCCGATCATGCCCGAACTGCCAGACGCGGAAGACGCTAGCGAATAGGCTGACCCATGAACTCGGCCAGCGCCTCTGCGACGCGCCGATTGTCATCATCAAGGCCAATGGAGATGCGCAAGGCATCGGGTAGGCCGTAGGGCTTCACATCGCGCACAATCAGACCCTTTGAGGTCAGGAAGCGGTCCGCATCATCGGCGGTCTTGCCCAGTGCCTGCGGGAAGTGCACCAGCACGAAATTGCAGACCGACGGCGTGACCTCAAGGCCCGCGCCGCGCAAATGCTGCGTCAGATAATCCACCCAGCGCGCATTGTGTTCTTTCGAGCGCGTGATGAAAGCAGTGTCGGCAATGGCTTCGATACCCGCCTCGACCGCTGGCACGCTGACATTGAACGGGCCACGCACCCGATTGAGGATACCGATTATCTCCTCGCGGGCATAGGCCCAGCCGAGACGCAGCCCCGCCAGCCCGTGAATCTTGGAGAAGGTGCGCGTGACGACGATGTTGTCATACTGGTCCACCAGATCCATGCCGGACTCAAAGGCCGGATCATCGACAAATTCGCCATACGCCGCGTCCAGCACCAGAAGGCAGTCAGCCGCCAGCCCTTCGCGTAGCCGGATAATGTCGTCACGTGGCACCCAGGTGCCCGTCGGATTGTTGGGATTGGCCAGAAACACCACGCGCGGCGAGTGCTCTCTGGCGGCCGCCAGCATGGCATCGATATCGGTGCGGTGGCCACGCTCCGGGGCGCTGACAATGCTGGCGCCGCTCTGCATGGCCACCAGACGATAGACCAGAAAGCCGTACTGGCTTTGCAGGACTATATCATCGGCGCCAAGCCAGGCCCGTCCGATCAGCTGCAATATCTCGTCTGAGCCCGCACCGCATACGATCCGCGCCGGATCAATGCCTTCGGCCTTGCCGATAGCTTCGCGCAGGCGCGCGACGCTGCCATCCGGGTAGACATGCAGCTTCGCGGCTGAACCGGCAAATGCCTTCGCCGCTTTCTCGCTGCACCCGAGCGGGTTCTCGTTCGAGGACAGCTTCACCGCCCCGGCCGGTGCAGGAAGACCGGGCTTGTAGGGCTTGATGTCGAGAATGCCCGGACGGGGATCAGGGATCATTGGCTCTTGTCCTTCGCGGTAAGGGTGCGGCTGGGTTCGGGCGGGGATAGCGCAGCACCGGGCGCAGCATCAAGGGCCTTGCGCCGCACCGGCACGGCCGCCCCGGTGGGACGGATCGCGCCGACATGCTTGACCGCCTCAACCAGTATCAACCCGCCAAATCCCGGCCAGAAGCGCTCACCAGCTGACTCAAACAGGCCAGACAGGCGCGGGCCGCAGAACATGTTCCAGGGCGGTGCGTAGAGCGCTCTGGCCCAGGCTATGGGTTCAAACAGCGCGCCAGTCAGAAGCCGGGTGAGCTGGCCGCGCGAAAAAGGCCGGCCATGACCGAAAGGCGTCGCATCCACACGCGCCCATGCGCCCGCGCGGTGGGCCGCCACGATGACGAGGCGTCCTTCAGGTGCCAGCACACGCCAGAGCTCGCGCAGCAGGCGCTGGAGATCATCAGCCTCTTCCAGCGTGTGAACGGCCACGATCCGGTCGAACATGGCTTCGGCAAAGGGCAGGCGCGTTTCTTCGCCCAGTACCGAGGCGCACCGCTCGCCATGACGGTCTGGCCAGGCAATAGCGCCCTGTGCGGACGGCATGAAGGCGACGGCGCGGCGAGCCTTCTCGCGGAACGGTTCCAGATACGGCCCGGCAAAGCCGTAGCCGAGCATGTCGAGGCCCTTGACCTCTGGCCACAGCGCCTGCAGGCGCCGGTGCACCATGGTGCGGGCCGCTTCGCCTCTCTGGGACCGGTAAAACCTGTCAATCTCGATCGCTTCGGTACGCATGACGCTCCTGATGCCGGTACGGGCTCGCCCCGGAGTTTCAGGATGATAGGTTGGGCAGCGCAATTGTGTAAGACAGGGCGTAAGCGCTGCGCAGCCAGGGAAGCCATATCATGCTCGAAATCCGCCAGATTGCCTGCCTTGAGGACAATTACGGCTTCCTGATCCGGTGCAGCAAAACCGGGCAGACCGCCAGTATCGACACGCCAGACGCCAAGGCGCTGACTGAAGAGGCAGGGCGCGCAGGCTGGCAGATCCATGAAATCTGGAACACTCACCACCACTGGGACCATGCCGGCGGCAATGCCGATATTGCGCAGCATTTCGGTGCCCGCATCACCGCGCCGGCCGCAGAGGTAGACAAGATCGGTCATGTCGATACGCCCGTTTCACCGGGCGATCTTGTCCGTCTTGGCGCGCTGCAGGCCGAAGTGATCGATACAGGCGGGCATACGCTGGGTCATATCGCCTACTGGTTTGAAAGCGAGCGCGTACTGTTTAGCGGGGATGCGCTTTTTGCGCTGGGCTGCGGGCGCCTGTTTGAAGGCACGCCGCAGCAGGCGCAGGCCGGTCTGGCGCGGCTGCGCGCGCTGCCGGACGACACAATTGTCTATTGCGCCCATGAATACACAGCCGCCAATGCCCGCTTTGCCCTGAGCATCGATCCAGACAATGCAGCGCTTCAGTCCTACGCCGCGGAGGTGCAGGCCACACGCAAGGCAGGCAAGGCCACCGTCCCGTTCCCGCTGGGCCGCGAGAAAGAGACAAACCCGTTCCTGCGCTGGGGTGATCCGGTTCTGCGCCGCCATCTGGATCTCGAAAGTGCCAGTGACGCGGACATCTATGCGGCCGTGCGCAGCGCAAAGGACCGGTTCTGATGAAGTCGATCAGTGGCGATCTGGGCGCGAATGAAATCATTCGCATGCTCTCCATGCAGAAGCATCCCGAAGGCGGCTGGTACGCGGAAACGTTTCGCGACGGCACCAACCCCCAGGGGCGTGCGCACGCCACGGCGATCTATTTCCTTCTCGCAGCCGACGAGGTTTCCGCCTGGCACCGGGTGGATGCCAGCGAGGTCTGGCTCTGGCATGCCGGAGCGCCGCTGGTGCTGACCATGTCGGGCGACGGTGTAAACGCCAGCAGCCTGCGGCTGGGGGCTGACTTACGCGCCGGTGAACGCCCGCAAGCGGTTGTGCCTGCCGGTCACTGGCAGGCCGCAGAAAGCCTCGGCGCGTGGACGCTTGTCAGCTGTGTTGTGGCACCGGGATTTGAGTTTTCAGGCTTTGAGCTGGCTGCAGAAGGCTGGCGGCCCGGCAAACACAACGCCGCGCCGTGACCGCTGGGCTCTACCGTCCCCGGTCAAGCGCGCGGCGGATGAATTCCGAAGAGGGGCGCCCGGCATAGCCGCGCCCTGTTGCAATGGTAATCTCCAGCGTTCCGTCCGCGTACACGGCGTGGGCGCGCGACCCGGTGACGACCCGGACCGATTGCAGATCTCGCAAGGCGCGCCGGTTGGCTCGTTCCACGCCCAGCTGTGCCAGGCGTAGCGTATCCACCAGATACGCGTTGTCGGACGGGCTAAGCGAAGGCACGGCCACTGTCACTTGATGGCGGTTTAGCCGCGTGACGAAATCGGCCAGATCACGCGCGGCACGTTGCAGTTCGGTAGCGCTTACGGGCGGCGCGACCAGAGTGTGCGCCGGACCGATCAGTTCGACGATCACGCCGTCAGGCGCATCGGGCGGAAAGAAGGTCGCGCCGCCAAGATTGGACAGGCGGAGCAAAGCCCGATCTGTGTCGGTCAGCATCACCTCGCCGCCACCAGAAGCGCGATTGGTGTAGACGGCATAAACCTCCTGCGTCCCTTCCTGCCAGAGCAGGGCGGGCACCGTAGAGCGGTCAAGCACAAGCCGGCCACGCCGGTCGGCCCGCTCGTACCAGACTGCGGATGCTTCAACCGGCTGATCCCGGCCCGTAAGGCGCGAGAACGGATTTTGCTGACCAAGCCCGTCGCTTGCCAAAACCACCCAAGCCCCGGCGGCAGCAAGCATAAGGGCGATATATCCCCTGCTCATGGCGACAATCTCGCCGCAAAAAGGGGCAGTTTCGCGGCGAAACGGCCCCTTTCGGAATTTACAGGCACTTTTCCGCGCATTCGAACAGATCAGACCAGATACTGGCCGCCATTTGCCGTCAGCGTGGCGCCGGTGATGAAGCCGGCCTCGTCAGACGCCAGAAAGGCCACACACCGGGCAATTTCCTCCGGTTCGCCCAGCCGGCCGACCGGGATTGTTTCGATGATCTGCTCGCGCACTTTTTCCGGCACGGCCATGACCATGTCGGTGGCGATATAGCCAGGGCAGATCGCGTTCACCGTGATGCCCTTGCGCGCGCCCTCCTGGGCCAGCGCCTTTGTAAAGCCGATATCGCCCGCTTTTGCCGCAGAGTAATTGGCCTGCGCGAACTGGCCTTTCTGGCCGTTGATGGACGAGATGGTGATGATGCGGCCAAAGCCGCGCTCACGCATCCCGTTCCAGACCGGATGGGTCATGTTGAACACGCCGGAGAGATTGGTCTCGATAACCTCGCGCCATTGCTGGGGCGTCATCTTGTGGAAGGGCGCATCGCGCGTAATGCCCGCATTATTGACCAGAATGTCGACCGGGCCATGAGCCAGCTCCACCCGGCCAATACCGGCTACACACGCCTCATAGTCGGCTACCGACCATTTATACGCGGGAATGCCGGTTTCCTTGCTGAACGCCTCGGCGGCAGCGTCATTGCCTGCATAATTGGCCGCCACCGTGTACCCGGCCTGCTTGAGTGCCAGGCAGATGGCCTTGCCTATACCCCGCGTTCCTCCCGTCACCAGAGCGGTGCGTGCCATGAAATCCCTCCCTGTAGCCCTCTTGATCGGAGCCGTTTATTGTGCGCAGCAAAAGCGCAGCACACTTGCAGCATGAAGCAGACCGCGCAATGGTCTTTCATAACGCGAATCCGCCTGTTGTCGAGGGCGTGCACGCGAGAAATCTGACACCGCACGGGAAACGATGCGGTGCAACAAACCCAGGGGGAGACAAAGCGTGAGTGCAAACACAAAGACCGGCAAGATTACTATCAAGAAATACGCCAACCGGCGTCTCTATGACACGTCCGCCAGCCGGTACGTGACGCTCGACCATCTGCGCGAACTGGTAAAGGAAAACGCCGAGTTCGAGGTCGTCGATGCCAAGACCGGAGAGGATCTGACGCGCGGCGTTCTGGCCCAGATCATCTTCGAGGAGGAGGCCAAGGGAGCCAACCTCCTCCCCGTTGAATTTCTGCGCCAGCTGATCGGCTTTTATGGCGACTCCATGCAGGCTTTCGTGCCCGGCTATCTGAAAATGTCGATGGAAGGGCTGATGCGCCAGCAGGACGAGCTGCGCGAAAAGATGACCGGCGCGATGAGCTCGCCTGCCGGATCAATGGCCCTTCTCGAAGAGCAGACGCGGCGCAACATGGCCATGTTCGAGCAGGCCATGAAAGTGTTCAGCCCCTTCAATGCCGCCGGGCAGCAGGAAAGCGGAAGCAGCGCGCCGACGCCCGCAGCAAAAGACAAGAATGACAACGTCAAGGCCCTGCGCGACGAACTAGAGGCGATGCGCGCCAAGCTCGACAAGCTGGCAGGCGGGTAAGGCGCGGCGGGCCTTAGTGTTTCATTAAGGAACATGCCCGCGCCGCCATCGCGCGCAAACTGCGCCAAACCGGCTTGTCCTTGAGGGTTAAGGCCCGGTTTACAAAGGTTTATGAAGGGTAAAAACTGGCCCCGTTCTTGCGCGGACATTGCGCATGAGCGAGCCCGTCACACCCATATCCGGCGCCTATCCGCCTCCGGCCATCATTGTCCGCAATGATGGACGGGCGGCGCAGCCGCGTCAGGAAGCGGTCTCGCCGGTGGCGGCCCCGGCGGTGGCTTCCGCGCGCATGGTTTCAGGTCAGGCCGTGGCTCTGGCGGGTAGCGGCTGGGTATCCGTGCTGCACACATCGCAGCGCCGGGGGCTGCGCGCCGACGAAACCGAACGCCGCCGCTACCGTGCGAGCTATGCCAGCGCGGCAGACGCGCCAGCACGGCCTGCTCCGCGCATGGAGCAGCGCGCATGAGCCGCGCACAGCCCGTCGCCTTGCGTGTCGCTGACGGCGTTCTGGCACTGGGCGTCTTTTTTCTTTTTCTCTAGCTGGCCGTCAAAAGGAAAGGCCGCCCCGGCATGCCCGGAGCGGCCCTTCATGCTTGTAGTTCCGTCAGGTGTCAGGCGTCGCCGCCTACCGCCAGGTCACGGCGCGCCGCGACGATGGTGACGATAAAGCCGGCCACCGTATCCAGCAGCGCCATCAGCACCAGCAGGAAGAAGGTGGATGATGCAAACTGCGGGATGAGCAGGAAGAGCACCAGCCCCGCAACAAACACCAGCATGGACATGCCGTGATTGATGATCGACGCCGTACCGGTGTCGGACGATTTCACCATCTCGATGAACAGGAAGAACAGGGCAAGCATCAGTATGAGATCGCCCGGTGTCAGGCCCCAATTGGCCCCGGACATCATCGGTATCTCGAACAGCCGAGACCCCATCGCGTCGGTGCCGAATGTAAACGCCACTATGGCGTAAATGATCATCGAAATGCTCAGTTTCGGAAAAATGCTGAACACGGAGAGTCCCCTCCTTATTGGCTGATTGCCACCACGCCGGTGCCTTTCGGCTGCCCGCGCCCCCATGAAAATGCCGCTACCTGCAGAACCTGGCATTGTATCACTCCTCACCCGGCAGCGCAGGAAGGTATCAGACTTCGTCCCATCCGCCTGTCTGCCTTGAACGGCTATTGAGCCACATCACCCCCATAATGTCACTGATAGAGGCAAAAAGACGTCCGATATTCGTATATTTGGATTTTCCCGCGATCCGCGGCCTGTGGCTTACAGGATGAAACTCGACAGCGTAGCCCTCGCGCTTCATCAGAGCCGGCAGGAAGCGGTGCTGGTGATCGAAATAGGGCAGGGACAGATACGCTTCGCGGCGCATCACCTTGATCCCGCAGCCAGTATCCTTCGCATCATCATTGAGCAGGCGCTTGCGTATGCCATTGCCAATCCGGGACGCAAACTTTTTCCAGGCGCTGTCCTGACGGCCGACGCGTTCACCCCCGACCATGGCCAGCTGGCCGGGCGCGTCCGGCCGGGTCAATTGTGCCACAAGCGCTGGCAGGTCACCGGGCGGGTTCTGACCATCGCCGTCAAGCGTACAGACAATGGACCCGCGCGCCGCCAGAAAACCTGTACGCACCGCCCGGGACTGTCCGGCATTGCTGCGGTGATTGATGACCCGCAACTGCGGCACGCCGGCCTTGGCGCCCTGCAATTCAGCCAGCGTCTCATCGCTGCTGGCATCATTGACGGCGATGATTTCGAAATCATGCCCGGCGAGCGCCTGCGCGATCTCGCCAACCAGCGCCCCCGCATTGCCCGCTTCATTATGCATCGGAACGACCACCGAAATGGCCGGTGCACGAGACGCCATAAAATCCTACCTTCTTTCAGCCGCCCTGCTTGCAGGGGCACGCAGCCCGATACATACCCAATAGTGAGGCCCGCACCAGCTTGAATATGCAAGAGGCAAGAGCGGGCGCCAGGAGGCGTAAACGGCCATGGTCCGATTAATCTCATCACTGCGCCAGCCGGGCCGTGCCTGGATTGGGGTACTGGCCGCCATGCTGATAGCCTCTCTGGCAGGAATTTTCACCCTGCCAGTGATGGACCGCGATGAGGCGCGCTTTGCGCAAGCCACCGCCCAGATGCTGGAGACGCGCGATTTTGTCCGCATCAGCTTTCTCGATGAAGACCGCAACAAGAAGCCGGTCGGCATACACTGGATGCAGCTGGCCACGGTCTCGGCAGGCGAAGCCATTAGCGGCGCGCTGGAGAACCGCCAGATCTGGGCCTGGCGGCTCGCATCAACGCTGGGCGCCGTGCTTGCCGCGCTTGGCACGCTGGCCCTGGGCAATCGGCTGCTGGGTCATCCGGCGGGCCTTTATGCCGGCGTGCTGCTGGGTGCCAGCGTGCTTCTGGGCGTGGAAAGCGGCATCGCCAAGACCGACGCCATGCTGGCCGGGCTCACTGTCTGGGCGCTTTACGCGCTGGCCCGGCTGCGCACAGGCCCGCCGGAAACAGCAAAACGCTGGGCTATCGCGCTCTGGGTGCTGATGGCGCTCGGCGCGCTGGTCAAAGGGCCAGTGACGCCGATGGCTGTGGCGCTGGCGGCTATCGGTCTGGCGCTGTGGGAACAGCGCTGGAACTGGTTGCGGCCACTCGCCTTCTGGCCCGGCCCTGTGCTGGCGGCGCTGATCCTCATGCCCTGGCTGATCTCGGTGCAGATCGCGACCGACGGCGATTTCCTGCGCGAAGCGCTGGGCGATGATCTCGGACCCAAGCTCGTCACCGGCCATGAAAGCCATGGCGGATTGCCGGGCTATCATATTCTTCTGCTGAGCTTCCTCTTCTTCCCGGCCATCCTCTTCCTGCCCTCAGGGCTTCGCGCTGGCATTTCTGCCATACGGTCCGGCGGAGAGCACGCGACCGCCGCGCGGATGCTCATCATGATGAGCATACCCTTCTGGATCGTCTTTGAACTACTGCCCACCAAGCTGCCGCATTATGTGCTCCCGGCCTATCCGGCGCTGGCGGTGTTTGCGGCGTGGGGCGTCATGGCCTGGGGCGAAACACCGGCGCTCTGGCGCTGGCTGGGCGCTGGCCTGATGATCGTGGCGGGCCTTGTTCTAGGCGCGATCCTTTTCTTTCTCAGCCACCAGTATGACGGACCCGTTCTGCTAGCATCGCTGCTGGCAGCAATTCTGATTGCCGCGGCAATTGGCGCTGTCGTGCTGGCTGCGCGCTCAAAAGCCGGCGCAGCTGTGGCGTGCGCGGTGGTGGCCGGGCTGGTCTGGCAGGCGGCAGGGCGCGGGATTATCGCGCCTGCCACCTCGCTATCCCCATCACGCGACGCAGCCGCCCTGATCCATGCGCAGGGCTGGCTGGCGCCCGATACGGCGCTTGTGTCCAGCTATACTGAGCCGAGCCTTGCTTTCGCGCTGCGCAGCGATATCGCCCTGATGGATGCTGAAGGGCTTGCCGCAACGGCCAGCGATTTTTCCGCCGAGCAGCTCGTCATTGTCGATCTCTCGCGCCTGCCTGCCGCAGACAGCCCGGAGCGCGAACGCGCAGACAACTTTGTCGAGGGATTGCGCAGCGAGGCTTGCGCCATCGGCGAGGTTGCGGGCTTTAACTATTCTCGCGGACGCGCCACATCCCTGCTGATCGCCCGCACAGGCGATTGCACGCCATTTCAGGAGCCAGGCCAGCCATGAGCCGAATTATTGAGATCGTTGAGGTCGGCCCGCGCGACGGCCTGCAAAATGACAAGACGCTGCTGACCACACCGGTAAAGCTGGACTTCATCGACCGGCTCATCGCGGCGGGCGTGAAGCGCATGGAAGCGGCCAGCTTCGTCAATCCCAAGCTTGTCCCGGCCATGGCCGATTCTGCCGAGATCATGGAGGCTGTACCCCGCGGGCGCGGCGTCTCCTATATCGGTCTGGCCCTGAATGAGCGCGGCATGCGCCGGGCTATTGAAGCACGCTGCGACGAGATCAACTATGTGCTGGTAGCCTCTGAGGGCTTCGGCAAGGCCAACCAGAACGCGACGCCGGAAGAAACCGCGGACCTTCTGGACCGCATTGCGCCGCTCGCCCACGACGCGCAGATCCCGCTATCGGCCACCGTTTCGGTAGCATTTGGCGATCCGTTCGATGGCGAGGTGGACCCGGCCATTCTGGGGCTGCTGGCCGCGCGCGCAGCGGCCGCTGGCGCGACAGAGTTTGCGCTCGGCGATACGATCGGAGTGGCCACGCCGTGGGATGTGGAGCGCGCCATAAGGATTGTGCGCGATGCCGCGCCATCGCTGAAACTGCGCCTGCACTTCCACAATACCCGCAATACGGCGCTGGCGAACATCCACGCCGCCGTGCAGAACGGTGTCACCATTATCGATGCTTCAGCAGGCGGAATTGGCGGCTGTCCGTTTGCCCCGCGTGCCACGGGCAATGTGGCCACCGAAGATGTCGTCTACATGCTCGAACGCGCCGGGTTTGATACCGGCATTGACCTTGACCGGATGATCTCGGTCGCACGCTGGCTGGAAAACGAGGCGCTCAGGCACCCGGTTGCGTCGGCACTCGCGAAAGCTGGCGGATTTCCGGCGAAAACCTAGTTCCCGGAATTGCGCCGGCGCTGGGCGAGACGCACACGCGCCCGCAGCCGGCTGCGGGCCTGCAAGGCACGCGCACTCGCGCGGATGAGCACCGCACGGCCGAGAAGCGCCATCGTCATCAGCGGTCCGGCAACAACAAGGACCAGCTGGCCGACCGGGCCTGAATAGGTACGGAAAAACAGGTTCAGCCCCTTGGCCTTGTACCACTCCACAAGCAGGATATTGGCCGAGCTGGTGGAACCGACATGGACAAAGGCCGCGCGTGGCTCGAACACGATTTTGCCCCCCATCCGGCGAGCACGCTCGCAGATATCGATATCCTCCACATGGAGGAAATAGCGCTCATCAAAGCCATTCAGCGCGCGATAAGTCTCACGGGTCATCAGCATGGCCGCGCCGGATACGGACGGGGCCTCCACGGGCCCGGCCGGCAAGGGTTCTTCCTCCCGGTGAAAATCGCGCACGCCGGGCAGGATGCGGGCAAGGCCGGTAAAGCTGAGCAGGGCTGACATCAAGGTAAGGCCGCCCCGGCGTCCGCCGCGTTGCTCGCTACCATCCGTATTCAGAATGCGGGCACCCACAATGGACACCGGCGGCAGACCTTGCGCGGTGGTGACCATGATCCTCGCCGCGCCGCGCGCGATCAGCGTGTCGGGGTTCAGCAGCAATATGTAATCACCTGCCGCCGCGCGCGCGCCGATATTGCACCCCTTGCCAAAGCCCAGATTGGCCCCGGTATGAATGACAGTCAGACGCGGCTCTGCCGCCGCCATCGTATCCAGACGCACGGTGACATTGGTGGGATTGTCATGATTGACGAGCACTAGCTCATGAATGTCCGGGTCACTGAGGACCGAGCGGATCGAGTCAAACAGGACCGGACCGGTCCGGTAGCTGACCATCACCGCGCTTATGCGTCCCCCCGAACTCATCACGACCCCACGCTGGCTGCTTGTTGCAGCTCATCTACTCCGGCGGCACTCCGGGCGTTCCCCGGAATGCCCAGATTTTCCACCATGGCACGCCGACAGGCTCCAGCGGTGCCGGATCATACCCGTGCGTCCCTCCCGGCCTGCACCGGCCGATACGGCCCAGCGCCAGCCATCCCCCCCGCCACAGACCCTGCGCCGTGATGGCGTCCATGGCGTAAAGCGAACAACTCGGTTCGTGCCGGCATCGCACACCAAAAGCGTAAAACACCGGCGAGAGAGTCCACCTGTAGGCCGTGACGGCCGCGATTCCAATCCACTTTGTGGGCGTCCGGACGGTTTTTTTCTGACAACACATGACAGTCTGGCTCTATTGCGCGCCGGGGCCGGCTTGGTCGAACGCCGCCAGCGCCGCGTCAAACGCCAGTCTTATCGAGCCATGGCGGGCCGGATAGGCCGATGCCGGTTCGAGTGCGCGCAAGGCAATGAACGGGCTATTGTCCGGAACCGGAATACCTTTCAGCAGAGCGTTGAGCGTATCGGCGCCTTCAGCGAGCAAGGCACGGTCCGCACCGATAATGAGCTGACCCAGAATGCTGGCCGATGCCTGCCCCAGCGCACAGGCCGATATATCCCAGCCAATCTCGCGGACCCGGCCATCGGCGGCGTTCATATCCAGCGTTACTTCCGAGCCGCAAAGGCGCGAAACCTTGCGCACACTCGCCTGCGGCGCCTCAAGGCGTCTGAGATGCGGGATCGACGCCGCCAGGGCGATCACGTCGCGCGAATAGGGATCGGTCGTCATGGCGGCGCCTACGCCTCCTCTACCGCCTTCATCCGCCATACCGGGCCTTCGGGCGTATCATCCACCAGCACGCCCAGAGCATCGATCTGCGTCCGCAGGGCGTCGGCTTTGGCAAAGTCTTTCGCCACACGGGCGGCCTGCCGCTCGTTTAGCAAGGCATCGATTTCAGCACGCCGGTCCGCATCGATGCTGTCGAGCCCAAACCAGCTATCGGGATCAGCCTGCAACAGGCCCAGCACCCGGCCAGCTGCCAGCAATTCGCCTTTGGCGGCGGCCTGCTCCTCGCGCGCCTCGGCCTTGTTGGCGCGGGCAAGAATTTCAAACAGGGCCGCAAAGGCTTTGGGCGTGTTGATGTCATCGCCCAGCGCTTCGAGCACGGATGCCGGTACAGGCACATCCGCAGCCTCGACGTCGCTCAAGCGGCGCAGCACGCCATAGAGCCGGTCGAGAGACTTGCGGCTCTGCTCGATCAGCCTGTCGGTCCAGTCCAGCGGGGCGCGGTAATGGCCGGAAAGGAGGCCATAGCGGATCACCTCGCCCTTCACTCCGCGCGCGAGCAGCTCGCTCGGCCGGATGATATTGCCGAGCGACTTGGACATCTTCTCAGCGTCCATCGAGACAAAGCCGTTATGCACCCAGTAGCGCGCCAGCGGGCCGTCATGATGCAGGCATTTGGCCTGCGCCACCTCATTCTCATGGTGAGGAAAGACCAGATCCATACCCCCGCCATGAATATCGATGGACGGCCCCAGCGCCGCGCCGATCATCGCCACGCATTCGGTATGCCAGCCCGGACGGCCCGGCCCGAACGGGCTCTGCCAGACCGGCTCGTCCTCTTTCGAAGGCTTCCACAGCACAAAATCGGCCGGGTTTTTCTTGTAAGGCGCCACTTCAACGCGCGCGCCGGCAATCATGTCGTCCTGGCTGCGCCGCGAGAGCGCGCCATAGTCATCGCACTTGTCCACCGCGAACAGGACATGGCCCTCCGCCGCATAGGCGTGACCGGCCTTTATCAGCGTATCAATCGTCTCGATGATCTCGGCCATATGCCCGGTCGCGGTCGGCTCGAAGGTCGGGCGCATAATGCCCAGCGCATCGCTGTCGGAATGGTAGATCTTGGTGAAGCGCTCGGTAATCACCGAAATATCAACGCCTTCGCTGGCGGCCGCCGCGTTTATCTTGTCATCGACATCGGTGAAATTGCGCGCATAGAGCACATGATCTGCGCCATAGACCTCGCGCAGCAGGCGAAAGAGCACATCAAACACCACGGCAGGGCGGAAATTGCCGATATGGGCCGGTCCATACACCGTGGGTCCGCACACATACATCGTTACCCGCTCAGGATTCTCGGGAACGAAGCGGCGGCGGCTCCGGCTGGCGGTGTCGTAAAGGATTATATCGCTCATAGGCGGCTATGTAGCTTAAGCACGCGGATTGCGCAGCCCCAAAGCAGCGTCCGGCGCACACTGGTCTCACATGCTTGTGACAACGCGGCAGGCGCGATAGAAGGGAAAAGTCGTCATGGCGCAGTGGAAACCGCAAAATGACGCCATATATGCAGTGCAGCCCACGGGGAACGATGGCCTTTTCCACCGGACTGCAAGACCCGGCGCTGGAGCACGTGACAAGGGCCTTCCAAAAGCCCGCCCCGCCGCTGGATCCGGAAACCGGCACTATACCGGCCACGCCGCAAGGCGCTGGCCGGGACCCGACAACGAAAGGATCCGCCCTTCATGGACGCGATTGTGAAAAAAACCGACCTCGGCGCCGCCGCCGACATACTTGAACCTGTTCAGCGCCCCAGCCGCGAGGAGGCCGAAGAGGCCGTGCGGACCCTGCTGCGCTGGGCCGGTGATGACCCCCGCCGCGAGGGCCTGATCGAAACGCCCAAGCGCGTGGTCAAAGCCTATGAAGAATGGTTCCGTGGCTATCACGAAGACCCGGGCAAAATCCTCGGCAAGCGCTTTGAGGATGTGCAAGGCTATGACGACATGGTCATGCTCACCCATATCGATGTGGAGAGCCATTGCGAGCACCACATGGCCCCGATCCTCGGCACGGCGTGCGTCGCCTATCTGCCGGACCGTGCGGTGGTCGGCATCTCCAAGATCGCCAAAGTGGTCGAAGCCTTCTCCAAGCGACTGCAGACGCAAGAGACGATGACCGCGCAGATCGCCGATGCCATCAATGATGCGATGGCACCGCGCGGCGTGGCCGTGTTTGTGGATGCCAAGCACCAGTGCATGACGACGCGCGGCGTCCATCACCCGCACGTCTCCACCATCACCACCACCTTCACTGGCGAGTTCAAGGCCAATCCGGAACTGCGCGAGCGCTTCATGCGCCTGTGCGAACAGTCGAAGAGATAGGCTCACAGGTCCTGCTAACAGTGAAAAGCCCGCCGTTCTGCGGCGGGCTTTTTCATGTCTGGCCAACACCCTCCAGACGCTGGCTGCACACCCGGCTAATCCCGACGGGAATGAACTCACGTTCGATTAAGAGACATCATAAATGCGGAAAATTCAATTTGATACTCACTCATTACAATTCTGTAATAAAGCTTAGTCCGGACAAAAATTTATAAGATGCAGTGTATATGGTGCGAATTATATGGAACGATGTTATTACTTGAAACGTTCCCGTTCCTCACCGCGCGATCAGGCGCTTAATTTTCCGCAACCGGGAAAGGACATGTCCATGAAGAAATCGTTCCTGACAGCCGTACTGGCATCGACCATGTTCGCCGCTGGTGCCTCCGTGCCGGCCGCTTTTGCCCAGCAGGATGGCGCGCAGATGCAGCAGCCCGCCCCGGCAGAGTCCGCCAGCGTGACCGATGAGCAGATCAGCGCCTATATCACCGCGGTGCAGAGCGTGAACATGATTATCCAGACCTATCAGCCCCAGCTGGATGCCGCCCAGAGCGAGGAAGCCGCCATGGCCGTCCAACAGGAAGCCCAGGGTGAAATGCAGTCCGCAGTTGAGCAGAGCGGGCTCAGCGTTGAGGAATATACTGCCATCGCGGCAGGCTCGCAGACTGACCCTGAACTGGCCGAGCGCATCAATGCGCAGGCCGCTGCCCAGACGGGTCAGCCCCAATAAGCAGGCTGGCATAAGACAACCGGCGGGCGGCCCCTGAGGGGCCGCCCGTTTTCGTTTCAGCCCAGCCGTTCGACCTGTTGCACCGGCCCGCCATTGGCCGGGCGGACGCGCCAGACGCTGTCAGGGCGGATGGAGAATTCACGATCCTTGACGGTCGACAGGATCATCTGCTCGGCAATCAGCTCGCCGCGCGTCAGGGTCAGCCGGGTATAGCCCTTGTCCCAGGCATTATTGCGCAGGATCTCCGGATTGCGGTCCTCAGCCATGCGGCCGAAATCCACGCCCGGCGCATTTACCGTTTCAAAGGGTGACGGGCTGGTCACGGAGGTGACGCCAAACTCGGTGCCGACCCGGTTTCCTTGCGCGTCGTGCAGATCATTGACCCATGTATTATGGGTGTCCCCGGTCAGCACCACGATGTCGGCACCGGCATCACGCACCGTCTGATAGAGACGTTCGCGATCCACCGGAAATCCGTCCCAGCTATCCAGATTGAGTGGCACGCCGTGCGCGGTACGCTGGGCAAAATGCCAGTTGAACCCGCCCTGCAGGCGCATATAGGTGCGCAGCCAGAACGGTGTCTGGGTGAGGTAGTTGGGCGCTTCGAGGCGTCCCATCAGCACCTGGTTGGCGATGATGCGCCACGGCTTGCCCGCCTGCACCGAGGCGGCCAGCGCCTCGCCGATCATGGCGCGCTGTTCGTCATCAATCAGCCGGCGTTCGGGATCGCCTATCACCTCGTCGCGCCAGCGCTGCACGGCAGCTTGGTTTTCAGGGTCTTCCGGATCGGATTCGACAGGGATCGGGAAGGTGTCGAGGGTCAGTTCCTCAGAGCGTGCCGTCAGGCGGGTCTCGACAAAGATTAGCGTGGCCAGATCACCGATTTCCACCGCGCCATAGCGCGCTTTCAAGGGTTCGGCCTCGCGAACCGGCAGCCAGTCATGGTAGGCGCGCAGCGCGTTGTCGCGCCGGGTGAACCAGTCGCCTTCGGTTTCGGGATCGTGATTCTCTGCGCCATAGCGCCAGGAATCGTTCGCCGTTTCGTGATCGTCCCAGATCAGTATCCACGGCGCGCTGGCTTTGAGCGCCTGCAGATCAGGATCCGAGCAATAGAGCGCATGGCGGCGGGCATAATCCTCTTCCGATAGGATCTCATGCATCGGGTCGGGCATGCGCGAGAGCCGCTCGGCATCGGATGTTCCGTATCCGCCATAACCATACTCGTAGATATAGTCGCCCAGATGCACCACGAGGTCGAAATCACCCTGATCGGCGGCATCGCGGTAGGCATTGAAAAAGCCGAACGGATAGTTCGAGCAGGAAAAGGCCGCGATACGGAACCGGTCGACACCCGCCTCAGGCAGGGTGCGGGTGCGGCCCACCGGCGACACCTCATCGCCGTGACGGAAGCGGTAGAAATACACACCCCCCGGCTCCAGCCCCTCGATCAGCGCTTTCATCGGCCGCGCGCCATTGACCGGTATCACGCCCTCGCGCGCAGTTACCTCGCGGGTCTCCACGATGGTGTTGAATGTCGCGTCGGTGGCAATCTCCAGCGTGGTGCGGGCATCGCCATCAGCGGTAACGGCTGTCCAAACCACAAAGCTGGTCTGGTCAGGATCACCGGACGCCACGCCATGCTTGAACGGACCCTCAGGCGCGGGCAGCGGATCAAAGCGCATCTCTTCAGGCGAGCACGCCGCCAGACCGGCCCCCACGCCGGCTGCGGCCAGAAGCGCGCCACGGCGCGTCAGTGCGTATGGCTTGAACACTGGTTATGCCTCCCCTTGATTGTTCTGTAAGTGAGTGTGCATGGCCGATGTGACAGGCACAAGAAGAAGGGCCGGACCCTTTGCTCCCTCAAGCAGTGGCCCGGCCCTCTTCGCATCGCCCCCGGCGTATGCTGCTCTAGAAGTTCACGCCCAGACGGACGCCATAGGTACGCGGCGAGCCGGCGATGAAGGTCGGCAGGCCGAATGTCGCCCCGGTATTGCCCGCATCGATGAGGTATTGCTCATCGGTGAGATTGTTGCCGAACACCTCGCCATACCAGCGCATGTCAGCGCTTTCAAAGCGCAGGCGGGCGCGCAGCAGGCCGTAGGAGTCCTGACGCACACCGGCAAAGCGCTGATTGTCTTCATCGAAGAAGATGTGCGACTGCCAGCTATAGGCCGGAAGCAGGCTGAGCGTTCCCATTTCATTGGAGAACAGTTCTGCGCGCAGGCCGATGGAGGCTGCGTGTTCAGGCGCGTAGCGGAAACGGTTACCGCCGAACTCCTGCGGCACACCGCCCAGCGTATCGTTGATCTTGGCGAGGTTATAGGCGTAGGTGGCATAGACCTCGATTGCATCGGTGATGGCGTAATTGCTCTGGATTTCCAGGCCATATTGCGTGGCTTCACCGGCATTGGTCGGCACCAGCGAACCGTCAAACGGGTCAAACTGGCTGGACTGGAAGTTCTCGTATTCCGACCGGAAGATGGAGCCGGAAATGGTGCCACGGTCCAGCGTCAGGAAGGCACCGGCCTCAAGCGAGTCCACGATCTCGGCTGGTGCGACCGAGAAGAAGCCCGGAGCGGTCGTGTCCAGCGCCAGAACGTCAGGACGGCGGCCACGCGCATAGGAGATCCAGGTGTTCAGCCGGTCATTGACCTCATAGGCCGCCACAACGCGCCAGGTCACATCATCAAAGCTGGCGCTCTGGGACACCACCGCGCCATCGGGCGTACCCGGCAGGAGCAGGGCGCGCCCGCCCACGATCAGGTTCGGCGCGTTGACGAAACCGCCATAGCCCGACGTGCGCTTGCTTTCGTCAGTATACCGCAGACCGGCCGTGAAGCTCAGCCGATCGGTGGCGCGCAGCGTGACCTCGCCAAACAGGTCAAACGCCTCGGTGCGGCCCGAATTGGCAGCTTCTTCCTGATAGGTGCCAAGCGGCACCGGAACACCAGCGGCCAGCGTACCGCCAACCGACAACGGGAACGGGTTGACGATATTGGTGAAGTCACTGGCCGGAACGCCCAGCAGGAAGCTCAGCGTGGGGAAGAGCGCCGCTGTAGGCACACCCAGCTGCTGGGCAAACTGGGCCTGCACGGCGGGGGTCTGCAGGAGCAGGGCCTGCGCGCGCGCCTCATTGACGATGAGCGGAATGCGCTGGGTACCGGATTCGTAGAACCAGGTGGCCCCGATGACGGCCGACACGCGGTCCCCGGCATCATAGGTCAGGCGGAATTCCTGGCTGGCCTGACGCCCGCGCGCATCTTCAGCAAGGTTGATAAGATCAAGCCCTGCCCCGATCGGATCGAACACTTCGCGGGAGTCAAACTGGCGGTAGCCAGTAATGGAGCTCAGCGTCCAGGCGTCATTGAGCGGGTATTCGGCGAGCGCCGTCACGCCCCAGACCGTACGGTCAAGGCCGAGACCCTGATTGTCCTCAAAGCCGGGGAAGGTGAAGAGCGCTGCAGCCGTATACGGGCTGGTATCGCCGCCCGGGGTTGGCAGCACACCGGACTTGAACGAGGTGCCGGGGCCATTGTCTTCCTGATAATTGCCGATCAGGTCAAAGCTGAACCCATTATCGAGGCGGGCAGAGAATACACCCCGGATGGCGCTGACATCGCGGCCCTGCAGCGTGCCGCCAAGCAGATTGTCGATATGGCCGTCACGGCTGCGGTGCACACCGGCCAGGCGCAGGCCAAGCCCATTACCCAGACCATAATTGACGTGGCCGCCAATCTCGCGCTGCTCGTAATTGCCGATACCGCCAAAGAGCGAGGCAGAGAAATCGTCCTCGGCCTTGTTCTGGATCAGGTTGATGCCACCGATCAGCGCGCCACGTCCGAACAGGGTCGGCTGCGGGCCTTTGGCCACCTCGATGCGCTCCATGTCGAAAAGCTCGACATAGGAGCCGCGCGAGCGGGTGATGGAGATGCCGTCCTGGAAGATCGCCACGCGCGATTCCGCATAGGTGTCGCCGCTATCAGTGGTGATACCGCGCAAGGAGTAGCCGGTATTGTTCGGGCTCTGCTCCTGGATCACCAGACCCGGCGTGAACGCGGCCATGTCTTCCAGATTGCGGATATCGAGCCGGTCGATCAGCTCGGCATTGAATGCGGTGACATTGACCGGCACCTCAGCCAGCGACTGCTCGCGGAACTGGGTCGTCACACGGATGACTTCAACCGGCTGAGCCGTCTCGTTCAGCTCGGCGAAGGCCGGGGCGGATACCGCGCCCAGCGCGACAGCCGACATGAGGACAGATTTGCGGATCATGGCATGGTGCTCCTGAAATAGCTCCGGCCCGGCACGCTTGCCGGGCTTTCCCCGTGCTGCTACGCCGCCAATGTGACGGGGGCCTATCAGTCGCGTTACAGAAATTTGACGCGCTGCAGCACGTCAGATTGCGTTGCACAAAAAGCACGCTCGCTGAGCGGTCGGTCAGGATGAATAATGACAGCTTCACAAGAAGATAGCCGCAGCATAACGGCCGGCGAAGCCGATGCCGGCGAACGGCTGGACCGCTGGATGGCTGCGCAATGGCCCGAACTCTCACGCTCTCGCTGCAAGGCGCTGATCGAGGGTGGCGCGCTGGCCGTGAACGGCGAAACACTGGCCGACCCGTCTGCGAAGGTGCGCGAGGGGCATATCTACACGCTCACCATGCCCGCGCTGGAACCGGCTGTGCCCAAGCCGGAAAACATTCCGCTCGACATATTGCACGAGGATGACGACCTGATCGTCATCAACAAGCCGGCGGGCCTGACGGTACACCCCGGCGCTGGCGCATGGACCGGCACGCTGGTCCATGCCCTTCTCTATCACTGCAAGGGATCGCTATCTGGGATTGGCGGCGTGGAACGGCCCGGTATTGTCCACCGTATCGACAAGGACACGTCGGGCGTTCTCGTCGTTGCCAAGAACGATGTTGCGCACCGTTACCTCTCCAAGCAGTTCGCCAAACACACCGTCGAGCGTGCCTATCTGGCCTTCACGCGCGGTGCACCGCGTCCGCGCGAAGGCGAGATAGCAACCCGCATCGCCCGCTCCACGCGCGACCGGCTGAAAATGGCGGTTCTCAAATGGGAGAGCGCAGCCGGCAAGGAAGCCATCACCCATTATCAGGTGCTGGAGACTTACGGGCAGGAAGCCAAGGCCCCTATCGGCACACCGCTGGCCGCCCTTGTCGAATGCCGGCTGGAAACCGGGCGCACTCACCAGATCCGCGTGCACATGGAACATCTGGGCCACGCCCTGATCGGCGACCGCATCTACGGCCCGCAGCGCACCAGCCAGCTCAAAGGCATTCCCGACCTGCCCGAGATCAAGGCGCTGGGCCGTCAGGCTCTCCACGCCTCGGTGCTGGGCTTTGTCCATCCCTCAACGCGCGAAGAGATGGTGTTCGAGACAGAATTGCCAGCTGACTTGCAAAACCTGCACGCGGCCCTGAAGCGGGTTTAGGGATGATTTACCTCGTCCTTCGAGACGCTTCGCTCCGCTCGCCCTCAGGATAAGGTAAATCACATTTCGCCCTCATCCTGAGGAGGCCGAAGGCCGGCTCGAAGGAGAGGCGAAATCAAACCACCACCCGCCGCCTGGCCCGCGACGCCACACTTGACCAGCGGCGCGCCCACAGGATGAAGGCCCCTGCGGTTACGAACATGAGAAGGCCGTAGATCGCCGCCGGCACGGCATAGGACACGCTGCCCAGCATCGAGACCGAAACGACGATGGCGAGCGTCGCGTTCTGCAGCCCGCATTCGAGCGTCAGGGCGATGCGCTGCTTCATCTTCAGCATGACAAGGCTTGCCACCGCGAACGCGACCCCCATGGCCAGCACATTCAGGCTGAGCGCGATAAATCCTGCTTCGGCAAAGCGGGCAGCCAGCTCGTCCCGGTCGGCAATCAGCGTGGCCAGCACGACGGCGGTGAACACGACACCCGACAAGAGGCGCGAGTGCCGGTCAAGCACATCGGCGATTTTCGGCGCGAACTGACGGATCGTCATGCCGATACCCACCGGCACAACTGTCAGAAGGAAAATGACAAGCCCGGTGGTGACAAGGCCGACCGATGGCGCTTCGGGCCCCATGAAAAGCGCCAGCGCGATCATCAGCACCACCGGTACAGTAAACATGGAGGTGAGGCTGGTCAGCGCGGTCAGCGAGATCGACAGGGCAACATCGCCGCGCGCCATATGGGTGAGGAGGTTCGAGGTCGTCCCGCCCGGACACGCCGCCAGCAGCACAATCCCCACTTTCAGCACGGGCGGAGCGGGCAGGAAGGCAACAATGGCAATCGCCAGCAGGGGCAGCGAGAAATACTGCAGCACAACGCCCACCAGCAGCGCTTTCGGCTTGGTGAATATGCGCCGGAAATCAGCCGGCGTCAGGCCAACCCCCAGTGCCAGCATGATGAAGGCAAGGGCGAGGGGGAGGAGAATCTGTCCGATAAAACTGTCCATGGGCGCGAGGCTAGCCCTGTCTGTGCGCCGCCGTCATCTGCCAATCTCCGTTCCGGGCAGATATCCGCACAGGGGAACAATATGGTTTACCGGTGGTTCACCCGAACCTGCGCATAGCTCTATGCAAAGCAGGAGAGTTTCACATGAGCATTCGCGTCAAGATCATGGCCGCTGTCGGCGCTCTGGGTGTCGTATCCATCCTTCTGGCCGGGCTCGGCATACAGAGCATGCAAGCCTACAACACCCGCGTGGCCGCCTACGAAAATGCCGCAACGCGGGCCTATCACGGCGCTCACCTCAACCGGCTGGTGACCGGCGTGGTCATGGAGGCGCGCGGAATTTACGCGTCGCAGACCACCGAACAGGCCGCCCCCTTCGGCGAAGGACTGATGCGCCGGCTGGACCAGATCGACGCCCTGCTGGATCAATGGAGTGCTCTGGTACCGGCTTCGGGCGAGGAACGCGCCCTCTTTGAAGCGGTACGCTCACGCACGGCGGAGTTCCGGGCCTTCCGCGCCGAGACAGTGCGTCTTGGCGGCATTGATCCCGCCCTTGCCAATGAGCAGGGCAATAATATGGATAATCGCTCCAACCGGCGCGCCTATCAGGAAGAAATCGACGCCGTGGTTGAACGCGACCGCGCGCAACTCGACGCGATCGAAGCCGATCTCGCCAGCTTCTACCGCACCCGCTTCATCATGCTGACCGGCATTGCCATTCTGGGCGTTCTGGGCGGCATCGGCTTTGCGCTTTATGTGGCCATTTTCCAGGTCAGCCGCCCGCTCACCAAGGTAACAGACGTTCTTGAACAGGTTGCCGGCGGCGATCTCACGATTGAGGTGCCCTCCGTTCGCTCACGCGACGAGATTGGCCAGCTCTGGTCGACGGTCGGGGTGCTGCGCACCGCGCTCGCCGACGCCGAAGCCCTGAAAGCCAAGCAGGAGGAGTCCGAGGCCCGTCAGCGCGAGATGCAGCGCCAGGCCATGATCGAAACGGCTGACCGGTTCGAGGCGGAAGTCGGCACCCTGCTGACGGACGTCATCCAGGCAGCATCCCAAGTGTACTCGGCAGCCGGAATCGTGGATACCAACGCGACCCGCACAACCGAGGAGTCCAGTTCGGCGGCAGCCGCGTCAGAGGAAACCTCCGCCAACGTACAATCTGTCGCCTCCGCGTCGGAAGAACTCTCCGCGTCCATCCAGGAAATCTCCCGGCAAATCTCCGAAGCCTCTGCCCTTATCGGCGAGGCGGTAGAGCAGGCGCGTGCCACCGATACCGATGTACGCACACTGGCCGATAATGCCGGCAAGGTCGGAGAAGTCGTGACCCTGATCCAGGGGATCGCCGAGCAGACCAATCTGCTGGCGCTCAACGCCACCATCGAGGCAGCGCGCGCAGGCGAGGCCGGCAAGGGCTTTGCGGTTGTCGCAAACGAGGTGAAGGCGCTGGCCACCCAGACCGCCAAGGCAACCGGCGATATCGAGGCACAGATGACGGCCATCGAGGCGGCCACGGGCCATGCGGTTGAGCGCATCGCCGATATCGTCAAGCGCATCGGCGATCTCAATACGCTGGCGGGCGGTGTGGCGGCATCGGCCGAACAGCAGGGCGCTGCGACCGGCGATATTGCCCGCGCCATTCAGGAAGCCGCGGCAGGGGCCAGCCAGATCGCATCGACCATTGAGGCGCTGAACCAGATTTCCGACGGCAATGCGACGGCATCGGGCGAGCTGCTGGAAGCGTGCAAGACGCTCAACTCACGCTCTGACGAGCTGAAAGATCAGATGACGCGCTTCGTATCGGGCATCAAGGCAGCCTAGGGCTGCCTGCCCGGACACGCCTAGAAGATCACGATATAGGCGATCACGATGCCGATCACGGCAAGCACGACACCGCCGACAAGGGCGTGGCGCGTCATGTGATTGGGAGCAGGTTCACCCTGGCGTGCTTCGGTTTTCTTCTTCTCAATCATGGCGCGTCTCCTCTGCAGGCAGCGCCAGACGGATCTGGTGATCCTTCTGGCGGCATGGTGTAAGGAAAACGCGCAGATTGCCGGCAGGTTCCGGAAAACCGGCCAGCGACCTAGACCGCCCTGCCCATCACCCAGTCGCAATAGACGCGGCCGCCGACATCGAACTGCCGCTCGCCCAGCGCCTCGAATCCGGCCCGGCCATAGAAGGCCAGCGCCCGCTCATTGCCCTTGTAGACCCCCAGGACGACGCTGGAATGGCCATTGGCGCGGGCATGGTCGAGAGCGGTCCCGATCAGCTCGCGGCCGAGGCCCGAACCCTGCAGGCGTGACAGCACATAGATGCGCTTGATCTCGATGTCTCTTGGCCCTGTAGGCACCGGCAGGTCGGGAGTGGCAAGATGGAGATAGCCGACAGGCGCACCGCCCGGTGCCATCTCGGCAAGCCAAAGCGCCTGCGACGCATCTGCCAGAGCGCGGGCATAGACCTCAGGCGTATGGCGCTCTTCACAGTGGCGGATAATGCCCTGCCCGTCGACGATACCGGCATAGGATTCCAGAAAACTCGCCGCGCCCACCAGCGCGAGAGCAGCTTCATCGCCGGGGCCGGCGCGCCGGATGGTGACAGATTGCGTATCCATGGCTCAGCGATACCGGCAGAATCGCCGCTCTGGCAAGCCAGCCTTTCTGAAACGTCACGGGACAAATCCGGGGTGGTTTTATATTCTTGACGTTAGAGGTGAGGATTTCTTCACACGCGGCCCCTCGCATCGGGCTTGCCGCCACCCTAAATGGACTTTTGCTGCATCGCCAAAAGCGGAGTAGCGAAACGGGGGCGGCAGTCAGTGCGTTGGTCTTGAGACCCGGTACGAACTGCCCGCCAAGGGAGGATTACGAACATGAACGCCATGCGTCTGGCATCACTGTCGCCCGAAGGCGGACTGTCGCGCTATCTCACCGAGATACGCAAGTTTCCGATGCTGGAAAAGGACGAGGAATTCATGCTCGCCAAGCGCTGGCTGGAGCACGAAGATTCCGAGGCCGCCCACAAACTCGTTACCTCCCATTTGCGCCTCGTGGCCAAGATCGCCATGGGCTATCGCGGCTATGGCTTGCCGATTGCGGAGGTAATCTCCGAAGGCAATGTCGGCCTGATGCAGGCGGTGAAGAAATTTGACCCTGACAAGGGCTTCCGCCTGGCCACCTATGCCATGTGGTGGATCCGCGCGAGCATTCAGGAATATATCCTGCGTTCGTGGAGCCTGGTGAAAATGGGCACGACGGCTGCGCAGAAAAAGCTGTTCTTCAATCTGCGCCGGATGAAAAGCCAGATGCAGGCGCTCGAAGAGGGCGATCTGCACCCCGATCAGGTGGATACTATCGCCACCAAGCTTGGCGTCACGAATGACGACGTGATCTCGATGAACCGGCGCCTGTCCGGTCCGGACGCCTCCCTCAACGCGCCGATGCGCGTGGATGGTGAAGCCGAATGGCAGGACTGGCTTTCTGACGACAATGCCGAGGACGCCGAGGAAAGCCTGGTGGAGAGCGACGAGTTCTCCACCCGCATGACGCTTTTGCAAGAGGCGATGGGCGGGCTCAATGAGCGCGAGCGCCACATCATTGAGGAACGCCGCCTCGCCGAGGAACCACGCACGCTCGAAGAGCTGGCAGAGGTCTACAATGTCAGCCGTGAGCGTATCCGCCAGATCGAGGTGCGCGCGTTTGAAAAGCTGCAGACCGAGATGAAGCGCCTCGCCGAAGAACGCGGACTGGTGGCGGCTTAGGCCGTCACCCCCTCCTGCTTGCGCCTGACGATTCCCACCGCAAGGCAGAGCTGCGCGCCGAAATAGGTGATCCATACAGCGACACCGCCCCAGTCCAGACCGTCAAAGACCAGCGTCTCGCGGAACAGGCGCGCGGCGATCAGGCTGTCGGAAATGAGGAAGAGCAGCGCACCAGCCACAATCAGGCGCGGCCCGCGCACCAGTCCGGCGGCGATGACCATGGCGAGGATAATGCCCAGATACGCGCTGGCAGGCACCAGAAGCTCGCCCATGCCCTGGCCGCAGCCAGACGAACATCGCAGCACCAAAGGCCAGGAGGGCTGCCCCCAGCACCAGACCATCCTTGCGCCAGCCATCTTTCACAATGAACCCGGCGAAAATCAGCAGATAGACCAGATGGGCCGCGCCGAAAAAGCCGATCCCGGCCTCCATCTCGGGCGGGTTCATGGCCAGCGCGAAATCCCCGCCCGATGACAGGACCAGCGCCAGCGCAAGCACAAACGCCTTGCGGAAGGCCGCATACATCGCCAGCAGGATGATGCCGCTGACTTTTACCAGCGCGATCTGGGCACCGCCCGCCGTCACCTGATCGAGCACCAGAAACACCAGGGCGGCAAAGACGGCGACGCCCAGATAGGCCGGTCCGGTCCACTCCGGGATTAGCGGACCGGTTTCCTTGTAACGGTTTGCTGACGAAAACTCGTTATCCTGTTCTGACATGCAGATCGACTCCATCCGGTGTTTGGCCTCGGCCTTGCGATCACGCTAGAACAGGTTTGCGTGTGCCAGAACCCCTCATCGGCGCATGATTCTAATCTTGGCTCTGCAAGCCCTCGAAGGAAGACACCCCCATGTCGCCTCGCGCCCGCACGCGTCCCGCCCTTCATGCCCTCGCAATTGCCATTGCGCTGTCAGGCACGGCAGCCGCGCAGGAAGCACAGCTTCCCGGCATATTGACCGAGCTGCTGGAAGCGGCCAATGCGCAAGGGCGCGCAGACTTTACGCGCGCCGTTCAGCTGATCGCGCTCACCCGCCCGGCAGACGAGATCGTACGCGCGGCAGAAGAGCTGGGACGCGGTGATGTAGCGCGCCAGGCGCTGGGCGTTGAGCCACCTCAGCTTCCCGAAGATGCGGCCATCGCTGCGGTCGAGGAAATCGCCGAAGACGACCCGTCGGAAGTTTACACGCCCAACGGAATTGTCGGCACGGTCGCTGCCGTACCGGTCGGCTTTGCCCGCACCTTTGCCTCCGGGCAGCTGGAGCTCTGGCAGGGCCGGGCAAGCCTTGGCATACGCTTTGACAGCGGCAACACCTCCCGCGAGGACTACACGTTCGGCCTTCAGGTGCGCCGCGAGCTGTCCGGTTGGGGCTTTCAGGGCGACATAGACTACGCCTATTCAGAGGTGAACGGCACGATCGGCCGGGACAATTTGCGCACCCGGCTGCGCGGCGAGCGCGAGGCGGGCGAGCGTTTTACCTATTTTGCTGCAGCGGATTACGAACGTGACCGCATCGCCAGCTATGACTGGACGGTCTTCACCGGCATCGGTGCCGGTTACCGCGTCCTCACGCGTCCCGGCCGCACCTGGATTTTGCGGGCCGGTCCGGGTGTGCGTTTCCTGTCAGAACCCGGTAACGACACGCAGACAGTAGGCGCGCTGGATCTGGGCTCGGATCTGGCCTGGCGCCTCACAGAGTCGATCAGCTTTACCTCGGAGACCGGGCTGCTGGTCGCCGACACCAGCCGGTTTGACCAGCTATTCGGCCTGAACTCATCCCTGAACGATCTGTGGTCGCTGCGCGTGCAATATCGCTATCGCTATGAATTCGAACCCAATCCGGGTTTCGTGCGCGGTGATAGCCGCACCGACATATCCATCGTGCGCGAGTTCTAGGAGCTAGTGCTCCAGGCTGCCGTTTTCCACCTTTACAGGACGGGACGCGCCGGGCTTTCCGGGGCCTTGCGGACGCACGCCGCCCGCACCGATACGCCCGGCTGCAAAATCATCAATCAGATGCACCCAGCGGCTCGACCGCGAGGAAATGTAAATGAACGGACCATCCGGATTGCGCCGGAAGTTTGAGTCCGTAGCGATCACCTGCCACTCGCCATTCTCATGCACCATGAAGGGCGAGCCGGAATCGCCCCGCGTCGTGTCACAATCATGGGAAATTGTGTCGTCCGGATAGGCAGTCAGGATACGGCAATCTTCATTGCCGGAGAGGTTAGCACCGGTATCCCACGAATACCCCGCCTGCCAGATGCGGGCATTGCGTGTCTCTCGCTCACTCCGGTCGGCGACAATGTCCAGCACACCGACAAAACCCAGCTCGTCGCCAAGCGGCTGGTCGAGGCGCAGCAAGGCCCAGTCCGTGCCATCAATCTCGTCGGTCTGGCTGAAGCGCTGACTGTCCCACTCCTCGTCAATCAGATGATCGACCGTGCGCGCCGTGCGCGGCCCGCCAGGCAGCGCAAAGCCCGTGGTGAACACCCCGCCGGCATGAAGCTGCCCTTCGCGGTGAATGCAGTGCGCAGCCGTAGCGATAACATTGGGCGCGACCAGCGTCGCGGTGCAGGTACCGCCCCGGTCGGTCTGTATCGTCCCGATCACGCTCCAGGGAAATTGCGCCGTATCCATCAGCACCCGGTCATCATGGCCGAAGAAATGATCGTTGATGGTGAGCGGACGGTGGCGGCCGCCACAATCAGAGCGGTCTGTACGCGCCGGGCAACGGCCCGTACCGATGCCGGGTTCATCGCAAACGCCGTCAAAGGCAAATTCGCAGCTATCATCGCGAAAACGCAGATGGGTGACATCGCCGCAATCGGAAACGTCCGTGCCTTGGGTGCAGGCGCCAGTACCAAAGCCCGGCTCGTCGCATTCGCCATCATTGGCCCAGCGGCAGCTATCGTCTTCCTGGCCCGTGGCAATACGCCAGCAGTCTGAATAGTCCGTGCCGGCCGGACATGCGCCGGTACCTATGCCCGGCTCGTCGCATTCCCCGTCATTGGCATGGCGGCAGCTATCATCACCGGTGAAGCCAGCAGGGCGGGCATCGCCGGGCCGCTCAGGGACGGGTTTCTGGAATTGCTGGATGATGCGCGCATAGTCGCGCGAGGTCAGGATGGTGGGGTCCGACATGGCGGACAAGGAGGTATCGGCCTCCTGCGCCCCGGCGTCTGTACGGTCGAAATAGGCGGCAGCGCCCGCAATGGCGATTCCCGCCGCCAGCGCCAGTGCGCCCAGAAAAGCCCGCATACCCTGTTTCCCCTCGAATGCCCTGAGCCGCTTCAATTCATCGCGCGCGGGACTCACATCACATGCCTGTGCGACCGCGTCACCTGACCATGACTGACAGTATAGAAGCAAGCACGGCGTGTTCAGCTTGCTGAATGCCAGATGAGTGTCCGGTCCAGTTACCGTTCAGGAGGCTTCAGCGATGCTTGGCCCCAAGCGAGGGAGACATATCCGCCGTCGGGCCGGATTAGCTGCCTTGGAGGACAAGCACCATGTTCAAACCCGTTGCACTCATCCTTGCCGCCGGTCTTGGCCTTGCTGGAGTGGCCGCCAGCGCCGCCCCGGCCGAAGCCCAGCGCTGGCACCAGCCTCGCGGGTGGAGCGCGCCGCAGGGCCATTTTGTTGTGAACGCCAACGCATGCACGCCGCTGCGTCACTACCAGCACCAACGCGGCCGGCACCACGCACAATGGAACCGTCAGCGCAATTACGTGCTGCGCTGCCAGCCCGGCGCGTTCAACTACATCCCCACACGCACAGAAATGCGCATGGGTGTCACGAACCGCCATGTTACGGTGAGTGAAGCGCGCTGGGACCCGCGCCGCCAGCGATTCTTTGCTGAAACGCGCTGGGGCCGCGTGCCGGTGGAGCTTATCCACGCGCCGATCATTATCGGCCGGCGCTAGAGCCCCTGCCAGCTCAAAGGCGTATCTGACCCTGGATGAAGGGCCGGGCCGTGCCGTAAAGCGCGACCCGGCCGCCCTCGCGTGTCTCGACCTCCAGCGCCCCGGGGCGAGGACCAATCTGGCGGGCGGTCATGCGTGTCTTGTCAAGTTTGCCTGCCCAGTAGGGCGCCAGCGTGCAGTGCGCCGAGCCGGTGACCGGGTCCTCGCTGATGCCCGCCGCCGGGCAGAAGAAGCGCGAGACAAAATCGGCACTTTGCCCCGGTGCCGTAGCCAGCACATTGATACCGGACTCTTCGAGCACGCGCAGATCGGGCTTCAGACCGGCAATGACCGCCTCGCTCTCATAGACCAGCATCATATAACGATTGCCGTGAATGCGGCTGAGATCATGGGCCTCCAGCGGGGCGCCCGCACCCATCGCTTCGGCAATGCCGGGTGCCGGGCCGGCTGGCTGCCAGGCCACGGCGGGAAAATCCATCACGAACAGCCCATCGCCTGCACGCGACACCTCAAGCCGGCCCGACAGCGTGTCAAAGCGGGCCGTATCGCCCTGTACACGGCGCTCTTCAAACAGCCAGACCGCACTGGCCAGCGTCGCATGGCCGCACAAATCCACCTCATGGCCCGGCGTGAACCAGCGCAAGGACCACAGATCACGCTCGCCGCCCACAGGCACAAGATAGGCGGTTTCAGACAGATTGTTGGACCGCGCGATCCCCGCCAGCATGAGGTCATCAAGAGGCGTTTCCAGCAGCACCACAGCCGCCGGGTTGCCTGTGTGGGGCGCATCGCCGTCGGCAAAGGCGTGCAGTTCCGCGAAGGGAAGACTGGTCATGGCCGTGAAATCTCCGCGCGGGCAGCGCCTTCGGGCACCTCGGCCTCGGCATAGAGGGTGAGGTAATCGAGCACGTCCTGCGCGCTGCGCTCGCGCGCGGTACGCCATTCAGCCGACGTGCCGGTATTGATGATCTCGCCCTCTGCCGTGGTGATGATGACGGTCGGCACGCCTTCAAGCTCTTCCAGGCCAAAGCGCGCTACAACGTCCATATTGCGCTCATACCGGCCCACATCGACCGCGACGATCTCGTAGTGCGCGTCCGCATAGGCACGAACCGGCGCCAGCTCCAGCATGCCGGCAAAGATCCGGCAATCCGGGCACCAGTTTCCGCCAAACTTCACCAGCACGCGCGTGCCGCGTTCCGCTGCGCGCTCATAGGCCGCGTCCAGCGCGCCATGGGCGTCCGCCTCTGCGCTATAGGGCTCGTCCACGGCAGTGATCTCAAGATCGGACAACGCAATCTCCTCCGGCTCTGGCGCACAGGCCAGAAGGCTGAACGCCGAAACCAGGCTAATGATTATGGTCGCAGGGCGCATGAGCCAATCCTCGCTTGCATCGCCCTACACCTAGACACGCTTCCGCGCTCTGGCGAGACCCCGGCCACCCTAGCAGCCCTCAACGCAGGGTGCAGTGTTACTGCGCCTCCTCCGCCTGTAACGGCGCCTCGCCATCATGCCAGCGGGCAAGGCGCTCGCGGCCATCGCGCGCAGCCTTCGCAAGGCGGCGCATCAGCTGCGCACGCGCCAGCCCGTTATCGACCGGCGCAAGAGTGGCCGATCCTTCGGCGAGCGCTTCCAGCAATGCGGTTTTCAGCGCCTGAAACGCCGCTTCGGCATCCGGATCGGTATCGGTGAACACCTCCCGGTCTGCCGCCGCAGCCAGGCTGTCTCTCACCTGAGCGGACATTCTGTCCCAGAACGGTTTCAGCGCCGGACCGGTCCGGCTGGCAGGCAGGGCATGCAGCGCTGCGCTCACCGCCAACGCTTCTTCGGCATGATGCACGGCCCGGACCAGATCAGAGATCGCCTTGCCCGCCTCGGCCGGAAGGCTTGTCCCGGTCAGCTCATCGAGGAAGGCGCGAATGGCCGATGTCAGTTCCAGCAGCGCCTCATGGCGATGAGACAGGCGCACGCGTGCACCGGGCGCTGCGCCCAGCCTCTCCCCCGCCAGTTCCAGCGCCAGCACGTGCAGCCGCCAGCACTCAAGCGCGAGGGACCGCACCGCCAGGGCGGGCGTCTGCAACAGGTTGGAGTCGAGAAATTCCGGGCGGGACACAGCCTCGTCCGGCGTCAGGAACAGGCCCGCCAGCCAGCGCGTCAGGCGCGGGGCGAGCGGCAGTATCAGGAGGATGCCCAGAATATTGAACAGCGTGTGAAACGCCGCTAGCCGCCCCGGTGTATCGTCCACCAGATGAGCACCGTCCAGCACGCCTTCAGACGCCCACAGCAGGAGCGGCAGCAAGGCCAGCGCCCCGATGGCGGTAACGGCATTGAAGGCGACATGAGCCATCGCCACGCGCTGCGCAGCGGGCGTAGCGCCGATAGCGGCGAAAAGCGCGGTCGAGGTGGTGCCGATATTGGCGCCTATCACCGCTGCTGCCGCCAGCGGCAAGGGCACCGCCCCGCCCGCACTGGCCGTGAGAGTGATCGCCATTGCGGCGCTGGAGGACTGGGTGAGCGTGGTCAGCAGCGCGCCAACCAGAATGAAGAGCGGTATGGCAAATATGCCCGCATCCTCAAGATTGAGACCGGCAATCTGTGGCGCCAGGCCGGAAAACGCTTCCTGCAGCAGGCCCACGCCCAGAAAGAACAGGCCAAAGCCCGCAGCCGCCTGCGCCGCACCGCCCAGCCGCGGGCGGGCTTTCAGGGCAAGGCCCGCGATCATGCCAATACCGATCAGGGGCAGGGCGAGCGCGCCCCAATCGAGCTTCAGCCCCACCTGGGAAACCAGCCAGCCCGTCATCGTGGTGCCGACATTGGCTCCGAACACTACCCAGATCGCCTGAGAGAGCGTTAACAGGCCCGCATTCACGAAGCCAATTGTAGCCACCGTAACAGCGCTGGAGGACTGCACGGCGGCGGTGATGAACGCACCCGCCACCAGCCCCCTTGCGCGCGTGCGCGTCCATGTTCCCAGAATGGAGCGAAGCGCATCGCCGGCGGCCGTCTTCAGCCCGTCGGTCATCAGCGCCATGCCCAGCAGGAACAGGCCCAGACCACCCAGCAATGGCGCGATAATGCTGATCATGTCTGGCCGAACGCCTCCGCCGGATATCCTGATACGGATGGATTAGCACCCGGCAGTGGCCACAGGGAAGGGGACCGGTCAGCCCCCCTCGCGTTCACCGAACAGGCCAGAGCCCACCCGCACCGATGTCGCGCCAAGGCGGGCGGCAAGGGCGTAATCCGCGCTCATGCCCATGGAGAGTTTTTCAACGCCCGCCTCGCGCGCGAGCTTGGCCAGCAGCGCAAAATGAAGGCCCGCCGGTTCTTCTATCGGAGGAATGCACATCAGCCCCTCAATGCCTTGTGGCATCAGGGCACGCATCTCCGCCACGAAGGCGGGGACATCCTTGGGTGCAATGCCGGCCTTTTGCGGCTCCTCGCCGGTATTGACCTGCACATAAAGGCGCGGGGACCGGCCCGTCTTCTCCATGGCTTTGAGGATGGCGCGGGCGAGCTTTTCGCGGTCCAGCGTCTCGATGACGTCAAAAAGCGCCACCGCATCCTCGGCCTTGTTGGTCTGCAGCGGGCCGACAAGGCGCAGTTCCAGATCCGGATAGCTTGCGCGCCGGTGCTGCCAGCGCTGCGCCGCCTCCTGAACCCGGTTCTCACCAAACACAAGCTGGCCGCTGGCAAGCGCTTCCTCAATGCGCGCCTCTGGCTGCATTTTGGAGACGGCAACCAGCGTCACCTCTGCGCGTCCGCGTCCGCCAGCCTTGGCAGCCCCGGCCAATTCCTCAAGGATGGCGGCGCGGCGCATCGAAATCGTGCGTGTATCTGTTGGAGTGTGTGTCATGCCGGGCCTCACCTATGCGCGAACGGGAACGCTGGCAAGCCGCAGGGCAAGCGTCCTGCCGCGCCTGTTTGCTTTCACCGACCCGCAGCGCACAGCCGATCCTCTGGCCTTCGCGGCGCGCCTGCCCGCTGGTACCGGCCTGATCTATCGCCATTTTGGCGGCGATGATCTCAAAGCCCTCGCCGCCCCGCTGGCAAAGCTGGCAAGGCGGCAGGACCTGGCCCTTTTCATTGCCGCCGATCCGCAGCTAGCCCTCCAGGTGGAAGCCGATGGCGTGCACTGGCCGGAGCGGCATCTGGGAGGGGTGCGCCGCTGGCGGCTCAAAGCCCCGCATCTTCTGGTCACGGCCTCGGCGCACACGCCTGCAGCCCTTCGCCGCGCGAGTGCATTGGCCGACGGCGTGTTCCTCTCGCCGGTCTTTGCCTCAAACAGTGCTAGCGCGGGCGCGCCGCTGGGCATCATCAGGGCCTCCAGCATGGCAAGACAGGTAGCCACGCCCGTTCTGGCACTCGGCGGTGTGGCCCTGAGCGATCTGGCAGCGTTACAGGTGCGCGGGTTTTACGGCGCAGGCGCGGTAGACGCCTTCTCGGCGGCATAAATCGCGGCCAGCCCCTCCCGGTATGACGGATAGGCGGGCCGCCAACCCAGAACCTGCTTGGCGCGCGCATTGGATACCCGGCGGTTTGCCGTATAGAAGCTGGCCTGCATCGGGCTCATCGCGCCCTTGTCAAAGGCTTCCTCAATAGGCGGCTCCACGCCCAGCAGGCGTGCCGCCTCTTCCACGACAATCGGCTGCGGGCAAGGACAGTCATCGGCAAGGTTGAACACCCCTGTCACCTCTGGCCGCGCCATGGCCAGCAGCAGCGCCGACACGATATCGTCCACGTGGATGCGGCTGAACACCTGGCCCGGCTTGACGATGCGGCGCGCGCGGCCCTCACGCAGCTTGTCGAACGTGCTGTATCCGGGGCCGTAAATGCCCGCCAGCCGGAAGAGGCGCGCACCCGCCGCGTGCCAGCCCGCCTCTGCCTCCGCCCGCCGCACCGAGCGGGGCTCGACCGGGTTGAGCCTGTCCCATTCAAACGCCCAGCCGCCACGCCGGTCGCCATAAACGCCCGTGGTGGAGAGATAGCCCACCCAGCGCTCTTTGAGCAGATCAGGATCGATGGACGCCATGAAAGGATCGCCCGCCTCGCCCGGCGGCGCGCTCACCAGAATATGGCTGGCATCGCGCACGGCATCGTTCAGCCCATGGCCGCCAGCGCCGGTAAGAACAGGCGTGATCCCTTGTGCGCGCAGGGTCTCCGCCTTGGCCGCATCGCGCGTGGTGGCCGCCATTTGAGCGGATTGGGCGAGCTGGCGCGCTGTTGCACGCGCGACATAGCCAAAGCCGAGGAAGAGCACATTCATGGTGACACCCATAGACCATACCGGCTTTCGCGCGTTAGCGTGCCTGCCAGTTCAGATGGGACAGGATATAGGCCGATGCGCAGGTTTTGCGGGATTTTGAGTGCTACTGCGCTGGCATCGGCGCTGGCCGCGCCGGTATTGGCGCAAGAGGCTGGCGCCAGTTTCGAGCAGGCCCAGTACGAGGCGTGCCTGAGCCTTATCAATCAGGACCCCGAAATGGCCTATGAAGAGGGCCTCGCCTGGCGGGCGCAAGGCGGCAGCTGGCCGGCCATGCACTGCATTGCCCTGTCACAGGTCGCGCTCGGCCAGTACGGCATTGCCGCGCGCCGCCTCGAAAGCAACGCGGAAGGCGCGGTCGTCGCCACTGACGAAACCCGCGCCATCATGTTCGGTCAGGCTGGCGATGCCTGGCTCGCCGCCAATGAACCCGCCAATGCCCAGCGTGCTTTTCGCCGCGGGCGCGACTTTGCCAGCGCGGACGCTGGGCTCGCGCTGGGTGTAGCCGAGGCTGCGGCCCTGCAGGAAAACTGGAGCGCCGCCGAGAACGCCGCAAGCGAGGCGCTGGACCTTGACCCCACGTTGGTGCGCGGCTGGCAGATACGCGCACAGGCGCGTCTTGAGCTGGGCAATCTTGATGGTGCCGCCGCCGATATCGCCGAAGCGCTGGCTGGCAATGACGAGAATATCGACGCTCTGGTCCTGCGCGGGCGTATTGCCGAAGCGCGGCGCACGGGCGGCTAGCTGTTAGCACACGGACGATCCGGCTGCTAACAGCATACAGAAATCATTCACGAATTTGCGTGCAGGCTCTTGCCTGACAGGGTGCATTCCGTCAAGCTTTCCCCTGTCGATTATGGAGAGGGCCATGACCGGACACGACTTTGCGGCGCAATTGGGGGGCGCGCGCCTGACCACCGCCGAAGTGCTCTATTACCGCCCGGACTATCCGTCCCTGCTGCAGAGCTTCTGCTGGCAGACACAGGACATCGCTCCAGATTTTCCGCGCCTGAAACAGTTTCTCGATCACTGGCGGCGCGAAATTGAGGCGGTGATCCATTCGGTGCACATCGCCCATGCAGGGCTGATAAAGCCCGCCGAGTGGCGCGGTGCGGCCTTGATGGAGAAAATCCACTAGCGCCCTTGTGAAGTGAAGCGCTTGCCGCGCCGTGGCGCGCCGCTATCCTTGCGCGCATGATAGCCTGCCTGACATGCCTGCTGCTGGCGCTCGCCGTGCCGCCCGGCATCTCCGTGACACCGGAGAGGCCGGACGAGGAACGCGCCGTCCTCACGCTCGAACAGCGTCTGGATGAGCGGCTGGCAGCGCTGGCTGAAGCCGCATCGGAATCCCAAGGCGAAGCCATCGCCGACGAGGTGCGCTCCATCTGGCGGCAATCAGGCGGGGCGACCGCCTCGCTCCTGCTGGACCGGGCGGAACAGGCGATAGCCGAGCGTGATCTGGAGACGGCCGAGCGCGCCTACGCGCATCTGCGTATTCTGGAGCCCGATTTTGCCGAAGGCTGGATGGCCGCCGGACAACTGGCCATGGCGCGCGGGGACTGGAGCTTTGCGCTGGATGCGCTGACCCAGGCCGTCAATCTGGAGCCGCGCCGGTTTGACGCCTACGCGCTGCTGGGGCGCACGCTGGAACGGGCGAGTGAACCGGCAGCGGCCCTTATTGCGTATGAAGAGGCATTGCGTGTCCATCCCTGGCACCCGCAAGCCCGTCAGGCTCGCGCGCGCCTTGAAAACCAGCTGGCAGGCCGTGCGCTTTAATCTGACTGTTCTCACCGCGTTTCTTCTCGTTCTCACCGCCTGTGCCGGAGGCCGTGCCATGCCCGTTGGCGATGATCCGCTGGAGCCCATCGGCCAGTTCATCGAGATTGATGGCACACGCCTGCACTATCACGTGACCGGCCCGGCAGACACGCCGCCCGTGCTGGTCCTGCACGGCGCATCGGCAAATCTGCGCGAGCCGTTGATGGGGCTAGGCGATGCGCTCACGGGCGAGCGCGTGATCTGGCTGGACCGGCCCGGCCTTGGCCACTCGCAGCGTCCCTCCGGCCGCTGGAGCCCGCAAGCCGAGGCCGCCCTCATCGCACAGTTTCTGGATGCGATAGACGCCGGACCCGTCATTGTCACCGGACATTCCTGGGGCGGGGCCATATCCTTGCGCCTTGCCATGGACCACCCGCAAGCGGTGTCCGGCATCGTGCTGATCGCGCCTGCCATCCGGGCCAATGTCGGCGATGCGGCCCTCTATAACCGCGCCACGCACTGGCCTCTCATCGGCCCGGTCATCACGCGGCTGATCGTGCCGACCTATGGCCGTGCCCAGCTGGAATCAGGTGCCGCCAGCGCATTTGCGCCCGAACCGGTGCCCGAAGGTTATGTGGAACAGACCGCGCTCACCATGCTTCTCAACGCCTCTGTCTGGAAGGCCAACGCGGCTGATATGGCAAACGTCAACGCGCATCTGGAAGCGCAGGAGGAGCGCTATGCCGGGGTCACCCAGCCCACGATCATTCTGGCGGGCACTGAGGACAGCGTCGTCTCCACCCGCCGCCATTCCGTGCCGGTGGCCGAGACCATGCCCAATGCCGAGCTGATCCTGATCGAAGGAGCTGGCCACAACCCGCATTTCGCCCATGCAGGCCGGGTGGCAGAGGCCATCGCGTCAGTGCGCGGCCGCGCCGCAGGTGTGGATTAGGCGCACGCTGGCATTGCCCGGCTGGCGCTGGCGTCCTAAGCCATCGGTCAAGATCACCCCTTGCCAGATGAGGACGCCCGATGGCCGAACCCTTCACCCAAGCCCCCGCCGATGCCGCCAGCGCCCCCGTTCAGGGCGGCACGCCCAAGGCCGATGAACAGCTTCGCGCCATTGTCGCGCGCATTGAGCGGCTGGAAGAAGAGAAAAAGGCCCTCATGGCCGACATCAAGGAGGTCTATGACGAGGCCAAGGGCAATGGCTTTGACGTCAAAGTGCTCCGCCAGGTCATCCGCATCCGCAAGCAGGACCGCCAGGAACGCATGGAAATGGAAGCGGTACTTGAAACCTATCTCGGCGCGCTCGGCGATCTCTGATACTTTGCGAGGCCATGGCCCGCGAGATTGACGACCGCAAGAAGAAAAAGGCCCTGCGCCGCCTCGACCGCGTGCGCCGGGCGCTCGCCGAGGCGGAAGCCGATGGCGATGCCGAAGCCGCCCGCGAGGCACGTGCCCTCCTCACCGAATGGGAGGATGAGTTTCTCGGCAGCGTGGAAGAGCGGCTCAACACGTTTGGCTCGGCCTTTACCGACCCTGAGAAGGGCTCGCTGGACGAGCCGCTATCCCAGCTGCAGGCCGCCAAGCTGAAAGAGCTGGAAGCCAAAGCCAAGGGCAAGGAAACCCGGCCCTGGAAGCGCTCGAGCTTCAAGCCGAAGGACAAGGCCCAGCGCTCCAGCTTTTCGGCCAAACGCCCGGAACGCCGAGCCAATATCCGCGATATCAATGAGGATGTACCGGCAGATATGCCAGAGGCCGGGCCGGCGGCACCCCGGCTGTCTGACGCCGAACACGTACCCGGTCCTTCACCAGCACCGGCACCTGCAAAAGCACCGTCACCACAAAAGCCCCGCCCCCGCTTCACCGTCATCAAGGGCGGCAAGGAGGAGTAGCCCTACTCCTCCTCGCCCAGCGGGGTCAGTTTCACCTTGGTGATCTGGTTGCGCCGGCGTTCGAGAATGTCGAACTGCACGTCATGGAAGCGGAAGCGCTGGCCCGGCTCGGGAATGGTCTGGGCTTCATGGATCACCAGGCCCGCGATCGTCACCGCCTCGTCATCGGGCAATTCCCAGTCCAGCGCGCGGTTGATCTCACGAATGCCCGTGGCGCCGTCGACGATGACCGAGCCATCGGCCTCGCGCTTGAATTCACCCGGTGGTGCCAGATCGTGCTCGTCCTCGATCTCGCCGACGATCTCTTCGAGAATATCCTCCAGCGTCACCACGCCCTGCAGCGCGCCATACTCGTCCACGACCAGGGCGAAGTGCTCGCGCTTAGCGCGGAACGCATTGAGCTGATCGAAAAGCTCGGTCGTTTCCGGCACAAACCAGGGTTCCCGCTTGAGGCTGGCGATGTCGATCTTGGAGCTGTCGCCGCCTGCGCCGTGCAGGGCACGCGCCAGATCACGCACATGGAGAATGCCGACAATGTTCTCCGGCTCGCCCTGCCAGAGGGGCAGGCGGGTATGCGGGCTGGTCAGCGCGGTGTCGACCAGTTGCCCCACCGGCTGGTCGATATCGAGCATCACCAGGCTTTTGCGGTGAACCATCACGTCATCGACGGTCAGTTCACGCAGATCCAGCACGCCGCCCAGCATGTCGCGGTCATGCTTGACCACGCCGCCTTCCTGCAGGTGCATGTCGATCTGCCCGCGTATCTCCTCGTGCGCCGACAATACCGGCCCGGTCACATCGGCCCCGATCAGGCGCAGCGTGCCGCGCACCACCACCTGCACACCCGCCACAACCGGACCGAACACCGCCGTCACGATGCGGATGGGCAAGGAGACAAGCATGGCCAGCCGGTCCGGGTTCGACAATGCGTAGGTCTTGGGCATCACCTCGGAAAACACCAGCACCAGCGCCGTCATCACCAGCGTGGCGATGGGCACACCGGCCTCGCCGAACATGGCCAGAAACACCGCTGCCGCGATGGACGAGGCGAGAATGTTGACGAGATTATTGCCCAGCAGGATCGCCCCGATCAGGCTCTCGCGATCCTCGATCAGCAGGCTGACGCGCGCCGCAGCCCCGTTCTTTTCCTTCTCCAGCGCCAGCATGCGCGCCTTGGACGTGGCCGTCAGCGCGGTCTCCGAACCGGAGAAGAAGGCCGACAACAGGAGAAGGAGCACGATGGCGGCAAACGCCCAGCCCATCCACGCCTCGAACACGATATCCATCTAGACCTCTCCTGTGAGGAACGCTTCGATCTGTGCCGGTTCATGGCCGGTCGAAATGAAAGCCTCGCCAATGCCGTGCGCGAGAATGAGGGTGACGCCCGAACCGGCATTCTTCTTGTCCTGCCCCATGCGCGCCATCAGGGCGGACGCACCATACGGGCCGCCGGGAAGATCATGAATCGAGACCGGCAAACCGGCCCCGCTCAGTACAGCCGCCGCCCGCCTGGCATCATCCGCCCCGCACAGGCCCAGCGACGCAGAAAACTTCAGCGCCATGAGGATACCGCAGGAGACCGCCTCGCCGTGAACGAGCGCGCCCTTTTTCGCTTCTGCCTCGAAGGCATGGGCGAAGGTATGGCCCAGATTGAGCAGGGCCCGCACGCCGCCTTCGCGCTCATCCTCGGCCACGATCCGAGCCTTGAAACGCACCGCATCGGCAATGAGAGGCACGAGCCTGTCCAGCGCCAGCGCATCACCCTCCACCGCTTCAAGGCGTTCAAACAACGCGCGATCCGCAATCAGCCCGGCCTTGACGATCTCGGCATAGCCAGCCGCCAGCTCGCGCCGGGGCAGGCTTTCCAGAAAGCCGCTATCGGCCACCACCAGATCTGGCTGATAGAAACTGCCGACAAGATTCTTGCCATGGCCGGTATTGATGCCCGTCTTGCCGCCAACCGAGGAATCCACCTGCGCCAGCAGGGTCGTCGGCATCTGGATGAAGCCGCATCCGCGCTTCATTATGGAGGCTGCAAAGCCTGCCAGATCGCCCACCGTTCCGCCGCCAAAGGCGATCAGGCTTTCATTGCGCGCCATCTGGCGGTCCAGCAGCGCCTCGACCAGTCCGCGCAATGCGTCCCAGCTTTTGACGCCCTCACCGCCGTCCAGAAGGATGAAATCGGGTTTCAGCCCGGCCCCGGCCAGCACATTTTCCAGCCGGGCGCGATGTGCCTCAAGAGCGGCCCTGTCAGCCACAATGACCGCTCGGCCCGCCGGACATAGCTGCGCCAGCTGGGTACTGGCCGCCTCCAGCGCACCTGCGCCAACCAGCACTTCATAGGCTCGGGACGTGGCCTCAACAGGAATGCGGAAAAACTCGCTCAACGCCCTTGCGCCTCCACGCGTGCTGCCATCGCCTCGATGATCGCGGCTACGCCCGCATCATGGGGCGTTCCAGGCGATGTCACATGAATATCGGCCTGCGCATAGATCGGTGAACGCTCCGCCAGAAGCTTTTCCATCACCGCGCGCGGGTCCTCCGTCTGCAATAGCGGGCGCGTATCGCGGCGCGAGACCCGCTCCATCAGCGTATCGATATCCGCTTTCAGCCAGACCGACAGGGCCTTCTGCCTGATGAGCGCGCGGGTTTCCTCATTGATGAAAGCCCCCCCGCCCAGCGCGATAACGCTGGAACCGGACTCCTCCATGAGGCGGCCGATCACACGCCTTTCCCCGTCCCGGAAGGACGCTTCACCAAAATCGGCAAATATGTCGGATACGCTGCGCCCGGCGGCCGCCTCCACCTCGTGGTCGGAATCGCGAAAATCCCAGCCCAGACGGAGCGCCAGGCGGCGCCCGATAGTGGTCTTGCCCGCCCCCATCAGGCCGACCAGCACCACCGGACAGCCAAGCCTTCTTGCGATATGCGCACGATCCATGATGATCCACGCTATAAGCGTGTGAGAGATAATGAGCAATTGCCGCGTGCTATGTCTGGAAAACGCCGCATTGTCCGCGCTAGTGTAGAATATCGCGAACCGCATACCAGCCACGAGGGGCGCTTATCATGCGCGGACTGCTGATTGGAGTGGGCATCGGCGTCATTTGCGTCGGTGCCATTTTTGCCATTCTGCTTGTCATGGCCGACACCATGGCACCTGAGCAGACAGAAATCCGGGTCGAGGTCACCGATGCGCTGGGCGATTAGCACCCTGACCGTATGTGCAGCCCTGCTGGCTGCGCCTGCAAACGCCCAGCAGCCGTCCGGCGCCATTCAGGTGCAGGAGCTGGGCGCGGTTGATCCTTTCCAGATCGGCTCGCGCAATATCCTGCCCTCGAACATCTGGTCCTCCAGCGATGCGGACGCCCTGCGCGTCATCCTGGGCACCTTGCCCGGCAGCAGCGGTCAGGGCTGGCGGCACGCAGGCGCAGCGCGTCTGGCCGAACGCGTGCTGCTTGCCTCCGGCGAGCCGCCGCGCGGCGGACGCGATGATTTTGCGCTCGCGGCATTGCGCGCCGACCGGGCCCTTGCCGCTGGCAGGGTGGAACAGGTCTACCAGCTTCTCGAACGCACACCGCGCCTGAACCAGTCCAGCGCGCTCTCGCGCCTGCATGCCGAAACTGCCTTTGCCCTCGGCGAGACAGGGCCGGCCTGCAATACTGCCGAAAGCCTGCTGCGCGGGCGTGACGAACCCTACTGGCTGCGCGCACGCGCCGTGTGCCTGGCGCTGGCGGGCAATATGCCTGCCGCCGAGCTGACCGCCGATCTTGCCCGGTCCTCGGAAGGGGGCGGCAATTTCGGCGCGTATTTTGACGCGCTTGTGCTTGATCGTGGCCTGCCATCAGCCAACCCGGTATCAACGGGGCTGGAGCTGGCCATCGCCATGACACTGGCACCCGAAGAACGCATCAGCGTGGCTGAGGGCGCGCCTGCCTGGCTGAAGCGGGCCGCTGCCCGCACCGGCCCGGCCATTACCCTGCCCGAATTTCTCGATGAGGCTCTGGAAGCGGCCATGGCCATGGAGGGCGCAGACAGAGCCGCTGCCCTCGCCGCCATCGCCCAGCAGGACATTGACCGTCTGATCGCCGCCGAAGCGCTGGCTGCCCGGTTTGACGATGCGGTAAGCGAAGGCCGGTTTGCCGAAGTCGCCAGAGCTTATGCGATGGAGATCGAGACAATCCCGATCAATGAGCAGACGCTCGTCCACGGCCCGCGCTTCATACTGGCACTCGCCCTTGAAGGTGAGCTGGAGCGGGCCTGGCGCTGGCGCGAGGCCCTGCTGTCCGGCCCGGAGCGCGACCGGCCCTTGCAGGAAATGAATGGCAACCAGAACGCACAGACACCCGGCGCGCCCGGCATGCTGACACCGCCGCCAGGTTTTGCCAGCCTGCCCGAGGAAGACCCCTGGGAGCCGCCTGCGCCCGCCATCATGGTCGCTCTCGACATGGCGATAGGCATAGCCGCGGACGATATCGGGTCCGGCCCGTTTGGCGCAATTCTGGCTGCGCGGGCGGAGGGTGCACGCCCTGAACGTCTCGCCCAGCTTGCCGGTCTGGCAGCGCTTGGCGCGTCTGTCCCCGAAACGGTGCGCGTGCAGCTTCTCTCTGCGGGCGCGGACGACGGGGCAGCAGGGCGGGAGGCGGATTTTGCATCCATGGCCGCCCTCTCTCTGGTCAACAACTCGCGCGCTGAAACCCTGCTGCTGGCCGCCGGCCTGATCGAGACCAGCAATGGCAGCGCGCAAGCCTATACGCTGGCCAGCTATCTTCTGGAGCGTGCAGGTCATCGCGCCGAGGCGCTGCAGCTGATACTCGAAGCACTGGCCGAGGAGAGCGCGTGAGCGCATCGCACATAGCGCTTTTCCTCGACATGCTGAGCGCCGAACGCGGCGCTGCCGCCAACACGCTCGCCGCCTACCGCCACGATCTGGATGATGCCGGAACGCGCCTCGCGCGCTTCGGCGTGGCTCTCAATGACGCCACGAGCGCCGATCTCGAACAGCTGATGCAGGCACTGGCCGCTGACGGGCTAAGCCCTGCCACGGCTGCGCGGCGTCTCTCGGCGCTGAAACGCTATTACCGTTTCCTCCTGAAAGAAGGCGTGCGCGGCGATGATCCGACAGCCGGTCACAAAGGCCCCAAACAGGCCCGCGCCCTGCCCAAAATCCTCTCCGAAGCCGAAGTGGGACGCCTGTTCGACGCCGCCGATACGATAGAAGGCCCTGCCGGTCTGCGCCTGCGCGCGGCGCTGGAGCTGCTTTATGCAGGCGGGCTTCGCGTCAGCGAGCTGGTCACCCTGCCGCTTGCCGCCTTCTCGCGCGCCGAGCGCTATCTGGTCGTCACCGGCAAGGGCAACAAGGACCGTATCGTGCCCCTCACGCCCTCTGCCCTGGAGGCGGTCGACGCCTACAGGAGCGTCCGGGAGGAGTTTCTGCCCGGCAAGGCATCGCCCTTGCGCGCCCGCGCCGAGCGCTATCTCTTCTGCTCATCAAGCGCCAAAGCCGGCCATCTCACCCGCGAACGCTTCGCCCAGATGCTCTCAGGACTTGCCGTGCAAGCGGGCCTCGACCCGGCGCGCGTCTCGCCGCACGTGCTGCGCCACGCCTTTGCCACGCATCTTCTGGCCAATGGCGCAGACCTGCGCAGCCTGCAGACCTTGCTCGGCCATGCCGATGTCTCCACCACCGAGATTTACACCCATGTGCTTGAAGCGCGCCTACGCTCGCTGATGGAAGACGCGCACCCGCTCAGCCGTAAATAACCTGCTGACAGCCAGCTTGTGACAGCGGGATGTCGCGGCTAGTTTGCCCGTTCGGCCAGCGACCCTTGGCCGGGTAGCCTTATCTCAGGGGATCCATGTCCAACCCGACGCGCACCTATCTTGATTTCGAACGCCCGATTGCCGAGCTCGATGCGAAGATCGAGGAATTGCAATCGGTCTCCGAACGCAATGGCGAGGATGCGCCGGATGTGGCCGAGGAAGTCGCCAAGCTGCGCCAGAAATCGGCCACCCAGCTGAAAAATCTCTACGCCAAGCTGGACCCCTGGCAGAAAACCATGGTGGCGCGCCATCCTGAGCGCCCGCACCTGAAGGATTTTCTGGCCGGTCTCATCACCGATTTCGAGGAACTCTCCGGCGACCGCCGCTTCTCCGAGGATCACGCCATTGTCGGCGGGCTGGGCCGGTTCCGCGGCCGCGCCGTGGTCGTCATGGGCCATGAGAAGGGTCACGACACGCAGACCCGCCTGAAGCACAATTTCGGCATGGCGCGCCCTGAAGGCTATCGCAAGGCGGCGCGCCTGATGGATCTGGCTGACAAGTTTTCCCTGCCGGTTCTCACTTTCGTGGACACGGCGGGCGCCTATCCGGGCGTCGGCGCGGAAGAGCGCGGCCAGTCTGAAGCCATTGCCCGCTCCACCGAGCGCTGCCTGACGCTCGGCACGCCGCTGATATCGGTCATTACCGGCGAAGGCGGGTCGGGCGGCGCGGTCGCGCTGGCCTCTGCCAACACGGTGATGATGCTGGAGCACTCCATCTATTCGGTGATCTCGCCGGAGGGCTGCGCCTCCATTCTCTGGCGCGACGGGGCCAAGGCGCGCGATGCGGCCATTGCCATGAAGATCACCGCACAGGACCTGATCGGGCTGAAAATCATCGACAAGATCATCCCCGAACCGGTCGGCGGCGCGCATCGCGACCGTGACGCCACCATCAAGGCGGTGGGCGATGCGATGGAAGAAAACCTCTCCAGTCTTGAAGGGCTGGACCCGGCCACCTTGCGCAGGAAGCGCCGCGAGCGCTTCCTCGCCATTGGCCGCTCGCTGATGGAACCAGCGGTGTAGGTTTTCCCCGTCCCCCCTTGATTTTTTGGCCGGAAAGGCGTCTCTGAGGCTCACGAAATACTCATTATGAGCAAAAGGGGCGTCATGCCGGCCTTTCACAATCTTTATCGCCACGGCTTTGTGCGCGTAGCCGCCTTTGCGCCCCATGTTGCGCCCGGCGACCCGATGGAGAATGCGGCCCGCCAGATCAAACTGGCCAAAGAGGCTGATAAGAGCCGCGCTGCGCTGGTCCTCTTCCCTGAGCTGTCCCTGACCGGCTATGCGCTGGATGATCTCCACCATCAGGCTTTGATGCTGCAGGCCGCAGAGCAGGCGGCAGCGGCCCTCATTGACGCCTCGATCGACCTCATGCCGCTACTTGTCGCCGGTGCGCCGGTAGCGGTCGATGGCCAGCTTTATAACTGCGCCCTCATCATCCGTCGCGGGCGGCTTCTGGGCGTGGTGCCAAAGAGCTATCTGCCCAATTACCGTGAATTCCACGAAAAGCGCTGGTTTGCCGAAGGCGGCGCGGCAATGGCAGATACTGTGCGCTATGCGGGGCAGGACGCTGCCTTTGGCACCAAACTCGTCTTCACCGCCAGCGATGTGCCCGGCTTCAGCTTCATGGCCGAAATCTGCGAGGATCTGTGGGCGGTCCATCCGCCAAGCCTTGATGGCGCGCTGGCGGGCGCGAATATCATCGTCAACCTGTCGGCCTCCAACGCCCTGATCGGCAAGGCACGCGAGCGTGAAGCACTGGTGCGCGTGCAGTCCCAGCGCACACTATCGGCCTACATCTTCGCCGCCTCCGGCACAGGCGAGAGCACGACAGACCTCACCTGGGACGGGCAGACGATTGCCTGCGAGCTGGGCGAGACCATCGCGCAAGGCCCGCGCTTTGAGGACAACACCGGCCTCGTCACCGAGATCGACGTGGAGCGGATCGTGCAGGACCGGCTGCGCTTTTCCACCTTCCGGGACGGTGCCCGCAATGCACGCGAGCGCCTGACCGGCTGGCGGAAAGTGAGCTTCACAGCTGCCCCACCCCTGGATGAAACGCTGCCATTGGAACGTACAATCCGACGCTTCCCCTTCGTGCCATCAGACCGCGAACGTCTGGACGAGGACTGTTTTGAAGCCTGGTCAATACAGGTAGAGGCACTGGTCCAGCGCTTGCGCTCCAGCGGTATCAGCCGCGCCGTTATCGGCATATCGGGCGGACTGGATTCCACACAGGCCCTCATCGTCACCGCGCGCGCCTTCGACCGGTTGGACCTGCCGCGTGCCGATATTCTCGCCTACACCCTGCCCGGCTTTGCCACCAGCGAGGCAACGCGCGAACAGGCCATCGCGCTGGCAGACGCCATGGGCGTCACCCATCGCGAGATCGATATCCGCCCGGCGGCCGAGCGCATGCTGGCCGATCTTGGTCACCCCTTTACTGATGGCCGGGCCGAATACGATGTGACATTCGAGAATGTGCAGGCGGGCCTGCGTACCGACTATCTCTTCCGCGCCGCCAATCATGAGGGCGCGCTGGTGATCGGCACCGGCGATCTCTCCGAGGCTGCGCTCGGCTGGTGCACCTATGGCGTTGGCGATCACATGTCGCACTACAACGTCAATGCGGGCCTGCCCAAAACCCTGATCCAGCATCTCATCGCCTGGGCCGCGCGCACCGGCCGGGCAGGGGAGGCGGCTGGCCCGGTACTGGAGCGCATCCTGGCAACCGAAATCTCCCCTGAGCTGGTGCCAGCCGGAGAGAACGGGCAAATCCAGAGCACGCAGAGCGTGATCGGCCCCTACCCCTTGCAGGATTTCACCCTGCATTATGTGGTGCGCTATGGCTTCGGGCCGGAGAAGATCGCCTTCCTGCAGAAGACCGCCTGGGGCGAAAGCTCGCGCAGCGACTGGCCCGATCACGTGGCAGAGGCCGACCGTCATCACTACACGATGGCCGATATCCTCAAATGGCTGGACGTGTTCCACACCCGCTTTTTCGGCCAGAGCCAGTTCAAGCGCTCGGCCGTGCCCAACGGGCCGAAACTCACCTCCGCTGGCGCGCTCTCCCCGCGCGGGGACTGGCGCATGCCCTCCGACATGAGCGCAAAGCTCTGGCGCGAGGCGATTGGCCGGCTGAAAGACGAGCTTGGGGAAAAATAAAAAACGCCCGCGTGCCAGGGGAAAAGCACGCGGGCGTTCTCATGTCAGTCTGCTGGCGGGTTGCTCAAGGGCGGGTCTGCGGCAGGGGAAAACCGCATCGCCCCAGTGAGTTGGCCAGCCTTCGCTCCGTTCCTGCGGGGCGGTATGCGCAGCTTACGCGGCCTTGGTCTTGGAACCGCTGATCAGCTTGGCGCCGGACTTGCCATTAATGGCGATCTGGCGCGGTTTTTTCGCTTCAGGTATCTCGCGCTCGAGGCGCAGCACCAGAAGGCCGTTTTCAAGGCGCGCATCGCGCACCTGGATATGGTCGGCCAGATGGAAGCGGCGCTCGAAGGAGCGCTCGGCAATGCCGCGATGGATGAACTGGCGCGGTTCGCTGTCATCGCTTTCGCGCTTGCCAGACACCGTCAGCACGTTTTCCTGCACCTGAACGTCGAGATCATTGTCACCAAACCCGGCCACGGCCAATTCGATGACATACTCGTGCTCGCTGAGTTGTTCGATATTGTAGGGCGGGTAGCCATTACCCGTTTCCTGCTTGGCCGCCGAGTTGATCATATTGGCCAGACGGTCAAAGCCGACAATCGTGCGGTAAAGCGGCGTGTAGTCGATGGTACGCATGAAGATCCTCCTTCAGAAGCGATCAGTTCGATGCCCTCCGGTGACATGTCCGCGCCTCGACTGAGCGCACGGGACCAAAGGCGGACATCAAGGTTTCCATTACTCGCCGGAGCCCGAAAGGCACCCCGGTGATACTGACATGGGTGCAGCTTTCGGGGTGCGCAAGAGGGCCGTTTTGGTGTTTTGCGATTTTGCCGTCAGCGATTGCAGCGCTAGTCTGGCGCAAAGAACACGACATCATGCCAAGGGGATTTGCCGCATGCGCCTTCTCGTCACCGTCTCTGCTCTTGCCCTGTGCCTGCCCCTGATGGCGTGCGGGGACAGTTCGGACACCGAAGCACCGGCGCCCGCCGCCATCGACACCGATGATGCGGTCGGGGCATCGCTCTCACCCGATATCGATGACGAGGCGGATATCGAAGACGCCGAGCCGGACGCACCTGAAGCCGATATCCCGGCCAGCGATACACCGGACGACACTGCCAGCCTGTCCACCGAACCGGAGACTGGCTCGCTCGCCTGGGCCGTGGCGGGCGAATGGCGGGCCGATGCCGTGGCGCGCGATGTCTGGCGCAACCCGCTTGAAACGCTTGAATTCTTTGGCGTTGATCCGTCTGGCACATTGGTCGAAATCTGGCCGGCGGGCGGCTGGTACACGCAAGTGCTCGCCCCGTGGATTGCCGCCAATGGCGGCTCATACGTGGCGGCGCATTTCGACCCCGCAGGCAGCGAACAGACACAAGCCTTTATCGATGGCTATGCCGAGCGCTTTTCCGCGCCGCTTTTTGGCGAGATCGAGATTGCTGCCTTCGGCCCCGACACAGGCCCGATCGTGCCAGAAGGGAGCGCCGACGCGGTCCTGACCTTCCGCAATGTGCACAACTGGATGGCGCGCGGCTTTGAGGAGAAGGCGTTTGCCGATTTCTACGCGGCCCTGCGCCCCGGCGGCGTTCTGGGTGTGGTGGAGCACCGCCTGCCCGCCAGTCAGCCGCAGGACCCGCGTGCCGCCACCGGCTATGTGCAGGAAGACTATGTCATCGCGCTGGCCACAGAGGCCGGGTTCGAACTGGTGGGTTCCTCTGAAGTCAACGCCAACCCGGCTGACACGGCCGACCATCCGTTCGGCGTCTGGACACTGCCGCCCGTCCTCCTGTCCGCGCCGCGCGGGGAAGAGCCCGACCCGGATTTTGACCGCGCGCCCTATGAGTCCATTGGCGAGTCCGACCGGATGACGCTGCTGTTCCGCAAGCCGGGGAATGCGGGGGCTGAGTGATCCGGTCTGCGCTTAGCCTGCTACTGGCGAGCGCCCTGCTCGGCTGGTGCGCACCAGCCATGGCCGGGCCGCCTCCGGCATCCGCCCTCAATCCCTATCCGGCAGACCGGCTATTACCGTTCTGGCGCCAATACACGGCGCGTTATGAGGATGGCGAAGCCGCGTTCACACCCGTCTACCGGCTGGACCCGGCCCCGGCTGAGGCCGCGGACAGGTCAGGATTCTGGCTGGAAGCGCCCGATGCCCGCCTTCTGGCGGTCGGCGTCGATGCGGGCGGTTATCTGGTCCTGCCGCCCGAAGCGCACACTGCCGGTTCTGTCACCCGCGCCACGCGCCTGCTGCACGATGGTGACAACCCGCTACCGGCCATCCGCCTGGAGTTTCATACGCCAGCCAGCGGCACGCGCTACAGCATTTCGGATATGGCAGCGCTGGTGCGCGAGCTGGACCAGCTTCAACGCGCCAGCATGGGGCTCGCCGCCCTGATGGCACCACGCTTTGACGTCATCGTATTCCGGTTTGACGGCCCGGCGCCCGATGGCTGGCATGTGACAGCGCGCGGGGAGCGCCGCGCGCTGGGCGCGCTGCACGATACGCTCTATCTGCGCATGACGGGGCGGATTGCCCGCTTAGGCGGCGAAATAGTGCTCGAAGCACCGCCTGAACGCATCGTGGTGGAAACCCGCTAGAGCGCGGCCGGGGCCAGCAGGGCCAGCAGCTCGCCATGCAGGTCCGCATTGGCGGCCGCCACGACCTGTCCGCCCTCATGGGCCGGACGCCCTTGCCAGTCGGTGAGAATACCGCCCGCACCCTCAACTACCGGCACAAGGGCTGCAACGTCCCAGCTCATCAGCCCGGACTCGATGACGAAATCCACCCCCCCTTGCGCCACCATCGCATAGCCATAGGCATCCAGCCCGTAGCGCATCAGGCGCGCGCGGCTGCGTACCGTCTCGAACACTCCGGCCTCATCACCCTCGAACAGGTAAGGGTCGGTCGTTTCCCCTATCGCTTTGCCAAGAGCGCGCCCTGCACGCACCTTCAAGGCCAGGCGCTCACCGCCACGTTCGACATGGGCGCTCCGCCCCGCCCGCCCGGTGGAGCCAAAAAACCGCTCGCCGATATGGGGCTGATCAATCACCGACAGGACCGGGCCATCCTCCTCCACCAGTGCAATCAGTACGCACCAGCTTGGCAATCCGGCGAGAAAGGCGCGCGTACCATCAATGGGATCGACGATCCATGTCCGGCCAGAGCGTGACGGCTTGGCCGCTTCCTCCTCGCCGAGAACACCGTCTTCGGGCCGGTGTTCGGCCAAAAGGGCGCGTATGGCCGCCTCGGCGGCCTTGTCGGCGGCCGTTACGGGATCAAAACCGCTGACCGCCTTGTTGTCAGCGGCAACACCGTTGCGGAAATGGGGAAGGCTGGCTGCGCGCGCAGCGTCCGCCAGAACGCCCAGCAGGGCGGTATCGCTCTCGTATCGGTTCAAGGCTGGTCCCCCGCTTCAGGCTGGTGCGCCGCACGGGTATCTCCTGCCTGAAAGCTGGCGGCGCGGCGTCAGGCCCGTCCGGTATCGCTATTGCGCAAGGACGGGTCAAGCGCGCTCTGGAGCGTTTTGGCCAGCTCAAGCAGGCGCTGGCGCGGCGCACGCCCCAGCCGGTAATAGGCCCTGACCAGCTCCATTGTCTCGCGCCGGGAGAGTAGATCGCCCTGCATGTCGCGGCTCGCGCCATCGCTCTTCAGGCCGTCATAGAAATGTTCAACCGGCGCGCCCAGCGCTTCGGCGATCTCGAACAACCGGCTGGCCGACATCCGGTTGATCCCGGTCTCGTATTTGTGGATCTGCTGAAAGCGTATGCCGACACGCTCGGCCAGCTCTTTCTGGGTCAGGCCCAGAAGCCGTCTGCGCCGCCGCAGACGCTCGCCGACATGGCGGTCGATATCCGGACGCTGGGCAGGCTGGACTGCATCGTCTCTCAATTGTGGCTGCATCTTCCCTCATCGCCTCCGCCTGACGGGCGCGATTCGCGCCGCACGCTTATCATTAGCGTGCTTTGAGGTTAATAACAACTTATGGTTTATTCTGCAGCGAGTGATTGCGGCCGGCAGGCGTCTACAAGGGCAGCGGCAAAGGCTTCCAGCCGCGCCTTGAGGGGGTCGAAGCCCTGATGGGGTTCGAGTGACCGCTCGTCCATGTAGAGCGCACGGCTGATCTCGATCTGCAAGGCGTGGCGGCCTTCAGCAGGCAGGCCATAGTGCTCGGCAGCAAACCCGCCCGCATAGGGCCGGTTACGTACCACCTTGAAGCCCAGGGAGCGCAATATCCGCTCGGCATTTCCCGTCAGGTCCGGCACACAGGAAGAGCCAAACCGGTCCCCCAGAACGATATCGGCCCCCCTTGCGCTCGCCGCTGGCATGGAATGGCAATCGATCAGGATTGACTGTCCAAACGCCTCGCGGGCCGCAGTCAGCTCACCCGCCAGCGCGGCATGATAAGGGCGGTAGCACGATGCCAGGCGCTCAAACGCCTCCTCCAGTGGCAGCATCGCCTCATAAATCGCATTACCCTCCCCGGCGAGGCGGGGAATAACGCCCAGCCCGGCCGACGCCCTCTGGCTGGTCTGGCCACACAGCGCATGCGCCTGCGGTCCGAACAGGACCGGGTCCAGCTCATGCTCGGCGCGGTTGGGATCGACATAGGATCGCGGGAACAGCGCACGCACCAGCGGCGCGCCAAGGCCGGTAACCGGCCCGAACAGCACATCGATATGCGCATCTTCCGATCTGCGCAGCACTTTCAGCGGCAACGCAGCCTGCTGAAGAAACCGCTCGCTATAGCAGGCACCCGAATGGGGCGAGGCAAACACGACAGGCGACAGGCGCTCTGCCGGACGCAGCACCTCGACAGCTTCCGGCCTGGCGGCAGGTGTACAACGGGAGGAAGAAACGTTCATGGAGCCATCATCGCGCGCATGTCTGCAGCGTCAATCACCAAGCATCACTGCAGAACGAAAAATCTCTGCAGTAAGGGTCGCGGCGTTCAACGGAATTTTACCTCCTTGCCCTAGAGTGGCTTTGCGGTGGATAAAAATACTCCAGAGGGGATGGCCATGGCCAAGATACTGCTCGCAGAAGACGACGATTCCATGCGTGACTTCCTCGCCAAGGCGCTGACCCGCGCCGGGCATGAGGTGGAAAGCGTGGCCGACGGTGAAGAGGGCCTTGATGCGCTGGGCAGTGAAGCCGGTGCGTTCGAGCTTCTGCTCACCGATATCGTGATGCCCGGCGTTGACGGAATCGAGCTGGCACGCCGTGCCGCCGAGATCGATCCGGGCCTGAAAATCATGTTCATTACCGGCTTTGCCGCCGTCGCCCTCAATGCGGGGCTGTCGGCCAGACGCGAGGCCAAAGTGCTCTCCAAGCCTTTCCACCTGCGCGATCTGGTCGACGAAGTCGCCCGCGCCATGGAAGCGGCGTAAACCTTCAGCACGAACGCTTGCGCGAGGCGTAGGGGCGGGCTATATCGCCCGCTCGCTTCGCAGGCAGTATTGCGGACCGGGCGCGTAGCTCAGTTGGTTAGAGCGCTACGTTGACATCGTAGAGGTCACAAGTTCGAACTCTTGTCGCGCCCACCATTTCCAGTGACATCCACAGTTTCCGCCTGCGCACGGCACCGGCAGCTTCGCAGCTTGCATGAACCCCTCAGCCCGTGCACATGAAAGCTGACGGCAAAAGGCGGGATGGCATAGTGAAATTCCAGAGATGGGTGGTGCGGGTCCATAAATGGTCGGCGCTTGTCGTCGGGCTTCAGGTATTGCTCTGGATTGGCGGTGGTTTCGGCATGGCCCTTATGCCGATAGGCGAGGTGCGCGGCGAACACCGCATGGCGCCAGCGGCGCCGCTGGCGGTAGAACCCGGCACTGTGACGGAGCTGGCTGCCGCTGCCCGGGCAGCTGGTTTCCGCACGCTCGACAGCGCGCGCCTCGTTTCCCACCTTTCCAGCCCGGCCTGGCTGCTGCAGTCCGGTGACCGGACGGCCCTCATTGATGCCGGCACAACACGCCTCCTGACCCCTCTCGATGCGGCAGGCGCGCAGGCTGTCGCACACGGCGATTACGCGGGGCCTGGAACAGCCGGAACAGCAGAATGGCTTGAGGAAGCGCCCTGGTACTATGCCGGGCCGGTGCCGGTATGGCGGGTCGCTATCGACGGTGATGACGGACGGATGATCTTCATCGCGCCCGACACAGGCCAAATCGTCTCGCGCCGATCCGACACCTGGCGCCTGTTCGACGTGTTCTGGCGCCTGCACATCATGGATTACCGTGATGGCAGCAATATCAACAATCCGCTTCTCATCAGCGCTGCCGGATTTGCGCTTCTGTTCACGCTGTCCGGCCTGATCCTGCTGGTCTTGCGCCTGCGCCGGGTGCTCCACGCAGCCCGGCAGAGCGGGCGCTAGGGCCTGGACCCCTAACGCTGCATCGCCTGCAGCTTCCCGATCAGCGAAGCTGGCGGCGGGCAGGGCGTGCGCGGCAGCGTGGTCGTCGCCCAGGCATAGATCATCCGCCCGCCGGTGAGCGCCTCATCGCCTCTGAATATGCCAAGGCGGAACGTCGCCGAGCTGTTACCCACACGCTCCAGCGTCACCCCGATCTCGATCAGCTCGTCAAACACGGCAGGCGCGTAGAAATCGGCATGAGCACTGACGGCGAAGGATTCGCTTCCCTCCGCCGTCAGGTCATCGGGCAGGTTGATGCCCGCCGCGCGCCAGTACTCGGTCAGCGCGACATCGAAATAGAGAAAATAATTGCCGTTGAAGACAATGCCTTGCGGGTCGGTCTCGGCCCAGCGCACCCGCAAGGTATGAAACCATGAAAAATCACGGCGCGATGGCCGCTCAGGCTTGATCGACATGAGTTAGGCCCCCGCCTGCTAGTGCTCTCCCGCATAGCGGGTTTCACAAGACAAGCGGCTATTGCGCCATGGATCAAGTGCGCCGGTCAGGCACCCAGCCGGGCAGAGAAGGATTTTTCAAACGCGCGCAACTTGGCCCGCGCCCGGCGCCACTCCCACCAGATGAGCAGGACTTGCGGGCCATCGACCAGATAGCGCCGCCACATGCGTTTTGGCTCCTCCAACAGGCGGTGCAGCCATTCCAGCCGCGCACTCTGCATCCATTGCGGCGCGCGCTGCGTCTTGCCCGACAGAAAATCGAGCGATGCGCCCACGCACAGGCCGACGCCGGTGCAGTCACCGCGCTCGATACACGCTGCCGCGATCATTTCCTGCTGGGGCGAACCGACACACAGGAAGACGAAACGCGCCGGGTTGGCCGCCACAAAGGCCGCGCACTCGGCAACGGCCTCAGGATTGGTACGCAGCCCCATGGGCGGCTGGTGCCAGCGCACGTCTTTCAGGCCGAAGCGCGCGGTAACGCCCTCGATGACATCGCCGTCCCCGCCAATCACCACCACCGGCTCGGCCGGATCGATGGCGTGCTCAAACAGGGCCGCCGTCAGGTCAGAGCCCGGCGTGACCTCCACCTCTTCGCCTGAAAAGGCCGCGATCAGTTCCAGCACGCGGCTATCACACACGGTCAGCCAGGCCTGCGCATAAAGCGGAGCAAGCTCGCCCCCGCGCGACAGGCGCACAAGGTGGTCGACATTGGGCGTAACCACAAAAGCGAAGGGCCGTTCAGGATCGCGCCGGACAATACGCTCCAGCGCGGTGTCAAACCCGATCCGGTCAAAGGCGGAGTTCAAAAACCAGATATGCCGCGCACGCACGCGCCGGTCCGCAGCCCTTGCGGGGCGGGCCGGAAGCGTTGATGTGTCCAGCGGCAGTGTCATGAAACGTCCCGTTACGGGCCAGACTGCCTGGCCTCAGGGACGTGATGTGCAAGCTTCAGACCGGATCAGCTTTCCTGGAGCGGTGATTTTCCCTGTCTGCGCAACGCTCTTAAGGCGAAGCGGGCCGGGTCGAGACTGGCCGCGCCAGAGCGCTCCAGCGGGGAGGGTTCACCGCATATCAGGCTCGCCACATGCTCGGCCAGCAGCGGCGCATGGGCAAAGCCGCGCGCGCCAAATCCTGTGAGCACGTAAAGCCGATCCACTGCGCTGGCATCGGCGCGCACCGCCTGACCCGCCGCCGGCAGCCGATCCGGCAGCACGCAGCGCACCGCGCCCCAGTGCTCCAGAACCTCTCCCAGCCCTGCCCCAACACCCGGATCAAACGCGCTCACCGCTGCGCGTATGTCCTCAGCCGCCTGCTCTGGTGGGAGGCTCTGGCCACGCTCATGGGTCGCGCCCGCCAGCACGGATCCATCTTCTAGCGGCGCCAGATAATGCCCCCAGGCCATGGGCTGAGGAATTGCCGGACCATCATAGGCAAAGCGCGCGATCTGGCCCGGCAGGGCCTCGACTGGCAGGTGAACCTCCAGCCCGTCCGGCAGGGCATCTGCGCCGGGTGCGAGGATAAGCGTTTCTGCCTCGGTCAGTACGCACCGCTGTGCGTCCAGCACCTGCCAGCCACCGCCCGGCAGCGGCGCGGCCTGCGCTGCATACGCATCGAGAACCGGCACATTACCGGCAAGCGCGGTCAAAAGCCGCAACGGCTCTACCCAGCCTGTCCGCTCCAGCGCCAGCCCATCGCCCTGAACAGCGACGCCCGCGCCTTCCATCATCGTGGCGATGCGCGCCAGCCGCCCCGCGCCGTCATTGCCAGAGGGCGCGCGAAAGACTCCGGATGCATGAAACCCGTCCATCCCCTCATAGAGCGCGCGGGCATAATCGAATGCGCTTAAGGTCGCGCGGACATGGGGCCGGTCTGCAGCCTCAAGGCGAGGCGTGAACAGGGCCGCCGGGCCGCCCGACGCGCCTGTCCCCCAACCGCCCTGTGCAATGACGACAGGCGTGACGCCGCGAGCCGTCAGGGCGCGTGCAAGGCTTGCCGCCGCTATGCCGCCGCCAATGATGGCCACTCTGCCAGGCAATGCTTGCGGGGAGACATGGGCTTCGCCCGCAAAAACGCCTTCAAGCCGCTCGCGCTTACGGCCAAAGCCCGGCACTTTTTCTATCTGGAAGCCCACCGCCTGCAGGCCCCGCCGGACCGCACCGGCCACCGTAAACGTGCCAAGACGCGTACCGGACTTGGACAGGCGGGCAATGTGAGCAAACACCTCCGGCGACCACATCTCGCCATTCAGGGACGGCGCAAATCCGTCAAGGAACCAGGCATCGGCGGCAAAATCCATCTGTGCCAGCGCCGCCTCGACCGTGTCGTGAAATACGCTCAACACCACCCGCCCGCCTGCAAACACCCGCATGTGCGGGCCTTTCAAGGGTGAGGGCCACTGATCTGCCAACTCGCCCGCCTTGCCCTGCAACTCACCAAAAGCTGATAGCGCGCGCCGCGCATCGGCAGCGCTTAAGGGAAAGCCTTCCAGCGAGACGAAATGCAGCCGGGCACCGGCGGGCGCCACCTCATCGAACAACTGCCACGCGGCGAGAAAATTCAGCCCCGTGCCAAAGCCCAGTTCACCAATGATAATGGTTCCGCCAGCGGCAAAACGCTCCTGAAGACGGCAGCCGCCCAGAAACACGGCCCGCGTCTCGGCCAACCCGTCCTGGGCAGAAAAATAGACATCACCGCCAGCCGCGCGCGGCGTGCCCGGATCGCTCCAGTCAAGACTGGCAAAAGGTCTGACAAGGCTGTCACTCATGGCTTTTCGCTACACGCGATGAGGCAGGCGGGCAATGGCCGGGGGCCGCACACGCAAAAAGGGCCGGAGCATCATGCCCCGGCCCGTTCAAGGTGCTTCCCCCGATTATTCTTTTTATGGGTCTATTCGGCGCCAATGTTGGACAGCGCTTCTTCCAGCTCCAGGAAGCTTGGCTGCATCTTGGAGGGCACATTGCCCCGGCCAATCTCCACCGAAATCTGGGCGGCATTGCCGTGAAGGTGCGCCACCAGCACGCTCTGGATGATTTTGTAGAAGATCGCTTCCTCGTCATAGACTTCCTTCATCCGCACCGCGAACGGGCCGACAAAGCCGTAAGACAGGAACACGCCAAGGAAGGTGCCGACCAGCGCCGAACCGATCATCGCGCCCAGATATTCAGGCGGCTGGGTGATGGCGCTCATCGTCTTGATAATGCCCAGCACGGCCGCCACAATCCCCAGCGCAGGCAGGGCATCAGCCATGTTCTGCAGGGCATGGGCCGGGCCGGACGCCTCGTGATGGTGCTTTTCCAGCTGCTTTTCCATCGCGTCTTCGACCTGGTGCGGGTCTTCCAGATTCATCGTCATCATGCGCAGCGTGTCGCAGATGAAATCGACCGCGAAATGATCCTTCATAATGCGCGGATATTTGGAGAAGAGCGCGCTTTCATGCGGCTTCTCGATATGGGCCTCCAGAGCGATGACACCCTTGGTCTTCATCGTCTTGGTCAGCGCAAACAGAAGCGCCAGCAGATCCTGATAATCCTGCGGCTTCCATTTCGGCCCGGCGAAGAGCTTGGACATGTCGCCGGCAGTCTTGCTGACCGTCTTGCCCGAATTACCGATGAAGAACGCGCCCATGGCCGCGCCCATGATCATCATCATCTCGAAGGGCAGCGCCTTGAGAATAACGTCGAAATGGCCGCCAGCGAGCACAAAGCCGCCAAACACCATCGCGAACACGCAGACAATGCCGATTATCTGAAACATATACCCACCATCCCGCAGTCTTCCGGAGCCGTTCTGGCCGGACCGGGTGAAAGGGCGGATTTTTCCGCTTCTCTTCCCCCCGGCCCATGTCCGGTTTCGGGACGTTTCTACGCGAAGATGCTTAAAACCCGGTTTTCACGCTGTTAGCGGAGCGTTTACGACGCGCGCGGGGCGGACTATCCCTCCCTCCATGCCCCTGAACGCGAACCAGCAGACACGGGCGGACCGGCGCGGTGCCTTCCGCCTGCTCTTCATCTGCCTGGTGGCGGTGGGGGTCGGCAACTCCATGCTGTTTGCCATCCTGCCGCCGCTGGCGCGCGATATCGGCATTGCCGAGATCTATGTCGGCGCGATCTACACCCTCTCTGCCCTGATGTATCTGACGATGAGCCCGGTCTGGGGTGGATTGTCCGACCAGTATGGCCGCCGCCCGCTGGTCATTTTCGGGCTGGCGACCTATGCCGCCTCCACCCTGATCCTTGCTGCTGGCGCCTGGGCGGGCCAGAGCGGCTTCCTGCCGCCCCTCATCGCTGTACTGGCCATGGCGCTGGCGCGCGCGCTTTTCGGGGCATTCGGTTCGGCCACCGGCCCGGCGGCACAAGCCTATGTCGCAGACCGCACCGCCCCGTCTGAACGCACTGAGGCGCTGGCCAGCATGACGGCGGCCTTTGCCCTTGGCGGCATGATCGGCCCGGCTCTGGCGGCCGCCTTCTCAGAACGCATCGGCATGGTGCCCTTCATGGTGCTGATCGCGCTGCTGGTCGGCGCGTGCGCGGTGATTGTCCGCCTGACCCTGCCGGAGAACACACCGCCAAGGGAACGTGGCCACCGCCCGCTCAACCCGCTGGCCCAGTTTGCGTTTGCCGCCGACGGGCGGGTACGCGCCTTCGTGCTCTACGGCTGCGCCAGCTGGCTGGTGCAGGCCGCCAGCCTGCAGGCCATCGGCTTTTTCATCATCGACCGGCTGGAGCTGGACACGACCGCCGGCCTTCAGCTCGCCGGTGTTGCCCTGACCGCAGGCGCAGCGGCTTTGATTTTTGCCCAGCTGGTGGCGATACCCGCGCTGAAAGTCTCTCCGCGCATGCTGATGCTGATCGGGGCGGGTCTGACGCTCGCCGGGCAGATCGAGCTGATCTTTTCCGGCGGCTATGCCTCCATCGTGCTCGGCTTTTTGCTGAACTCACTGGGCTTTGGCTTTGCCCGCTCCGGCTTTACCGGCGGAGCCAGCCTGGCGGTGTCACCGGGGGAGCAGGGCCGGGCGGCAGGTGTGACGGCGGCGACCGCCGGTCTCGGCTTCCTCGTCGCGCCCCTGTCGGGCCTCTGGCTCTATCAGGCGGTAGGGCCCACTGCGCCCTTCATGCTCAATATCGTGCTGTCTGTCGTGGCGCTGGGCGTCGCCTTCTTCCACCCGCGCGTGCGGGTGGCCGTCCAGCCGTTTGAGCAAGACGGGGATGACGGCGGGATGGTGTGAAACAGGTTTCCCCTCTCCTTCGAGACGGCCTTGCGGCCTCCTCAGGATGAGGGGAAAGGAGCAGCGCTCCCTTATGCTGAGGGCGAGCGAAGCGAAGCGTCTCGAAGCACGAGGGAGCGTCTACCGCGCCCTGTCCGCCGCCATCACCGCATTATAGAGCGCCAGTCCCGCATAGCCGTCCGGTTCAAACCCGTTGGCGCTCTGGAAGGCGCGGATGGCGCGGCGCGTATTGGGGCCGACCACCCCGTCCAGCCCGCCCGGATCATGGCCGAGCCGGGCCAGAGCTTCCTGCAGCTCGCGTGACTGGGTGCGGTTGATCGGCGGATTGTCTGTCGGCCAGCCCGTTGCCATGCCCGCATCGCCATGCTCGAACGCGCGGGCGAGATAAGCCACGCCCAGAGCGTAGGCGGTAGAGTTGTTATAGCGTAAGAGCGCCTCGAAATTGCGATAAACCAGGAAGGCAGGCGCACCTGCCCCGGCCGGAATCACCAGGCGCGCCGAGCGATAGAGATCGTCGGCTGCCCAATCGCCGGACGCCGGATCAATATCGAGCGCTGCCCACTCGGCAACCGTACGGCGCTGGCGCTCATTCCAGTCCGCAAAACTGAAACCTTCCGGCAGGCGTACCTCGGTAAACACCGGCTGGCGGTATTCCCAGCCCGCACGTGCCAGCAGGTTTGCCGCACTGCCCAGCGCATCGCCTTCATTGCGCCAGATATCGCGCCGCCCGTCGCCATTGAAGTCGACTGCGCGCTCCATATAGGTCGCCGGGATGAACTGGGTCTGGCCCATACCGCCCGCCCACGAGCCGACAAGCTCGGCCCGCGTGGCATAACCGCGCTCTATCATCTGCGCGATGGCACGCAGCTGGGCCTCGGCAAACCCGCGCCTGCGGCCCTCCCAGGCGAGCGTGGCCAGCGAGCGGACAATATCGAAATTGCCCTGGATCTCGCCATAGGCACTTTCCAGCCCCCATATGCCGGTGAGGATGTGCTGGTCGACCTCGAAACGCTCTTCCACCGCCTGCAGCGTCTCGGCGATACGCGCTGAGGCGCGGCGGCCATTGGCCACGCGCGTTTCAGACACCGCCCCTTCCAGATACTGCCAGATCGGGCGGACAAATTCGGGTTGGGTCTGGTCGCGCTCGATCACGGTCGGGTCAGGCTCCAGCCCGTCCAGCATCGAGGACACGATCTCAGGGCGGACGCCCTCACTGCGCAAATCGGACGCAAACCCGTCGCGCCACGCGGTAAAGGGAACATCCTGCGCAAGAGCCGCGCCTGCAGGGCTGGCCGCAAGCACAAGCCCCGCCAGCCACACTGCGCCAATAGCGGCTGCGTGACGGAAATAACGATGGTTAGTCAGCATGTAAGGGTCCTCACCGCGCACCTGGCCAATCCCGCGAGATCGCAAGTCTTCCTGTTAACACGCAGAAGATCAATGCGCGATGAACGCGCCAGGCGGATATGGTTAGCAGGACATTTACGCTAACACACTAAATTAATTATCTTTTCTTACGCCTCATTAAGCCTTGCCTGCTAGATTCCAGGCCAGATTCAGGCATGAAATCTGCATGCCTTACCGGGGTGGACCGGCAGTGGTGCCGGTTCGGGCAAGGGCGAATGGACATGAAACGGCTGTCAGGCTTCTTCAAAGACCGCGCCGGCAATATCGCGGTGATCTTTGCACTGTCACTGGTTCCCGTCATAGGGGTTGCCGGGGTGTCGGTCGACACCGCGCGCCTCATCAATGTGCGCACCTCTTTGCAAGCCGAGGCCGACGCGACCGCGCTCAATGCTGCCGTGGGCGGGCCTGAGCAGAATTTCGCCATCCAGATCAATGGCATGAACGACCGCCTGATGGCAGCCTTTGGCGGAGCGGGCATGACGGCCCTGGAGGTTGATGGCGCATGGAACGGGCTGGATTTCCGCGTCGACGCCAGTGCGCTCGTGTCCACCGTTCTGATCCACGCCCTGCCCGGTATCGGCGACAGCGTGCGTGTCTCGGTGCATTCCACCGCGCGCCTGCACCAGCCCATGCTGCAGTACGAGCCGCCGGAAGTCAGCTGGCTCGACCCGGAAGCAGGCGATTACAACCGCATCTATGTCTATTGCTACGACCCCGATCCGAACGCCAGCAAGACTCCCGCGCAGCGGCGGACACAGCGCACCCCTGTGCAGGACAATAACGGGATCAACTTTATCACGCGCTGGCCCAACCAGTATCAGTGGCCGCGTTGCGAGGAAGGCGAGACGATCAGCTTCGAGCTGTACAATCTGCGCTTCTCGCGCACCAATCCGGACCGGATCGACCATAACCCGGACAATGACCACCACTGGTGCCAGCACACGCCGACGGCCGACTTCCCCAATCCGTGCCGCCACCGCTATTTCACCGACACGGCGCATGTGAACGGGCAGGAGGTCCATAACGGGCTGCAATACAACATCCTCGAGACCGTGCTGTGCGGCAGCCTGGATGAGTGCAAACCGGTCAGCGAGGGCGGCGTCATCCCGACGGGCACCAACCGCACGCCGCAGCGCGCCGAGCAGGGCTGCAGCCCCGGCCGCTACATGTATTACGGCTGGGAAGACCGTCCGCCCGGCCTGCCCGGCGGCACGGCCAACTGGACCCAGATGGGCTGGACCGACCGCGATTATGACGATATCCGCATCATCATGGAGTGCCCGCAACTGGACACGACCCGCGAACGCTATGTGCGGCTGATCGAGTAGGCTCCATCGTTTCTGTGCAAGTGGCGCGGCACCCCGGTTGACTTGAGCCGGGGCGGACTGTAACACCTGCGCTCCCTTGAATATGCGGGCGCTCAGACCCCGCTCCAGGTACGAGACAAGACCATGAAAGTGCGCAGCTCCATCCGCTCCCTGAAAGCCCGGCACCGCGATTGCCAGGTGGTGCGCCGCCGTGGCCGCGTCTACGTGATCAACAAGACCGACCCGCGCTTCAAGGCCCGCGCCGGCTAGCATTGCTGCGCCGGACTCATGGCTGTGCGCGCCATCCTGTGGGATCTGGGGCGTACGCTGGCCGACTGGGATCCCGACTATCTTTATCGCCGATTAATCCCGGACGCAGACGCGCGCCGGGATTTTCTTTCGCGCATATGCACCATGGACTGGCATGAGGCACACGATCGCGGTGTCTCCATGGCCGATAACCGTGAAGCACTGATCGCACGGCACCCCGGCAAGGCTGCGCTCATCAAAGCCTGGGACACGGGCTGGAACGCCATGTTCAACGGCTATGTGGAAGGCATGGAGGGGCTCGTCGAGGCGCTCCATACGCGCGGCGTGCCGCAATATGCCCTCTCCAACATGCCAGCAGAAAAATGGCCCGAAGTGCTGGCGCTCTACCCGGCCTTCACCCTGTTCGAGACCGCCCTGATTTCCGGTCAGGAGGGGCTGGTAAAGCCCGATCCGGCCATCTACGCCCTTGCCATATCGCGCATAGGCACACCGCCGCACGAAACACTCTTCATTGATGACCGGCTGGACAATATCGAGGCCGGCGCGAAAGCCGGCTTTGCTGTCCACCATTTCGCCGGCGCGCCTGCCCTCCGGGCAGAGCTGGACCGGCTGGGACTGTTGCCGCTCACCGGCTAAACACTCACCTTGTCATGCAGATTTGATTTGCCGCGGAACGATTGCGCCCCATACTGGGTTATCAGGCAGGGACGAAATCCTATTGGGAGGTATGTGCCATGAGGCGCCTTTTCGCCGGATTTGTTGCCAGCGCCGCCATACTGGCCGCTTGCGCTGAATCCACCCCCTACCAGCGCGCCGCGACACAAGGCGGGTTTGGCTATTCTGAACAGCAGATCGAGCAGAACCGGTTCATGGTCGGGTTTTCCGGCAACTCGCTGACCGACCGGCAGTCGGTGGAAACCTTCCTGCTCTACCGGGCAGCAGAGCTGACCCGCGAACAGGGCTATGACTATTTCCGCCTGATCCGCCGCGATACCGAGGCAGAGCGGCGCATAACCGGTTCGCCCGGCCCGGCCTATCGCAGCCGGTTTGACGTCTTCTACCGCTATTACCACCCCCGTCATGGCTGGTATGGCTGGCGCGATCCGTTCTGGGACGACATCAATCTGCGCGAGGTCACCCGCTATGAGGCGATGGCCGAGATCCAGCTGGGCCGCGGCGAGACGCCCGACAGCCCGGATGCGTTTGATGCCGCCGACGTGATCCGCAATCTGGGTCCGCTGGTGCGCCCGCCCGCGCAGTAATAACCGATCTGCAAAGCAAAAAGCCCCGGACGGAAACGTCCGGGGCTTTTCTTCGTCCGGATGGTAACCCTGCCTAGAAATTCGCCGACAGTCCGAACAACACGGCACGCGGCGCACCGGGGCGCAGACCCGCCGGGCTGCGCGAGGCGGCATAAACCTCGTCGGTGAGGTTTCTTACCTGCACGCGCGCGCGCAGCGCGTCGCTCAGATCATACCAGACGGCCAGATCGGCCACTGCATAGGAGTCCAGGAACTCGGCAGCAGGAATACTGCCCTGCCCGGCGCGAGTGCGCCGCTCGCCATTCCAGGTCACGGCCAGCTGGCTGCCGAACCGGCCATGCTCCAGCCCGACAGAGGCAAACCATTGATGCTCTGGCAAATAGGGCAGCTTGTCGCCTGCCTGCACATTGCCCCATGGGCTATAGCCGGAGGCGAATGCGGTCTGGAACTCGGCATCGGTCCAGGTGTAGGCGCCGCGCAGCGGCACCGACACGCCGCTCCAGCCACCAAGTGCCGCCAGATCGAACCCGCCCGACAGCTCCACGCCCCGCACGTCCACATCGCCGCCATCAAACTGCGCGCCGATTGTGCAGCCGCCGCCGGTGGAGGCCGTGCACGTGCCGATCAGGTTGGAATAGTCGTTGAAGAAGCCAATCGCCTCCACAAAGGCAGATCCGCCCGTCCAGCGCACGCCCGCCTCCCAGTTCACCGCATCTTCCGGATCACTGCTGGAGGACGGTGAAGATGGTGAGAAGCCGCGATGCACGCCGCCAAAAAGCGTCACGGCGTCATTGAGCTGATAGCGGACACCAAGACCTGGAATGAACACATCGGTCGTGCTGCCGGTAACCGTTGTGGCACCGGTGCGGGCCTGGTCGGTGGCGGCCCAGCGGGTCTGCGTGCCTTCAATGCGCTCATAGCGCAGACCCGGCACCAGGGTAAGTGCGCCGAAGCTGATCTCGTCCTGCACGAAGATGGCCAGCGCTTCGGCTTCACTGACGCGGTTATCATGCTCGCCGGGCGCTTGCGCGCCGGTTTGCACCAGCTGCGAATTGTCCATGCGGTAGAAGACCTCGTTCTGGAACCGGTCTTCGCTATCGCGGTGCGCGCGCACGCCTACCCGCCAGCGATGGTTCGCACCCAGCAGGGCCGCATCGCCCGCCAGCTCGGCCTGTACGCCTTCGGCCACGTAGGCACGGTTATTATTGCGGCTGATGACCGCGCCATCGATGGAGACCAGGCCCGGCTGACCGGTCAGGATGGCGTATTCCGCCGAATAGGTGACCGGATCGGAGAGCACTGCGCCCAGCGAGCGGCGCCCGGCTCCGGCATTGACGCCTTCCACCTTGAACCAGTTGCGCGCCACCTCGTTGCGATAGCCCAGCGCCGTGAAGGCAAGGCCATTGTCGAAGGCCGCGTCATAGCGCAGCACCCAGCGCGACTGATCAACATTGATCTGGTCATTGGCGCTGGCGGCATAGCGGCGGTAGGGGTCAGCCGCGAAATCGGCATCCGTGAGACCCATATAGGTCTCGTCGGATGTCTCATCAGAGGTCTGGTAGCGCAGCTCCACAGCATGGGTCACCCCCGTGCCATCGAACTCGGCGCGCAGGCGGGCGCCAAAGTCTGTCAGATCGAAGCCCGTGGAGCGGTCTTCATTGAAATCGATGGTCTTGAAGCCATCCGCGCTGTCCGTATAAGCCTCGGCCAGACCGCCCAGACGCACGCCTTGAGCGACTTCGGTCATGCCACCGGCATAGGCGTGGATGCGGCGTGCCTCTTCTTCACCGGCCGTGATGGCGAGACGCCCCGACCAGCTTTCCGGCACCGGCGTGGAGAGGAAATTGATCGAGCCACCTTGTGTGCGCGGACCATAGCGGACCCCGGCTGCACCCTTGACGATCTCGACCCCGGCCATCCGGCCGACATAGGGAGAGTAATACGCCGCAGCCGCCGAATAGGGCGCGGGCGCCGCCAGAATGCCATCCTCCATCAGGACGATATTGGCCGACCGGTCGATCCCCGTGCCACGCAGACCGATATTGGGCCGCAGGCCATACCCGTCCTCTTCCTGGATGTTCACCCCCGGCACCTGGCGCAGTACGCGATTGATATCGGTGTAGTCCTGTACCTGCAGCACTTCGCTGGACAGCAAGGTGGCCGAACCGGCGACGTCGCGGGCATCGCCCTTCAGCCCGATAATGGTGATGGTCTCGACATTGAGATCGGCATCGCTGGAGTTTTCAGCGGCGGCATTGGCGGCAAGAGCCAGCACGGCAGTGCTGGCGAGAAGAAGCGTGCGCATGGTTGGCGTCGTCCCTGACGTCTGGTGAAACTGAGAATAAGTCTCACCTACAGGACGCGCGGGGCGCTGCCAATAGCTTTTGAGAATGAATTGCAGAAAAAAGCGGGCGGCGGCGCTCCACTCAACACTCGTCACCCCCACGGAGGTGGGGGTCCAGAGCTGAAGCGCGAAAGCTTCGCAGACTGCTCTGGGTTCCCGCCTGCGCGGGAACGACGAAACGTTGAAGGCCCAGCGCCAGAAACAGCGAACCCTATTTCGGGGGCATGCGCGCGCCGGCATCAAGACGCACGCATTCGGCATTGATGTAATCATTGCCGACCATGAAGGCGACGAGATCGGCATATTCGGCCGGCGTGCCGAAGCGCTGCGGGAACTGGAGATGGCTGGCGAGGTTCACTTTCACTTCCGGCGGCATCTGCTGGTAGATCGGGGTCTCGAAGAAGCCCGGCAGGATGGTGTTCACCCGGATGCCTTCGCGGGCCAGGTCACGCGCCATGGGCAGCGTCATGCCGTAAATGCCGCCCTTGGAGGCGGAATAGGCCACCTGGCCGATCTGGCCGTCCTGCGCAGCCACCGAGGCCGTATTGACGATCACGCCGCGGCCCGACGCATCAGGATCAAGGGTGAGCATGCCTTCAGCGGCCAGCACGGCGCAATTGAACGAGCCGATGAGGTTGATGTTGATAACGAGCGCGAACTTGTCGAGCTGGTGGCCGACAATATCGCCGGAGGAGGAGCGGCGGGCGGTCTTCTCAGCCCAGCCAATCCCGGCGCAGTTCACCAGGATGCGCTCCTGGCCATTGGCCGCGCGCGCCTTTTCAAAGCCGGCCTTCACGCTGTCCACATCGGCGACATTGACTTGCGCGAACACGCCGCCCAGCTCCTTGGCCAGTGCTTCGCCGCGCTCGGCATTGAGATCGAAGATCGCGACCTTGCACCCTTCGGCGGCCAGACGCCGGGCCGTGCCCTCGCCCAGACCCGATGCCCCGCCCGTGATAACCGCGCTTGCGCCCTTGAACTGCATGAACTCTCTCCCGCTTGAAATGGTTTTTGCCGCTGCATGAGCGATGTGCAGATGCACCACGCTTTCCCAGACGAAATAGCGCCTTGGCGCTTCTGAGGGAAGCGCGGGGATGCTATGAGCCTCACCTCGTCATTTCCCGCCAGATGGAGCTACGCCCATGAACCGCCCGACCGCCCTCGTCCTGCATGGCGGAGCCGGTGTGCTCGCCGAGCGTTCCTATGAACGCGAAGTCGCCCATCTGCGCGACCTGGCCGAAGAGGGCAAGGCGCTGCTGGGCGCGGGCGAGCAGGCGGTGGATATCGCCGTGAAGCTGGTACGCGCCATGGAGGAAAGCGCCCTCTATGTGGCCGGGCGCGGCGCATCGCCGAACACGGCCGGGCGCTACGAGCTGGACGCCTCCATCATGGAAGGCCCCACACGCAAGGCAGGCGCTGTCGCGGCGCTGGAGGGCTTCATTTCGCCCATTACAGCCGCACGCGTGGTCATGGAGGCAACGCCCCATGTGCTGATCGCGGGCGCTGGCGCCGCCGAAATCGCGCGTGCGCACGCCATTGAAGAGATCACCGATCCGGAAAACTATTATCAGCCCGCCGCCGTGCCCGATGGCCGTGAGATCGCAACCGGAACGGTGGGCTGTGTGGTGCTGGACGCGCACGGGGCTCTGTGCGGGGCCACCTCCACCGGCGGCACGCTTCGCAAGCGCTGGGGCCGGGTCGGTGACACGCCCATTATCGGGTCCGGCACCTGGGCTGATGCGCGCGTGGCCGTCTCCTGCACCGGGCAGGGCGAGTTCTTCATGCGCGCCAACGCCGCCGCCGATGTCTCGGCGCGCATGCGTTATCTCGGCTCAAATCTCGATGAGGCGGTCAAGGGCGTGCTGGACGATATTGCGGAGCTGGGCGGCGATGGCGGGATCATCGCGGTCGATTCAAAAGGCCATGTCAGCGCGCAGTACAACTCGCAAGGCATGAAGCACGCGATTCTTCACGCCGATGGCCGGATCGAAGCGGGCATGACGCGCTAGCGCGCCTACGCCGCGTCGGTATGGGCCATGCCCGACAGAATGGCGTTCACGGCAGCTGAATCCGGCGCAGCGCGCAGCGCGGTGCGCACATCCTCGCGCCGGAACATGCGCGCCACACGGGCCAGGGCTTTAAGATGCTCCGCCCCGGAATCCTCCGGTGCCAGCAGCAGAAAGACCAGATCGGCGTGACGGCCATCCATGGCGTCGAAATCTACCGGGGTTTTAAGGCGCGCAAACACACCGCACACCCGGTCCACATCACCGGTCCGGGCATGGGGAATGGCGACACCATCGCCCACGCCTGTCGAGCCGAGCTTCTCGCGTTCCATCACAGCGTCCAGCACCTTGCGCGCCGGCACATGCAGCGTGCGCTGCGCCAGATCACACAATGACTGGAGCACCTGCTTGCGGCTGGTACCGGGCAGGTCTGCCACCGCCCCTCCGGGCGGAATCAGGTCTGACAATGCCATGTCACGCCTTTGCTTGTCGGCGGGGCGAAAAGCCCCCGTTCAGCGAACGGCGCCGTCTTTAGCCTCTCGGGCCGGATCAATCCACCCCACATGACCATCAGGGCGCCTGTAGACCACATTGAGCGATCCGCTTGCCGCATTCCGGAACAGCATGAAGGGCGTATCGAGCACATCCATCTCGTGCACAGCCATGGAGACGGTAAGTGTACGCAGCTCGCCGACTGTCTCTGCCACGATGACCGGCTCGCTGCCGCCCGTAGCGCCGCCATCATCAAGATCGGCGTCATCCTCGTCGAGCGTCACGGCACGCCCATTGCCCCTGAAGACGACAATGGGTGTTTCCTCGGCGGGCAGCTCCATCTTGTTTTCGGCGTGGTGGTCCTTCAGGCGGCGCTTGTAGCGGCGCAGACGTTTTTCCAGATGTTCGACCGCAACTTCCGCAGCGGCATAGGCATCGGCCCCTTCGCCTGTGGCCTGCAGGAAAGCACCAGACGGCAGGTGCAGGGCGCACTCCACGCGAAACCCGAACCCTTCCTTGGCGGCGGTGACAAACGCCTCGCCCGGACGGCTGAAATACTTCGCCGTGCCTTCCTCAACCTTGCCCTCGATGCGTTCGCGAAGGGCGGGAGAAACGTCGATACCTTTGGAAACAAACTGGATGTGCATGTCAGCTCCATCTGCTGCTGGCGCGTTGCGCTGGCTGCAGGAGCCTTTTTTCAAAAAGGCCCCTGGCGCTTGATGCAACGCGTGGCCGAATGCCCGGTTTCCTACCGGACACAGTGACGGTAGCAAGCCGGGCGGGGGCGTCAATGCAGATAACTGGTTAATGACGCAACGGACAGGTTTGCGGTTACCAATATCCTAGGGTGCGTGCGCGATCAGGATTGGGACCCTAGCGCTTCATCATCCGGCGGCGCTGCACCGAGGACGGGATATTCATCGCCTCGCGGTATTTGGCCACGGTGCGCCGGGCAATCTCGATACCATCGGCCAGAAGCCGGTCGACAATGGCATCATCGCTCATGATCTCGTTGACGGTTTCGGCCTGGATTATGGCCTTGATCCGGTAGCGCACCGCCTCGGCCGAATACGCCTCCCCGCCATCGGCAGAGGCTATGGATGAGGTGAAGAAATATTTCAGCTCGAACAGGCCGCGCGGCGTGGCCACATACTTGTTCGAGGTCACGCGGCTGACCGTGCTTTCGTGCATGCCGACCGCATCGGCCACCGTCTTCAGGTTCAAGGGCCGCAGCCAGGCCACGCCCTTGGCCAGGAAAGCGTCCTGCTGGCGGACAATCTCGCTGGCCACTTTCAGGATGGTGCGTGCACGCTGATCAAGGCTTTTGACCAGCCAGGACGCATTCTGCGTGCATTCGGTGATGAAAGTCTTTTCCTCTGCCGAGCGGGCGCTGCCGGCAATCTGGGCCGCATAGCGGTTATTCATCAGCACGCGCGGCAGCGTGTCGGTATTGAGCTCCACCGCCCAGCTGCCATCGGGGCGCTCACGCACATAGACATCGGGTTCCACCGCGCGCGTGCTGTCAGAGCCAAAGGCGAGGCCGGGCTTGGGCGTCAGACGCTTCAGCTCGGCAATCATGTCTTCAAGGTCTTCCTGATCGACCTCACAAAGCCCGCGCAGGCCCGCATAATCATGCTTGGCCAGCAGCGGCAGATTATCGACGAGCGCTGCCATGGCCGGGTCCAGACGGTCGCGTTCGGCCAGCTGTATCGCCAGGCATTCCTGCAGCCCGCGCGCCATCACGCCAGCCGGCTCAAACTCCTGCAGGCGCGCCAGAATGGCCTCCACCTCGGACTGGGTGACACCCAGCCGCTCGGCCGTTTCGGCCAGATCGGCGCGCACATAGCCATCATCATCGGCCAGATCGATCAGATGGGCCGCGATCATGCGGTCAGCGCTGGTCAGCGCCAGATCGGCCAGCTGGTCATGCAGATGCTCGCGCAGGGTCTTGTCCCGGCTGGCATGGGCGGCCGCGTCAAAATCCTCGCCGTCAAACCCGCCGCCGCCCTTTCCGGCGCGCGACCAGTCCACTGCGCCGCCCGTATCGCGCGCGCCTGCCATGTCCGGCGCGCTGTCGGCATACATCGCCTCCCGGTCGGCATCGAGCGCCTCATCGGCGGCAGAGGACGGCGCATCAAAGCTAAGCTCGCCATGCGGATCAGCGGTGGCCTCGGCGGGCGCGCGTTCATCCTCACCGCCCGGTTCCGGGCGCTCATCACGCTCCAGAAGCGGATTGCGCTCCAGCTCTTCTTCCACGAACTCGGCCAGCTCGATATTGTTCAGCTGCAGCAGCTTGATGGCCTGCTGGAGCTGCGGGGTCATCACCAGACCCTGCCCCTGCCGCGCCTCCAGCCTTTGTCCAAGCTTCGCCATCTGTCCCCGCCCTACTGGAAGCTGTCGCCGAGATAGACGCGGCGCACGGAAGGGTCGGCCCGGACGGCGTCCGGCTTGCCTTCGAACAGTACTTCCCCGTCATGGATGATCGCGGCGCGGTCCGTGATCTGCAGCGTCTCGCGCACATTGTGATCGGTGATGAGAATGCCGATACCGCGTTGTTTGAGAAACAGGATCAGATCGCGGATATCGGCAATGGCCAGCGGATCAATACCCGCGAACGGCTCATCAAGCAGGATGAAACCGGGACGCGTTGCCAGTGCGCGCGCAATTTCCACCCGGCGCCGTTCGCCGCCTGACAGCGCCATGGCGGGGCTATCACGCAAATGATCGACGCCCAGCTCCTCAAGCAGATCATCGACCAGCTTCTTGCAGGCAGACCTGTCCTTCTCGGCTATCTCGGCGGTCGCGGTCACGTTTTCATACACGCTCATGCCGCGGAAGATGGAGGCTTCCTGCGGCAGATACCCGATGCCGAGCCGGGCGCGCTGGAACATGGGAAAGGCTGTTATGTCCTCTCCGTCCAGCACGATCCGCCCATGATCGGCCGGGATAAGCCCGGTAATCATGTAAAAGCAGGTGGTCTTGCCCGCGCCGTTCGGACCGAGAAGCCCGACGACCTCGCCGCGATGAACATTGAGCGACACCGATTTGACCACGACACGCCTGCCGAACGCCTTGCCGATCGAATCGACATGGAGGCCCTCAGCGCTGCTGTCTGGCATGGTCATTCCCGGCACCACCCTCAAAATCCCGATAGTCAGGGTTACGGGCACAGACCTAATATTTGGTGAAGCGCACGCAACTGGCCCCATCCTTGCAAGGGCTTGCACCCTCCTGACAAGACCGGATGGCTGCCAAAGCGCAGCCGCGCGCACAACCGGCCCGCAGACCTGCGTGGACAGAAGGCTTAGTTCGCCGAAGGCGCAGCCGGCTCTTCCGCCGGAAATTCGCTGCTATAGCCGCGCGGCGCAGGGCCGGGAACGGGCGGAGCCGGGCAGTTTTCGCTATTGGCCGGACGGTCTCCATCCTGGGAGAAGAACAGGCTGCGCACCCGGCCATTGCCCCCCGTCAGGCGCGACACGCCCGTCTGCAGGTTTATGCGCAATTCCTGACCGGTCGAGACATTGCACCCTTGTGTCAGCACCACCGCGCCGGTCAGTACGACAATTTCGTCGGACACCGTGTAGACGCCAGTGTCACCACGTGCGGTCTCGGTTGGCGTGACATAGAAGACATCGCCGCGCGCGGTAATACGCTCAATGCGGCGCTGCCCGGTCTCGGGGTTACGGGCCAGTGTGGCCTCGGCCTCGTCGGCGCGCAGGCGCGTATCGCCGCGCACCGCGTTTACATTGCCGATAAAGCGGACACGGTCCTGCTGATCGAGGATTTCCTGATCATCAGAACTGATATCCAGAAAATCTGGAACCTCCTGGCGGGCGAGAGCCGCAGCGGACAGCACGCTGGCAGCAGCCATGGCCGAGGCCAGCGCGGTAACGGCAATCAAGAGCCTCATTCTTCCTCCTCGGGCGCAGGCGCGCCGTCACCGACATAAAAGCGCGTCACCACGCCTCCGGTAAAGCGCAAACGCCGGCCATCCTCATACAGCTCAAACCCGTAAGCCTGCACACCGCCCCAGGGCGCGCGCCCCTGTACCGGTTCCTCGCCGTATACCACGCCTTCGTCCAGATCTATCGATGCGCCTTCAGTGCGGAATTCATAGCCTGAACGGGTGGAAAAGCGCACCGTATCGGTCATGCGCAAGGTGCGCGTGGCATCATCATAGACACCCAGGCGCGACAACACTTCCGACGCATCAGGACGGCGCGACCCGCCAATCAGCAGCATGTAGTCGATGCGCGGATTCTCCAGATCGGTCAGATTGCCCAGCCCGACCATGCGGCGCACCGCCGAATCCGCCGTCAGCACATAGGGGCGCCCGTGAGCATCGCGTCCGGTAAAGCGCGGATTGATGATACGCTCGCCATCTCCGGTCATTGCGGGCCGGCTGGCCGGTTCACGATTGCCCGTCAATACCGATTGCGCCACCAGATTGGCGGCCAGCGCGCCGATGAGCACAATCAGGACAATGCGCACATTACGCACGACACGCGCGCGCATCCGCGCGGCCGCGACGGCCCGGCTTGCCGATGGCTCTGCTGCAGCAAATGTCAGCGAATGCATCCTGAACGCCTGAAAATCTGTCCCCGCAAGGCTTTGTGGACCCTTGCCACGTCCTTTTCAAGGCAGGGTGCACCGTCTGCGGGCAACTGCGCCCTAGCTGTGAGCGAAAATATCAGCGTCGGCCCATCCGGCCAGATCCAGCGCCGCGCGCGTCGGCAGGAAGCTGAAACAGGCCCTCGCCATCTCCAGGCGCCCCTCACGGATCAGCATGGCCTCAAGTCCGTCGCGGATCTGGTGCAGGTAGAGCACATCGTCAGCGGCATATTTCAGCTGCGCCTCGCTGATATCGCCCGCACCCCAGTCGGAGCTTTGCTGCTGTTTGGACAGCTCCACGCCCGCAATCTCGCGCGCCACATCCTTCAGCCCGTGGCGGTCGGTATAGGTGCGTGCCAGCTTGGAAGCGATCTTGGTGCAGAACACCGGCCGCAGCGTGACCCCGAGATCACGCGCGATCATCGCCACGTCGAAGCGGGCAAAGTGCAGGATTTTCTCTACGCCTTCATCGGCCAGCAGTGCTTTCAGGTTCGGGCAATCATAGGAAGTACGGTCAAGCTGGACGATATGCGCATCCCCGTCGCCAGCAGACAGCTGCACCAGACATAGCGGGTCGCGTACCAGCGACAGGCCAAGCGTTTCGGTGTCGATGGCGACACGCTTGCCCAGATCCAGCCCGGCGGGAAGGTCGACCTTGTGGAAATGGATGGTCATGGACGTGAAACCCCTTCTTGGCTCGGCGCGTGTAACCTTTCCTATGGGCCGCGCACACACCCGGCGTCAATCAACGGCCTGCGCCCGGGGAACCATTCTGGACACCGGCAGGTTGAAACACCAGCACGCCGCCGCTAGCCTGAGATCATCATGTCCATATCCGTCACACTCGCTGCCGCGCTTGGCGCGGCAAGCATGCAGGGCGATCCTGCGTTCGCCGGTTCAGGGGCTTTCACCGCATCCACAGATGCTGACCGGCGCGCCTTTGCCGGTGTCCGCGCCGGCACGCTCGGCGTCGGGCTGGAGGGCGGCTACCGGATCAATGACTATCTGCAGGTGCGCGCTCACGCAGCAGGGCTCGTCTATTCCAACGACCAGACAGTCGCCGATATTGCCAGCGATTTCTCGCTGCGTCTGGCGAGCGTTGGCGCGGGGATCGACTTTTTCCCCTTCCGGCGGGTTTTCTTTCTCACTGCCGGTGCCCGGTACAATTTCAACAAGGCCGTTTACAACGCCCAGCCCGCCAGCGACTACCAGATCGGCGACAATATCTATCCCGCTGCCGAAGTCGGACGGCTGACCGGCGAGGCCCAGTTTGCGCCCAATGCCTGGTTTGCCGGCGCGGGCCTGGCCGGCCGGCCCTGGAACGGGCCGGTCGAGGTATCGCTGGAGGCTGGCGTCTACAGGCAGGGCACTCCCAGCATCAGCTATGAGGTGACGGGGCTGCTGGCCGATGATCCGGCCTTCCTGGCTGATCTGGACTTGCAGGTGGAGCGCGCACGGCGCGATCTGGACAAGTACGATTCCTTCCCCCTGGTCGCGCTCAATCTGCGCTACCGGTTCTAGGGCCTGCTTCCAGCCTTCCCAAGCCTTGCATATCTGCAAGGGCGCCATGCGCAAGATGTGCCATGATTTGGCAACATTCTGCGGCTAGTCATGCTTATCCCGACGTCACTGACCTGCCAGCAAGAGCCATAAGGCCGCCTCCCCATGCCTCTCGACAACAACACACCCGATGTGGACCAGGTCCGCATCGAAACGGACATCCACGGCATTCTCACGCTTCGCCTGCGCGGCGAACTGACCGGTGACGTGTTGCGCCGCGCCGCAGATCGGCTCGCTGCCGCCGGGCAGGACAAGCGCGTCGATGGCGTGCTGATCGAGAGCAAGGACAGCTCAGTCGCCTACGAGATCGCCGATCTGGTGGCGGCCATCGAACATATCATGGAAGAGCTTTCGCCGCGCCGCTGCGCCCATGTCTCCCACGGTGAGCGCACACGCCCCTACATGATCATGGAAAGCACGGCGCGCGCCTTCGCTGTCAAGCTGCAGCCCTTTGCCTGCGAGACGCAAGCCCGCGCCTGGCTCCTGCAGCGCTAGGCGCGCAGCGTCACACCCCCGAAACGCAAAACGGCCCCCTCGCGAGGGGCCGTTTTTGTGTGTCGCCATCCATGAAACCAGATGGTGCCCAGGAGAAGACTCGAACTTCCACTCCCTTGCGGGAACTGGCACCTGAAGCCAGCGCGTCTACCAATTCCGCCACCTGGGCATGTTTCTGGGGCGTCGGAGGCGCGGTGATAAATGCGGGCGCGGGCGCTGTCAACGCGCCTTGTGCGGCGTTGCCAACGGGCCACAAATTTGGTCTATCCGCTACCAACACGCATGCGTTCGCGGGAACAGGCGCCCGCAGACACATTTTCAAGGCTCGCCGGGAGAGACCAACATGCTGCGCGACGAAATGATCACGGTGTTTGGCGGATCGGGCTTTATCGGGCGCTATGCGGTGCGCGCGCTGGTCAGGGCCGGTTACCGGGTGCGCGTCGCCACGCGCCTGCCCCATACCGCCATTGACCTCAAACCCATGGGCTCGGTCGGCCAGATACAGCTCGTCCAGGCCAATGTTCGCAACAAAGTCTCGATCGAGCGCGCGGTTGAAGGCGCGAGCGCGGTCATCAACCTGACCGGTATTCTGGCGCAGTCCGGCCGCCAGACCTTCCGCTCGGTGCAGGCACAGGGCGCGCAGAACATTGCCGAGGCCGCAAAAGCAGCGGGCATTACCCGCTTTGTGCAGATTTCGGCCATCGGCGCGGACGCAGACAGCAAGTCAGCCTATGCACAGACCAAGGCCGCCGGCGAAAAAGCGGTGATGGACGCTATTCCCACCGCCACGATCCTGCGTCCTTCCATCGTGTTCGGGGCCGAGGACAGCTTCTTCAACCGCTTCGCCCAGATGGCGCTTTATACGCCTGCCCTGCCGCTGATCGGCGGCGGCAAGACGCTGCTCCAGCCGGTCTGGGCCGGGGATGTCGGCGCGGCGGTGCTGGCCGCACTGGAAAACCCGCAGGCTCAAGGCAAGACCTACGAGCTTGGCGGCCCTGCCAGTTACAGCTTCAAGCAATTGATGGAATACATGCTGGCGACCATCCAGCGCCCGCGCTTGCTGGTGCCGCTGCCCTGGCTTGCCGCTTACGGTGTCGGGTTTGCCGGAGAGATCGCAGGCGCGCTGCCCTTCGTGCCCATCGTGCTGACGCGCGATCAGGTGACGCTGCTGAAAACCGACAATGTCGCAGCCGAAGGCGCGCCGGGCCTGTCTGATCTGGGCATCAGCCCGGCCTCGGTGGAATCGGTCGTACCGGGCTATCTCTACCGCTTCCGCCGCGGCGGACAGTTCGCGGCTGCGGAGTAGGGTTTTTTCCCTTCACACCACCCAGATGATTACCGCCAGAATCACGCATGCCAGCGCGATGCGGTAGATCACGAAGGGCAGAAAGCCGAACCGGTCGACCAGCTTCAAAAGCAGGTGGATGGCGATGAGGCTCGCCGCGAATGACAGCCCGGCCGCGATCAGCCCGTCAGAGAGGCTGGCACCGGGATCTTCACCGCGCGCCAGATCAATGCCCGATTGCAGGCCGAAAGCGGCAATGACGGGAATGCTGGAGAGCATGGCAAAGCGCGCGGCGGCAGAGCGCTCCGCCCCCAGCATGCGCGCCGCCGTCATCATCAGGCCGGAGCGGCTGGAGCCGGGGATCATCGCTACCGCCTGGGCAAGGCCGATCACGGCAGCATCCTTGTAGGTGAGCGTCTCCACGGTTTTCACGCGCGGGCCATATCTGTCAGCCAGCCAGAGCGGCAGGGCGAAGACCAGCGTGGCAGCCGCGATCACGGCAGGCGAGCGCACCAGATCCATCCAGCCGGTAAAATAGAGCACCGCGCCTGCTAGCATCACCGGCGGGGTGGCGATCACCACCAGCAGCGCCAGCCGCCCGCCCGGCGTCATCCGGCCGGCAAACCAGGCGAAGACGCCCGTGATGACCTCCCAGATCTCCTTCCTGAAATAGACAAAGACCGCCAGCAGCGAGCCGATATGCGCCATCACATCGATGAGCACGCTTTGCGGCTCTACCCCGAAGGCCAGAGGGGCAAGGATCAGATGCGCAGAGGACGAGACGGGCAGAAACTCGGTCAGGCCCTGCACAATCGCGATCAGGACCAGCAACATCAGGCTCATGGCGTTAAATCTCCCCGGACGGCATGCCGCCGTCAGCTACGCACAGCTTTGTTGCGAGGTGATGAAGACTAGCGAGGAGCCAGCGCCGCCTTGACCGCCTCTGACAGTTTCGCAGCCTCGTCCGCGCGTGCCGACCCGCGCCGCCAGGCCATGCCGATCTCGCGCCCCGCTACGGGGGGATCAAACGGCTTGATGACAAGGCCGAGCCCGTCTGCCACCCCGCCATCGACCGCCAGGCGCGGCAGGAGGGTCGCGCCAAGCCCGCTCCTGACCATCTGCACCAGCGTATGCAGGCTGGTGGCAGCAAAGTCCGACCGCGCCGCATCCGCGCGGCCTGAACCGGGACCGGCAGCAGAATGGCTGGCCGAACATACGCTGAGCGCATGGTCGCGCAGGCAATGGCCATCTTCCAGCAGGAGCAGGGATTCATCGGCCAGCATGGCCGGACTGAGCGGACTGGCATCCGCCAGCTTGTGGTCCGGCGCACAGGCAAACAGGAACTCGTCCATGGCGATGGAGCGCGTCTCGATCCCCGCTGCCTCGTAAGGCAGCGCGATCAGAGCCGCATCAAGCCGGCGCTCTTTGAGGGCATCGACGAGGCGCGGTGTCAGATCCTCGCGCAGGAACAGCTCCAGCTGGCCAAACTCCTCACGCAGGGCTGGCAGTACGCGCGGCAGGAGGAAGGGCGCAATGGTCGGGATCACGCCGAGGCGGAACTGCCCGGCCAGCGGCTCGCCAGCCGCGCGGGCGGCGTGAACCAGATCTTCCGCCTCGGTGAGGATGGTGCGCGCGCGTGCCGCAGCCGCTTCTCCTGCAGGCGTCAGGCTTGCCCCCCTTGCGCCGCGCTCCACCAGAGTGGTGCCAAGGCTCAGCTCCAGCTCCTTGATGCCGGCTGACAGGGTGGGCTGGGTAACGTGGGCCGCCTCGGCGGCGCGGCTGAAATTGCCGTGCTCGGCCAGCACGATAAGAAATTGCAGCTGCCGCAGTGTGGGAAGATTTGCACTCATGGCTATCGAGATAGCCTATCGCTGATCCAGAGACAATCGATTTGCCTTCGCGCGCGCAGCATAGCACTTGCTGCAGCAGCAAACGCCGCCCACGCGGCGTTGCCATTCTTATCAAGTCAGACAGGAGACGATCATGCTGGGTATCGGCCAGAAACTTCCCGAATTTGAAATCACGGGCGTAAAGCCGGGCTTCAACCATCACGAGGAAAATGGCGAGTCCGCGTTCGAAACGCTGACCCAGGCCAGCTTCCCCGGCAAGTGGAAGGTGATCGTCTTCTACCCGAAGGATTTCACCTTCGTGTGCCCGACCGAGATTGTCGCCTTCGCCAAGCTGAATGACGAATTTGCCGACCGTGACGCCGTGGTCCTGACCGGCTCCACCGACAATGAGTTCTGCAAGCTGGCCTGGCGCCGCGAGCATGCCGACCTCAACAAGCTGAACCAGTGGCAGTTTGCCGACACGACCGGCTCGCTCGTGGATCAGCTCGGCATCCGTTCGCCCGAAGGCGTGGCCTACCGCTACACCTTCATCGTGGACGATGAGAACACGATCCAGCACGTCTATGCGACCAATCTCAATGTAGGCCGCAATCCGGAAGACACGCTGCGCGTGCTCGACGCGCTGCAGACCGACGAGCTGTGCCCGTGCAACCGCGCGGTCGGCGGCGAGACACTCAAAGCGGCCTAAAGGGTTTTACCCCTTTAGAGCCCTGCAAAGCGGGCCGCGTCACTCCTCCCGGCGCGGCCCGTTTTCATATCTGCGACATACCAACTCGGAGCCTTCCCCATGAGCCTTGAGAGCCTCAAAGAGCATATTCCCGACTACGCCAAGGATATCCGGCTGAACCTGTCCTCACTGGCGCGCGAGACCGCGCTGGACGACCAGAAGAAATATGGCTGCTTCCTGGCCTCGGCCTGGGTCACGGGCAATGCGGCGCTGATCCGTGCCATCGGCGGCGAAGTCGACGGCAAGCTTTCAACAGAAGCGGTGAACGCCGCCAAGGCCGCCGCCGCCGTGATGGGCATGAACAATGTCTATTACCGCTTCGTGCATCTCGCTTCCGCCAAGGACTACAAGACCCTGCCCGCGCGCCTGCGCATGAATGTCATCGCCAATCCGGGCGTCGACAAAGCCGATTTCGAGCTGTGGTCGCTGGCCGTCTCCGCCATTAATGGCTGCGGCATGTGCATCGACGCGCATGAGGCCGAGCTGAAAAAGCATGGCATCAGTGCCGACCAGATCCAGACCGCCGTGCGCATCGCCTCGGTAGTCAATGCCGCCGCCAGCGTGATTCAAGCCGAAGCCGCCGCTGCAGCCTAGTTCTCGCACCGTCAGCGCGCCCTTCACACGGCGCTTTTGAAACCCCGCTGCGGAGCGTCCGTGGCGGGGTTTTCGCTTGCGCTCACCTTACCCGCTCATACTTTGTTAAAAACCATGACAGTCACAGAACCGTCGCAAAGGATTTTAACAACGAAAAATCAGCAATTTGATTCCGGTTGACGAACGCGATTAAGTTCCGTATCCTGATCTTATGGCTGATACGATCCACCATATCGGGCAGACCGCCCCAGAGCGCGACCGGCACGATGCCGGGCGTGCGGGCAGTGCATGGCGCTGGTTTTCAGCGCGCACCATGCGCCGTGCCTCGCGCTATCGCGACCTGACCTGGCGCCATGTCGGCCGGCATATGATTTTCGCGCTCGCCATTGTGCTGATCTCGCGCATCTGGGCAGGAGAGCCGCATGGGCCGCTATTGCTCATCATCGGCAGCATCTGGGCCTTCCTGATGGCGCGCATCGCGTTCATCAAGGGCTTTGACACCCTGACGCGCCGCCGCGAATCCCCCCAGTAAGCCGGTTTTTCCCGCATTTCCCGCCGCATCGCCTGATTGACGCTGCGCGAACGGCGCTTAGGCTGCGTGCAATTCGGCAGAAGCGGGGCAGGCGTCTATGAGCTGGTGGTTTGGAACGGCATTGTGGAAGCGCGTGCTGGGCGCTCTGGTGCTTGGCATCGGTTTTGGCGCGCTGATGTCCCAGATGATGGGCGCGGAAGCGGCCACCAGCCTGATCGAGAGCTATATCCGCCCGGTCGGCGATCTCTTCATCCGCCTCATCCGCATGCTCATCGTGCCGCTGATCCTGACCACGCTGGTGGCAGGTGTCTATGCGCTGGGTGATCCCAAGCGCCTCGGCCCTATTGGCGGCAAGACGCTCGCGCTCTATTTTGCCACCACCTTCTTTGCCAACATTATCGGCATCATCTTCGGCCTTCTCTTCCGCCCCGGCGCGGGCGCGGATCTGGGCGGGGCGGACGCTGTACCGGTCTCCACCGAAGCCGAAGGGCTCGCCAGCCGCCTTCTGTCCATCGTGCCGGATAACCCCGTTGCCGCGCTGGCCGACGGCGATGTGCTGGCCGTGATCTTCTTTGCCGTCCTGCTGGGTATCGGCATTCTGATGGCCGGAAAGGCGGGCAAGCCAGTGGGCGAGCTGTTCAACTCGGCCTCCGATGTCGTACTGAAAGTCACCCATATGGTGATGGAAGTGGCTCCGTTCGGCGTGTTCGCGCTCGTCGCCTACACCACGGTCAGCCAGGGTCTGGAAGCGTTTGCCTCTATCGGGCTGCTCATCCTTACCGTCTATCTGGGACTCTTCACCCATGCCATTCTGGTCTATGGCGGGCTGATAAAATTCGTGCTGCGCCTGCCGCTCCTGAACTTCCTGCGCGGCATTGTCGATGCACAGGCCGTCGCCTACTCCACTGCCTCCTCTTCAGCGACCCTGCCCGTCACCATCACCAATGTGGTCGACAATCTCGGCGTGAAGCGCTCTGTAGCCGGTTCCGTCCTGCCGCTCGGCGCAACGATCAATATGGACGGCACATCGCTTTATCTCGGTATTCTCGCCCTCTTCACGGCGCAGGCATTTGGCTATGAGCTGACACTGACCCATTACTTCATGATCGCCTTTACCGCCGCCATCGCCTCCATCGGGGCGGCCGGTATCCCCAGCGCGGGCCTGTTCCTGCTGGCGATCGTGCTGAGCACGTTCAACGTGCCGCCAGAGCAGATTGCCATCATTGTCGGCTTCATCCTGCCGGTGGACCGGGTCATGGACATGGCGCGCACCGCGCTGAACGTCACCGGCGATGCCGCCGTCTCGGTCGCGGTGGCCAAGTGGGAGGGCGAGCTGGACGAGGAGCGTTTCCGCGCGCCTGCCGACAAGCCCATGCCGGTGCAAACTACGCCGGACAACGCAGGCAGCTGAACCGGCAGGGGCCGGGCTTCGTATCGGTGAGGGACATCCTCACCGGTAACGGAGCCCGCCATGACCCTGCTTCGCGTTTTTCTGGCCTTGGGCGGCATCGCGCTTCTGGCCAGCATTATATGGGCCTCGCAGAGCGCCAGTATCGGCGCCAGCTTTTCCGAGATGATCGCCGATCCGTGGGGCGTCGTCGCCCTTATCGATCTGTATCTCGGCTTTGTCTTTCTGGCCGTCATCATCTGGCTGTTTGAGCGCAACAAGCTGGTCGCCCTGGCCTTCATCCTGCCCCTGCCAGTGCTGGGCAATGTCTGGGCCGCCGCCTGGATCGTCTGGCGGCTGGGAGCGCTGGCCACGCGCCTGAACCCCGCCCGGGCAAATTAACTACTCTCGTATAAGTTGTATTAATCCGTTTCGCATATCTCTACGCCTGCAGGTTGCATTGCAATGCTCCTGCAATAAGGAGGTGCGTGATGCGAATCCTGCTCGTGGCTGCCTCGAAGGGCAGCACTTTCCTGCGCGATGCCCGCGCCGTCTCGGCGGTGGAGTTCGCGCTTCTGGCCCCGCTGATGATCCTGCTGCTGGCAGGCACCATCGCCTACGGGCTTCTGTTTTCCACCCATATCAGCCTGCAGCAGCTGACCGCTGAAGCCGCGCGCTCATCCATCGCGGGCCTGTCAGCGGACGAACGCGTATCAATCGTCGAGCGCCATGTCGCCGACACGCTGCCGCGCTATTTCCTGCTTGATCCCGACCGCGCCAGCGTGGCGGTGGAAATACCGCGCGCAGGCTTCACCGAGATCGTGGTGCGCTATGATGCCAGCGCGCACCCGGCCTATGTTTTCCGGGGCCTGCTGCCCCTGCCCACCGACCAGGTCATTTATCGCCAGGTCATCCGTGACGGGGGACTGGCATGATGATGCGCTTCCTGAAAGACACATCCGGTGCGGCGGCCCCGCTCATGGCCAGCGGCATTGCCGCAGGCGCGCTGCTGCTGGTGCTGACCCTCATTCAAATTCTTGACCATCTGCACAAGCGCGAGCTGCAGGCGACGGCAGACCTCATTGCCCTGATCGCGGTGAGGGATCAGGACTATTCACTTACCCGCGCCCGCGCGGTCCTGTCCGATCAGGGTTTCGACCCTGGCAATTTCGACATTCTGGTGGAGCCGGGCCTTTACCAGAGCGATCCGGAGCGCGCGCCCGCTGACCGCTTCCGGGCCGGTATCGCGCCCTATAACGCCGCCCATGTGGAACTGCGCTCGGCCAACACTTCGAACCTGCGCGTCAATGACCGCTCATGGCGTGCCCGCGCTGAGGCCACAGCCGCCCGGCAGGACACGGTCAGCTTTGCGATAGCCTCGCGCCTTGTGCGGCTGGAGGGCGGGTATTCCGGCGCCGTGCTGGCCGCGCTGACGGGCTATTCAGGTGCCATCACGGTGATGGATTACCGGGCGCTGGCCGATGCGCGCATCTCGGTCCCGGGCTTTCTGGACGCGCTCCGGCTGGAGACCGGGCTGATGGCGGCAAGCTATGAAACCCTGCTCGATAGCCGGGTCAGGCTGGGCGACGCGCTGAACGCCGCGGTGCAGGCCATGGGCAGCGACGCGCCCGCCATTCTCGATGTGCTTGCCCGCCAGTCCTCCCATGCGGCCCGGCAAGTGCGCATTGGCGATATCCTCAGCCTTGATCCCGGCATGACCCATGCCGGCCTCGCTAGCGGAGCCGATATCGGCCTGGCTGATCTGGTGATGGCCAGCGCGCTCGCAGCGCAGGGTGGACGGCAGGTGGGCCTGACGGTAAACGCTCCGCTCGCCAGTATCGAGCTTGACATTGGCCAGCCGCCGCAAACTGCCTCCGTCCATGGCGCAGGGCTGGAGGGGGCTGAGGCCCATACCCGCCAGCTCGGCCTGGATGTCAGTGTGGGCGCAGGGCTGGGCCGCCTCACCGTCCAGATAGAAGATGCCACCGCCAGCGCGCGCCTTGTCTCGCTCACCTGCCATCCCGACGGGCGGGCCGAGGCGCGCTTTGCCGTCACCACCTCGCCCGCCAAAGCGAGGATCAGCGGCGCGCTGGGCCTCCTGGGATCGCTTCTAAGGGTTGATCTCTCCTCCGGGCGCGAGGTGGAGGCGGTGCTGACGCGCGAACATGTAGAGAGCGGACGGCCCGAAATCATCCGTTCGGGCCTGGGCGCTCAGGTGAACCTTCTGGGCCTCGGCCTGCCGCTGTCCGGCGCGCTCAATGGCTCTCTGGCGATCGTGGATGGCTTGCTCGTTGATCTGGGCCTGACCATAGCCGAGTCAGAGCTTTACCTGCGCGATGTACGCTGCGGACGGCCCTTTCTGGTGGGGTGAGGTTTCACCGTTGTCATCCTCCGGCCGCGTAGCGGTCCGGGACCCACGCCTGCGCGGGCGCAGGCAAGCCGGGCCATGACACGCGTTTCAGGTTAGAGGCGCTTCGATCACAACATCCCACGCCCCTCCCCTTGCGCCGCAGTTTCGTTTCCACCATGGTGGGAAACATAAGTTCCAAGGGGCGCCCCGTGATGGTCACGGGGCTGAGACAGCACCCTCAGGACCGGATCCGGGTCATGCCGGCGTCGGGATGGAGCAGGCGATGAGTGATCTGAACGATATCCTTCTCGAAGGCGAGACCGTGATCTGGCAGGACCGCCCTGCCGGGCCGGGAACGCGGCGTCACGCCAGTGTTGCGAAGCGGGTTGCAGACTATTTGCTGCCCACCATCATCCTCGTCTTTACCAGCCTCGCCCTTTGCCTCTGGCTGCTGATCGTGACTGATCTGCTTCCCCGCCTTGCAGTTGGCGCATTCACCATTGCCTTTGTGGCGATGGCGGTCTGGATCGCCATTGGTGCGGTGAGGGCGCACCGCGAACGCGCCCGGTCAGAGTACCACTACGTCCTGACCAATCAGCGCCTTATTGCTTGGGATGCAGCCTCCGACTGGCGTGCCCACGTTCTGCCCGGCGCGCTGAAAGCGGTTGTGCGCGAACGCGGCAGTCTGCAGCTCTATCTCCATGGCCACGATGAGGATGATGACCCGCTGATCCTCTACGACCTCGCCGATATCGACACCGCCGAACGCACAATCACCCAAGCCTTAGGACGCCCCTCATGAACAAGCCCGTCAGCCAGTCCGAATTCCCGACCCCGAAAGTCACCACCGGCCCGCTGGCCGGTTCGCGCAGGGTGTATTCCCATCCCGAGGCTGCGCCGCATCTGGCCGTGCCGCATCGCGAGATCGAGCTGCACCCCACCGCGATGGAGCCGCCCGTGCGCGTTTATGACTGCTCCGGCCCCTATACCGATCCTGCCGCCAGCATCGATGTGGAAAAGGGCCTGCCGCGCACCCGCATCGAGTGGGTGAAGGCCAGGGGACATGTGGAGGAATATGAGGGCCGCCCGCTCTCCCCGCTCGATAATGGCGGAGCGACGGGCAAGTATCTCGCTAGAGCCTTCCCTGTGCGCCACAAACCCCTTCGCGGTACCGGCACTGGCCCGGTCACGCAGATGGAGTTTGCCAAGGCCGGCATCATCACCGAGGAGATGATCTACGCCGCCGAGCGCGAAAATATCGGCCGGGCGCGGGCACTTTCGGGCGCTGCCGAACGCCATGCCGACGGGGAGGGCTTTGGCGCGGAGGTGCCCCAGTTCGTGACGCCGGAATTTGTGCGCAGCGAGATTGCGCGCGGCCGGGCGATCATCCCCGCGAACATCAACCATGGCGAGCTGGAGCCCATGGTGATCGGGCGCAATTTCCTGGTGAAGATCAACGCCAATATCGGCAATTCGGCCGTCGCCTCTTCCGTGGAGGAAGAGGTGGACAAGATGGTCTGGGCGATCCGCTGGGGCGGGGACACGGTGATGGACCTCTCCACAGGGAAAAACATCCACAACACGCGCGAATGGATATTGCGCAATTCGCCCGTCCCCATCGGCACGGTGCCGATCTATCAGGCGCTGGAGAAGGTGGGCGGCATCGCGGAGGATCTCAATTTCGACATCTTCGCCGACACCCTCATCGAGCAGGCAGAGCAGGGCGTGGACTATTTCACCATCCATGCCGGGGTGCGGCTTCCCTTTGTGCCGCTCACGGCCAACCGGGTGACGGGCATCGTCAGCCGCGGCGGCTCGATCATGGCCAAGTGGTGCCTCTCCCACCACAAGGAGAGCTTCCTCTATGAGCGCTTTGAGGAAATCTGCGAGATCATGCGCGCCTATGACGTGTCATTCTCGCTGGGTGATGGCCTGCGACCGGGGTCCATCGCGGACGCCAATGACCGCGCGCAGTTTGCCGAACTGGAAACGCTGGGCGAGCTGACCAAGATCGCCTGGGAGCGCGGCTGCCAGGTGATGATCGAGGGGCCGGGCCATGTGCCCATGCACAAGATCAAGGTGAATATGGAAAAGCAGCTGGAGGTGTGCGGCGAGGCGCCCTTCTACACGCTGGGGCCGCTCACCACCGATATTGCGCCGGGCTATGACCACATCACGAGCGGCATTGGCGCGGCCATGATCGGCTGGTTCGGCACCGCCATGCTCTGCTATGTCACGCCGAAGGAGCATCTCGGCCTGCCAGACCGCGATGACGTGAAGACCGGCGTCATCACTTACAAGATCGCCGCCCACGCGGCGGATCTCGCCAAGGGCCACCCGGCGGCGAAGCTGCGCGATGATGCGCTAAGCCGCGCCCGCTTCGAGTTCCGCTGGGAGGACCAGTTCAACCTCTCCCTCGATCCTGACACCGCGCGCGATTTCCACGACCAGACCCTGCCCAAAGAGGCCCATAAGGTGGCCCATTTCTGCTCCATGTGCGGGCCGAAATTCTGTTCGATGAAGATCACGCAGGATATTCGCGACCAGTTCGGCACGGCGCGCAGCCCCAACGCCCCTCATCCTGAGGAGGGGGCATCAGCCCCCGTCTCGAAGGACGAGGCCGAACAGGGCATGGCGGAGAAGGCCGAGGAATTTAAAAGGAAGGGTGGGGAGATATATCTGGAGAAGGAGTGACCCTTTCCCTCCCGGTCAAAATCTATTCGTCGTTCCCGTGAAGACGGGAACCCAGAGCCACTGGCAACCGTCTGAGCCCCATGATCTCTGGATGCCCGCCTGCGCGGGCATGACGAGAGGGGCCATTTAGTGCCCATCGCCGGTACAATGCCTCTCCCAGCACCTTCATCCCCACCCTTTCTCGGGCGAGGGTAAGGGACGGATGGCGCGGGCGGCTTTGGGAAAGCCAATCGCGAACGTTCAAACGGGCCCTCTCAAGGCCGCCCGCACGCAGGTGTTTCTTCAGCCGGGGCGGATACCTTACGCTGCTCTATAGCCGTAGCCTCCGTGACCCCGGATAAGCCCTCCCGAGGGTCAGCCTGTCCAGCGAAGGACCATCAAGCCGTTCCACAAGGGTGAGACAGACCGTGCCCGCTACGGTTTTCCGCTCTGCCGGCCGCCTGAACCTGAGGATGAACCCCGCGTCGATGCCCGGCATTGGCCAGACATCAGGGCGCACCCCGTCTCAGGTCACCGCTTCATCTCCCGGCCGGGACGCATTCCGGACCGCCGTCTTGCCGGAGATGAACGCTGGCTATTATGCGGCAAGTTCACAGGAGGGGGATAAGTGGGGATTTATCCTCCGTCTCTTCGGCATTCCGGGCAAGCCTGCGCTGATCACAGTATCTCTTGCGTCTCCACCGCGTCGCCCCCGTGAAGACGGGGGCCCAGAGCCATTTGGCACTGCCTTCGCCCTTCGATTTCTGGACCCCCACCTGCGTGGGGGTGACGAGTTGCGGGTTGCGGGCGGGTAGTGAAGTCTACACTCTGCCTGTATGCGCGACCGGCCCTTTCAGCCTTGTGTCTATCTGATGACGAGTGACCGCAACGGAACACTCTATTGCGGCGTAACCAGCGATCTGGTGCGGCGTATCTGGGAGCACCGTGAGGGCCATGGGTCACGTTTTGCGGAAAAGTATGGCGTTCTTCGCCTCGTCTGGTTTGAACATCACGCGACCATGGACGCGGCCATATTGCGTGAAAAGCAGATCAAGAAATGGAACCGCGCGTGGAAGCTGCGCCTCATCGAGGAAACCAATCCCCGCTGGAATGATTTGTTCGAGACACTCACCTATTGATCCCTTTGCCTCTCTACCTCGTCATTCCCCCGCAGGCGGGAATCCAGAGATCATGGGGCGAAGGCAGTGACAAGCGGCTCTGGGTTCCCGCCTGCGCGGGAACGACGAGGCGGGACCATAACCCGGCGATAAGCCCGGCCAGCAAAAAGGGGCAGGTTGCCCTGCCCCTTTTCATCCCCCGCATGTGCGGATGAGCCATAAGCCCCTACTCGGCCAGTTCGGCCTGTGTCGGCAGGGTGCGCTTTTTCGAGACCCACTGGTCGAAGTTCGACCACACGCCTTCATCGCCGTGCCAGTCGCCCTTGGTCGCGCCCTTGGAGTATTCGGTGGCGCGGGCCTCGAAGAAGTTGGCGTGCTCCACCCCGTTGAGGATCTCGGTGAGCCAGGGCAGCGGATGTTCCTTCGCGCCATAGACGGGCGGGAGCTTGAGCTGCTGCAGGCGCCAGTCGGCGATATAGCGGATATATTTCTTGATATCGTCCGGCGTCATGCCCTCCACCTCGCCGGCCTCGAAGGCCAGCTCAATGAACTTGTCTTCCAGGCCGATGACCGTCTTGCAGCAATCGATAATGTCGTCCTTGACGGACTGGGTATAGGCGCCGGTTTCCTCGGCGAAGGTGTGGAACATTTTCATCATGCCCTCGCAGTGCAGCAACTCATCGCGCACCGACCAGGACACGATCTGGCCCATCCCCTTCATCTTGTTGAAGCGCGGGAAGTTCATCAGCATGGCAAAGCTGGCAAACAGCTGCAGCCCCTCGGTGAAGCCGCCAAACACCGCCATGGAGGTGAGGATGTCGCGGTCGGTCTCCACGCCGAACTTGCCGAGATAATCGTGCTTGGCCGACATCTCCTGATACTCCATGAAGGCGGAGAATTCAGTGTCGGGCATGCCGATGGTCTCAAGCAGCAGCGCATAGGCCGCAATGTGGACCGTCTCCATGTTGGAGAAGGAGGCCAGCATCATGCGCACTTCAACCGGCTTGAAGAGCGGCATGTAGTTTTCCATGTAGTTGGCGCCCACCTCCACATCAGACTGGGTGAAGAAGCGGAAAATCTGGGTGAGCAGGCTGCGCTCGCCATCGGTGAGCTTGGTCGCCCAGTCCTTGCAGTCCTCGCCCAGCGGCACTTCTTCGGGCAGCCAGTGCACCTGCTGCTGGCGCTTCCAGTACTCATAGGCCCACGGATAGCGGAACGGCTTGTAGGCAAAGCTGGGCGTCAGCAGGCCGGGGCGGTCGCTGGAGATGATGGGGCCGGTGCTCATGGCGAATGCAAATCCTCTTGTCTGGCGCGTGCCGGGGCGATGGTTGGGCGAGATGCTGATTCAGGCAAGGCGCGTGTTTGCCGCGCCACATGCGTGAATCAGATCGCGCCTCTCCCTCAACATCTAGATATTGTGGTTAAGCCATCCCTAACGTCCACCCCTAGTGTGCGGCTGGCGTGACAATGTGATGAGCTTGGCGGTGGAAAAGTGGGATTTTTGCCGGGTCGCAACCCACACACCTCGTCATTCCGGCGCACGCCGGAACCCAGTATTTTTCAATCACTGGGTTCCAGATAAGCGCTAAAGCGCTTTCTGGAATGACGAAATGGGGTGGACTGCCCGGCGCGCAGCGCCGCAAGCGCGAATGCGCGCCCGCGACTTTTCGCGGAACATCGCAGCCCGGATGGGCTGCGGCAGCAAAAGATCCCCTACAACTTCGAGAAGATCACCGTGCCATTGGTGCCGCCAAAGCCGAACGAGTTCGACAGGGCGGTGGTGATCTCGGCCTTGGTGGTTTTGGTCACGATGGGCAGGCCGTCAAACTCGGGATCGAGATTGTCGATATTGATGGACGGGGCGATGAAGCCGTCGCGCATCATCAAGAGGCAGTAGATCGCCTCCTGCACACCGGCTGCGCCGAGAGAGTGGCCGGTCATCGATTTGGTGGCCGACAGGGCCGGCACGTGATCGCCGAACAGCTCGCGCAGCGCGCCCATCTCCTTGATATCGCCGACGGGCGTGGAGGTGGCATGCGGGTTGATATAGTCGATAGTGCGGCCACCGGCCTCGGCAATGGCGTTCTGCATGCAGCGGATCGCACCCTCGCCGGAGGGCTGGACCATGTCATGGCCGTCAGAGGTGGCGCCATAGCCGACAATCTCGGCATAGATTGTCGCGCCGCGCGCTTTCGCCCGCTCATATTCTTCCAGCACCAGAATGCCGGCACCACCCGCGATGACGAAGCCGTCGCGGTCCTTGTCAAAGGCGCGGCTCGCGCGTTCAGGCGTGTCATTATAGCCCGAGCTCATCGCGCCCATGGCATCAAACAGGTTCGACAGCGACCAGTGCAATTCCTCGCCGCCACCGGCAAACATCACATCCTGCTTGCCCCACTGGATCTGTTCGGCCGCTGCGCCGATGCAGTGCAGCGAGGTGGTGCAGGCCGAGCTGATGGAATAATTGAGGCCCTTGATCTGGAAGGGGGTGGCCAGCGTTGCGGAGCCGGTGGAGGCCATGGCCTTGGGCACAGCAAACGGGCCGATCCGGCGCGGACCCTTCTCACGCGTGATGTCAGCGGCGGTGACGATGGCTTCGGTGGAGGGGCCACCCGTGCCGACGATCAGGCCGGTGCGCGGATTGGAGACATCGCCCGGCTCAAGACCCGCATCGGCGATGGCCTGCTCCATCGACATATAGGCCCAGCCTGCACCTTCGCCCATGAAGCGCATGGCGCGCTTGTCGACATGGTCTGCGGCAGCAACGGGCGGGCGGGCATGGACCTGACACTTGAAGTTCAGCTCGGTATATTCAGGCGCAGCAATCACGCCGGATTTACCGGCCTGCAACGCCTTTGAAACCTTGTCCTTGTCCTCGCCAATGGACGAGACAATGCCTATTCCGGTGACGACGACCCGTCTCATGCAGGCACTCCTGGTTTGCTCATGTCTTCGGGCTTGAACAGACCCACGCGCAGATCGGTTGCGGTGTAGATCACCTTCCCGTCGGCCTCGACCACGCCATCGGCAAGCCCCAGCACAAGCTTGCGCATAATGACGCGCTTGAGATCAATCACGTAACGCACATTCTTCACGTCCGGGGTGACCTGGCCGGTGAATTTCACCTCGCCGACACCCAGTGCCCGGCCCTTGCCCGGCGCGCCCGACCAGCCGAGGAAAAAGCCCACAAGCTGCCACATCGCATCAAGGCCAAGGCAGCCCGGCATCACCGGATCACCTTCGAAATGGCAGGCGAAGAACCAGAGATCGGGGTTGATATCGAGCTCGGCGACGACCTGACCCTTGCCGAACTGGCCGCCCTCACCGGAAATATGCGTGATGCGGTCAGCCATCAACATGGGCGGCAGGGGAAGCTGGGCGTTACCGGGGCCGAAAAGCTGGCCCTTACCGCACTCGATCAGACCATCATAATTAAAGCTTGAAGGGTATTGTGACATGCGTGTCTCTGCCTGATGGGCCGCGCCTTGCAAGGCGCACGCTAGCGCGCCGGCACGGCCAGGGGACTTGAAGGGCGGTCCTGCACGGACCCTGCCCTTTTTTGGATTGGAGGCAATCTAGACCGGGGCAGCGCCCCCTGTCTCCCCCCGATGCAGCCGGACAATATCTAGAGACCGGAAACGTCCTGCGCCTCCGCAATCTCCTGTGCCGCGCTGCGCGCGCCATTGCAGGGCGGGCCGGCCGGGGCGTCCGGGTCTGGCGTGGCGGCCTGTTCATGGGCGTAGGCACCCCACAGATAGGCCGCAATCACCCAGCCGCGCACACCGTCGGATTCAAGGCGGCACCAGCCTGAACGGCAGCGCTCCAGCCACAAAATCGCGCCGGGTTCGGCCCGCGCCGTTTCGGGCGATTCGACATCCGGACGCGTGTGCAGCCCGGTCTCCTGGACCACATGGACCGCGCGGCGGCCAGACAGGGTGCGCCGGTGCATCCAGCTTTCCTCGCCCAGCGGATCGCGCACACGCCGCCAGTCGGAGGTTTCCGCCACGATCTCTACAGGCAGGCCCTGACGGCGATATTCCCAGCGCACCGCATGGCTGGTCGAGGGGCCGATGCGCCCGCGCACCTCACTGAATTTCAGCGTCACGAAGCGCGGCACGGGCTGGCCCGACGGCGTATCACATGTCTGCGCCCAGGCAGGCGCACCCGCCGCCAGAGCGGCGGTCATAGCAAGCAGAAAGGGGGCAAAAGCGGAGCGGGTCATCAGGGAGAAGAAACTGGCGCGCGGTGGTGAATTCGAGGTTAAGCTTGGCACCGGTTTTTGCCGCACCATGTATGCTGGCTGACACAGGAAAAGGGAGACACCTCATGCTGCGCACCTTAACCACCGCCATTGCCACGAGCCTGGCGCTCGCTGCCGGAGCCATGGCCCAGAACGGCTTTGAGACGACCGAGCTGGAAGACGGCATCTACATGATCGCCAATGACCGGGCGGGCAATGTCGGCCTTATTGATGCGGGCGATCATCTGATCATGATCGACACCCAGATGCCGCCTTTCCTCAATGATCTGGAGGCTGCGGTACTCGAAGCCAGCGGCGGGCGGGCACCGACCCTTGTCATCAATACGCATTTCCATGGCGACCACGTGCTGGGCAATGCGCATTTCGCGGCGCTGGGGGCCGGTATCCTCGCCCACCGCAATGTGGCCGAGCGCCTCGCCAACCCGGTGCTGAATCAGCTGACCGGCAATACGCCCGCGGCGCTGGATGAGGCCTTCCTGCCCGATATCCTCGTCAGCGAGGCGATGATGCTGAGCCGCTTTGGCGTGACGGGCGAGGTTCTGCACTTTGCCAATGCGCACACCGATGGCGACATCATCGTCAATATCGCTGACGCCAATATCATCCATATGGGCGATCTATTGTTTTCCGGGCGCTATCCCTTCATTGATCTGGATGCCGGCGGCTCGGTGGAAGGCTTCGTCGCGGCGCTGGACGAGATTATCGGCTTTAGCGATGACGAGACCCGCTTCATCGCAGGCCACGGGCCGCTTTCATCCCGCGATGACCTGATCGCCAGCCGTGACATGCTGATCGAGGGCCGCGCGCGCGTGGCCGCGCTGGTGGAGCAAGGCCATGACCTCGCCGCCATTCAGGAACAAAATCCGCTAAGCGACTTCCATGATGCGTGGAACTGGGGTTTCATCACCACAGAACGCATGACATGGACCTTCTATCGTGACATCACCGGCCTCACGCAATAAGCCCAGACTGCCGCCTTTAAGGGTGATGGTATTGCCCGTGGGCACGGGCCTCATCCTTGCCTTCCTGTTCGGCGTGCTGATGGGCAGCTGGATAGCCGGCGGTGTGGTCGGCCTGCTCTTTGCAGCCGGTTTCACCGCCGTGCTGGTCCTGACCGCGCGCGGCGCAAGCAAGAAGAAAAAGAAAACGCGGCTGCGTTAGTCGAGCGATTCCGGCCATGGCTGTTCATGCCCAGAACCGCGTGAACCGATTACAACGGCACTGGACCTCTGGAAATGCGGTAGCCTTTTTCGTTGTTCCGGTCCCGCTCAATCCAGACCCTTGCCATGCTGTCAATTCGAGCGTGACCGAGAAGCGTTGCTCCACCTTTCAGTTCGACAACAGAGCCGACACGAGTGTCCGTTTCTAGCAGCGCCTCGCTTAGCGTGATAAGCTCTGCTTTGCCTTGCTCTCCCGGCGGTATTCGCGGCTCGCACTCGTCCACCACAAAGTCATAGTGAATGCCATCCACATAGATGGCCAAGCGCCCGCCCGGCTGAACGCCGAGCCACTGGGTCCAGCCCATCTCCTGAAGTGTCCGAAGGCGTACATCTGCCTCAATAAACAGTTTTCGTTGTTCACTATCGACTATCGCTGACATTACCGGCGTGATTTCGGTCCGATTTCGTGTTGGAGCGTCCACACGATATCATCAAGAATTTCCGCTAATCCTATACCGCTGTGTCCGCATACATCTTGAACATTAAATACTATATCCGAATCACTTGAATGGCTGACTGCAATATCTACGCCTATCCTTTCGAAGCTTGATATTACGGTTGAAATTTGCAATTCATTCAAATGATATCGAGCGTGCAGGCTGCTCGTGCAGCTTCTACTTGGAAAAAAATACTCCGATTCAGAGTCAGACAATATTTCAACATCACTATACCTCCAAAGAATGTCGTTAACCCGGTCTGAAATTATTGACCCTGTGCTGTTTGAGCAGCCAGAAGTTGGCGTCAAACTGACTGCCCGGAAGTCGGAAGCATCAAAATCATTGACGATCCAAATCTCATCGCCAAATGCCAACCGAAGAAATGAAGCAAAACGAACCCGCTCAGACTCCTCATTAAGTATAACAACAAAATTGCAATTATTGCCCTGAAACTTATAAGCACTCGCATCTTCCATAGCGGTCGCCGAGAGCGCTACAAATATAAACATCAAGAAAAATTTGAAAATCAACTTATTCTCCTTGAGCCGATAAGCAACTGCGGTTTTAGCGCTAAAATAGCGCCGCTTGCGCTGCTCTGGCAATGACCCGCCCTACCGCCCCTTCCCCGGCTTTGGCGCGGCCGGTTTGAACTCCTCGACGCGCACTTTCGTCTTGTGATCGCTGGGGCCTTTTTTGCCATCCGGCATCAGGCCGCGATAATAGCCCTTCTGCCATTTTTCTTCCGCCGCCGCCTTGTCGCCGGTTTTCAGCCGCCGGCGAAATCCTCGCGGCTTTCGCGCCAGGTATTGAGCTGCTGCAGTGTTTTCGGATCGGACTGAATGGCGCGCAATTCCGGCGTGATCCGGTCAAATAGATCCCGGCGCACGGGGAAGAAATGGGCGACCGCCTCGCCGGCCTCGAAGCGCACTTCACCGGGCCGTGTAAAGCGCCAGTTCATGGTGAAGGAATAGGGGCTCCAGTCGGTCTCGATCACACCCGACAGCGGCGCGATGCCGTCCTTCACACCATTGACCGGGCCGGTGACCCAGATGTTCCAGCCCGGCGGTGTGCGCAGCAGGAAACTCATCTCGAAGGTGAGTATGCCGGAGCCGAAATTTGTCATCGCGCTGCCCGGCTGGTGCATGGTCAGCGGATCATCGAGGATCACCTCGACATCCTCCACGCGCTGCCCGCCATTCCAGCGCGCGGTGAGACCAGAGGGCGTGAACACCTCCCAGCCATGCTGGTTGGCCACCGCCAGCGGCAGGCAGCGATAGGCAAAGCTTTCGGGCGTGTCATCCATCCACTGGCGGCGGCCGGAAGCGGCACGGATGGTGGGGGCCTGCGCGGCGAGGGGATGGCAGAGAAGTTTCATGAATCAACCGGGTGCTGATGATGGCGTCTAGAAAAGCCTAGCGCGGGCGAAGCCCTTCGAGAACCGTGTCAATCAGGCGCGCCCTCGCAATTTGGCCGCGATTGACGTATATCGCGCGGCCATGAGCACGAGCCTTGATCTTTCCGCCGCAAAGCGGCCCGCCGTCACGCCATCCCTGGCCGGGATGACGCGGGGCCAGATTCGCGATTGTCTCATCGCCACCGGGCTGGTCGAGGAGACAAAGGCGAAGATGCGCTCAGGCCAGATCTGGCGCTGGGTCTATCAGTACGGCATCACCGATTTTGCCGCGATGACGGACATCTCCAAGGAGCTGCGAGAGCGCCTGCCAGAGCATTTCACCCTTGCCCGGCCGCGCATAACCGATCGCCGGGTGAGCGTCGATGGCACGCGCAAATACCTGATCGAGCTGTCACCGGGCGTGGAATGCGAGACCGTGTTCATTCCGGGCGTTGGCCGGTCGGGCGCGCTGTGTGTGTCCAGCCAGGTCGGCTGCACGCTCAACTGTACGTTCTGCCATACCGGCACACAGGCGCTGGTGCGCAATCTCACCGCTGCCGAGATCGTCCAGCAGGTGCTGATCGCCAAGGATGATCTGGCCGAATGGCCGAGCCGGCTGGAAGACCGCCAGATCACCAATGTGGTGTTCATGGGCATGGGCGAACCGCTCTATAATCTCGATCATGTCGCTGATGCGATTGATGTGATTTCAGATGGCGAGGGCATCGGCATTGGCCGCCGGCGCATCACGGTCTCCACGTCCGGCGTGGTGCCGAAAATCGAGGAGCTGGGCGCGCGCACCAACACCATGCTCGCAATCTCCCTGCACGCCACCAATGACGCGCTTCGCGACGAGCTGGTGCCGCTGAACAGGAAATACCCGATTGCCGAGCTGATGGACGCGATCCGCGCCTATCCGGAGCTTTCCAACTCCAAGCGGGTGACGTTCGAATATGTGATGCTCAAGGGCGTGAACGACTCGCCCGGCGAAGCCAAGGCGCTGGTACGCCTGCTGCAGGGCATACCCTCCAAGATCAACCTCATCCCGTTCAACCCGTGGCCGGGTTCGCCTTACGAGTGCTCTGACTGGGCGACGATCGAGCGCTTTGCCGACATCGTGAACAAGGCCGGTTATGCCAGCCCGATCCGCACGCCGCGCGGTCGCGACATCCTGGCCGCTTGCGGGCAGCTGCGCTCTGAAAGCGTGAAACAGCGCGCCAGCGAAAAGCGCCGTCTGGAGAGAGAGGCGGGGGCTTGAAGCGTGAACAGCCAATCAAGGCAGGGGCGGCCATGACCAGCGCGGGACCTGGTGCCGGCGCGGCCGAGCCTCGTCTGACACCACGTGATGATATTGCTCAGCTCGCGGAGAAATTTGCGAAGGATGGCAGGGTGCTCGTGCCTGATCTGCTGCCCGCCGAGACCGCGAACGCCCTTTATCAGCGCCTGCACAGCTGGACCGGCTGGCACCTGGTAAGCTGTATTGGCGGCCAGCACCGGGCGTTCGAAGCCAGCGCCATGGAAGCACTCGACAAGGCGAAATATGCCCAGTTCGTCGAGACGGCAGGGCTGCAGGCGCGGCAGGGCTTCCAGTACCTGTTCCGCAATTATCCGCTTTATGATCTGGGCATGCAGGACAGGCTGGATGATCCGGTGCTGCGCCAAGCGCTGGGCATCGTGCGCAGCCCGGACTTTCTGGAGCTGGCGCGCGCGATCACCGGGCATAGCGCTATCAGCTACACTGACAGCCAGGCGACCGCGTTCGGGCCGGGCCACTATCTCACAACCCATGATGATGATGTGGACGGCAAGAACCGGCTGGCCGCCTATGTCATCAACCTGACACCCGGCTGGCGCGCTGATTTCGGCGGGCAGCTTCAATTCCTGAACGCCCAGGGCCATGTCGACGAAGCCTTTGTTCCGGGATTTAACACGCTGGCCCTCTTCAGCGTACCTGCCCAGCATGCGGTTAGCGTCGTGGCACCGTTCGCGCCTGGTTATCGCTACGCCCTGACAGGCTGGCTGAGACAGGGCACCGAAGTGCCGCCGGGCGCATGACAGCCAAACGCCGGCCGAACGCCGCCGCTCGCCCCAGACCCCGCCCCCTGACCGCCCGTGAGGCGGCGCTGAAAGCCTTTCTGAGTATGGAGGCCGATGGCGCGGCGCTCGATAGCGCGCTCTCCGCTCAACCCGGTTACAAGGCCATGGAGGCGCGCGACCGCGCCTTTGCCAGAGCCATCCTCTCTGCCGCCATCCGCCGCCGGGGCACGCTGGAAGCGGCCTACAACAGCTTCCTCGACAAGCCCTTGCGTCCACGCGAGGTGTTTGGCCGGGCCGTGCTCACGCTGGCATCCGCCGAGCTATTGGTGCTGATGACGCCGCCGCACGCGGTGGTGGATGGCTGGGTGAGGATTACAGGTGCCGCCGAAGAGGGCCGCCGCCTGAAAGGGCTGGTGAACGCCGTGCTGCGCCGGGTGTCAGAACGGGGTGCGGAGGCGTTTATTGCCGCTGATCCGCTCATCGATCTGCCGGACTGGCTGCGCGCGCGATGGTGCGAGATTTACGGCGAGGACACGGCCCGCGCGATGGCGCTGGCCAGAGCCGGTGCCCCGCCGCTGGACCTCTCCGTGAAGCCCGGTTTCGATGCTGCCAGCTTTGCGAGCGAAATCGGCGGCGAGTTGCTCCCCACCGGCACGATACGCAAAGAGGGGATTGGCGATGTCACCGCCCTGCCGGGTTTCGAGGCCGGAAACTGGTGGGCGCAGGACGCAGCCGCCGCGCTGCCGGTAAAGCTGCTGGCCCCGAAGGCGGGTGAGCGCATCGCCGATATCTGCGCGGCGCCGGGCGGCAAGACGCTGCAACTGGCCGCAGCCGGGGCGGATGTCATCGCGGTTGACCGGTCAGAAGCGCGCCTGAAGCGCGTCAGCCAGAACCTTGCCCGCACCGGGCTGAAGGCGCAGATCATCACCGCCGACGCCACCAGCTGGCAGCCCGATGAGAAACTCGACGCCGTATTGCTGGACGCGCCATGCAGCGCGACCGGCACGCTGCGCCGCCGCCCGGATGTGGCATGGAGCAAGAGCGAAGCCGACATCGCCAGCCTTGCCGCCCTGCAGGCCCAGCTGCTCGACAATGCGTTTGCCATGCTGAGGCCCGGCGGGCGGCTGATCTACTGCACCTGCTCGCTGGAGCCGGAAGAGGGCGAAGACCAGATCGCTGCCTTCCTGGCCCGCACGCCCGAAGCCCGCCGCGAACCCGTAAGCGCCGATGAATTGCCCGGTCTTGGCGATGCTCTCACGCCCGACGGCGATGTGCGCACGCGGCCCGATATGTGGGCGGAGACAGGCAGGCTGGACGGCTTCTTCATCGCGCGGCTGGTGGGGCAGCCCTAACCCTTACTGGCCGCGCCAGCTTGCCCTTGCCGGGGGGCGCTGATATGCCCGTTACCATGGCGCGCACAGTCAAGATTTCACCCTCCATCCTCTCTGCGGACTTCGCCCGGCTGGGCGAGGAGGTGAAGGCTGTCGACGAGGCCGGGGCCGACTGGATCCATGTCGATGTGATGGACGGGCATTTCGTGCCGAATCTCACCATTGGCCCGGCCGTGGTAAAGGCGCTGCGCAGCTGGTCGAAAAAGCCGTTCGACGTGCATCTGATGATCTCGCCGGTTGATCCTTACATCGCCCAGTTTGCCGATGCAGGCGCGGACATGATAACCGCGCACCCGGAAGCCGGGCCGCATTTCCACCGCACCATCCAGACCATCAAGTCGCACGGCGTGAAGGCCGGTGCGGCGCTCAATCCGGCAACGCCCGCTGATGTGCTCGCCCCCGTGATCGAGGAGCTGGATCTGGTGCTGGTGATGAGCGTCAATCCGGGCTTTGGCGGGCAGAGCTTCATCACCAGCCAGCTGAAGAAGATCGAGGCGCTGCGCGCGATGATAGACGCAGCCGGTTCGTCCACCCTGATAGAGGTCGATGGCGGGGTGAACCCGCAGACCGCCCGGCAATGCGTCGAGGCGGGCGCGGATGCGCTGGTGGCCGGTTCTGCCGTGTTCACCGGCGGGCCGGACCGCTACGCGGCCAATATCCACGCCTTGCGCGGAGGCTGACACAGCGCCCATGGGCTCTCTCGTCACCAGCCGCGATATCGGGCAGGCCGCCCTTGGCGCGATGCGCCGCGAACTTTCCGATTTTGCCAATTTCCTGCCGCCCTACCGCATGCTGTCTCTGGGAGGGGGGTCGGGCAAGCGCACCATCCATCCTCTCGAACCGGTTGCCGGCGGAGATGCCACGCGCGGCGCAGCGCTGCTGGCAGGCCGGTTCACGCTGGGCGGCGAGACGCTCAGCGTACCGGCTGGCGAGAGCGTGTGGGCGCTGCCCGCGCCGTCGCGGGCCTTTGCCGCACGCCTGCACAGCTTTGAGTGGCTGCCCGACCTGTTGGCGGTGCGCGAGGACGATCCCACAGATACGGCCCTCACCCTGATTGATGACTGGCTTTCATGGTTTGGCCGCTGGAACAGTTTTGCGTGGAGCCCGGCCATACTGGCGCGCCGGGTGCGTATCTGGCTGCAGGTCCTGCCGCTGCTGGATGGCGGTGATGACCGCAGCGCCCGCGATACCCGGCTGAAAAGCCTTGTCCGGCAATCCGCCCGGCTGCGGCGCGCCCTGCCCCTGCTGCCGGCCAGCGCCGAGCGGATAGACGCTGCCATCGCCCTGACGGCAGCTTCCATCAGCCTGGAGCTGGGCCAGCGCACACGCCAGGCCGGCGAACGCCAGCTGGCGGCCGATCTCAAATCGCAAGTCCTGCCTGATGGCGGGCATGTCAGCCGCACGCCACTGACCAGCGCGCGCATCCTGGCCGCCCTGGTGCAGCTGGATGCGCTGGCCAACGCGCAGGGGCTGACGCTCGATACCGAAATCAGCCGGGCGATGGACCGGCTGGCGGGCGCGGTGCGCTTCTTCCGCATGGGCCCCAAAGGGCTTGCCAGCTTCCATGGCGGGGGCGAGGGATCGACCCGGCTGATTGAAACCGCGATGCGCGGGCGCGAAAAGGTGAAACCTTTCAACGTCGCGCCCCATTCGGGCTATCACCGCGCCGAGGCGGGCGGCTCTGTCGTCATTCTGGATGCGGCAGGGCCGGCAAAAGGCGTGCACGGGGTGAACGCCCATGCCAGCGCGCTATCGTTCGAATTTGCGCCGCCCGGTGGCCGCCTGATCGTCAATTGCGGCTGGAATGATGACCAGCCGCCGGCCTGGCGCGAGGCGGTGCGGGCCACAGCGGCTCACTCTGCGCTGACGCTGGAGGAAACCTCCTTGGCGCGCCTTATCCGTCCGGGCTGGAAGCGCAATCTGCTGGGCGACCGGTTCGAGACCGGGCCTGATCCGGTGCGTGCGCGCCGCAATGAGGAAGATGTCGGCGTCTGGCTGGAATCCAGCCATGATGGCTACCGGGCCAAGTTCGGGGTCGGCATACGCCGGCGGCTCTTCCTGGCCGTGGATGGCGGCGATCTGCGCGGCGAGGACGGCATTTACCGCCCCGTTGAGGACGGCCCGCCCGATGATCCGGAAAAGCTTCTGAGCTTTGCCATCCGCTTCCAGCTGCATCCCGGCGTGAAGGCGTCTCTTTCGCGCGATTCCTTAAGCGCGCTTCTGGTCCTGCCCAATGGCGATGGCTGGCGTTTCCGCACCGATGGCGGCCCTGTCCGGCTGGAACGCTCGGTTTATCTCGCCAGTGGCCCCAGCCCTGTGCGCTCGACCCAGCTGGTCATCTCCGGCGAGGCAGAATCGTATGGGGGAGGCGAGCGGCCGCCAAACCGTGTAAGATGGGCGTTCCAGCGCCTTGGTCGCGTCGGCGGGGCGTGATAGCCAGACGCCAGATTTGTATGGAGCATTCCCCTCATGTCGGATGAATTCCTTGCGCCGGTACGCCGCGCGCTGATCTCGGTATCGGACAAGACCGGCCTGGTGGCCCGCGCCCGCAAGCTGTCAGAGATGGGCGTCGAGCTGATCTCCACTGGCGGCACGCTGGCAACATTGCGCGAATCCGGGCTGGAGGCGCGCGACGCCGCCGAAGTGACCGGGTACCCTGAAATGATGGATGGCCGGGTGAAAACCCTGCATCCGCGCATTCATGGCGGGTTGCTGGCAAGGCGTGACCGGGAGGATGATCTGGCCTCGATGGACGAGCATGGCATCCCGGCCATCGACCTTCTCATGGTCAATCTCTACCCGTTCGAGGATGCGGTCGCCTCCGGCGCGGACATTGAGGGCTGCATCGCCAAGATCGATGTCGGCGGCCCGGCCATGATCCGCGCTGCCGCCAAGAACCACGTCCATGTCACGGTGTGCGTGGAAGGCGACGATCTGGAAAAAGTCATTGGCGAAATGGAAAAGCATGAGGGGCAGACAACGCTCGCCCTGCGCCGCCATCTGGCCGCAAAAGCCTTTGCCCGTACCGCCGCCTATGACAGTGCGATTGCCGAGCGGCTGGCCGAGGAAACAAACGAGCCGGACAACCGCTTTTTCGCCATTGGCGGCACGCTGTCGCAAGGACTGCGCTATGGCGAGAACCCGCACCAGAGCGCAGCCCTCTATGCCAGCCCTGCGCCCCGCCCCGGCATCGTTTCGGCAAAGCAGCTGCAGGGCAAGGAGCTGTCCTACAACAATCTCGCAGACGCAGACGCCGCGTTTGAGCTGGTCAGCGAGTTTGATGCCGAAGAGCAGGCAGCCTGCGTCATCGTCAAGCACGCCAATCCGTGCGGGGTCAGCGCCGCCGACAAGCTCGCCACCGCCTATGACCGCGCGTTTGCTGCCGATCCGGTGAGCGCGTTTGGCGGTATTGTCGCGCTTAACCGCAAGCTGGACGCCGATACGGCTGATCTCATCGCCTCACACTTCACCGAAGTGGTGATCGCGCCGGAAGCCGATGATGCAGCGATGGAAATCCTCGCCGCGAAGAAGAATGTCCGCGTGCTGGTCACGGGCGGCATGGCGAACCCGGCACAGGCCGCATGGATGGTCAAATCGGTGGCGGGGGGCCTGCTGGTCCAGGCGCGCGATACCGGCCATGTGCTGGCCAGGGATCTCAAAACCGTCACCGAGCGGGCGCCGAGCGAAGCCGAGCTGGCCGATTTGCTGTTCGCCTGGCGGGTGGTCAAGCATGTGAAGTCCAACGCCATCGTCTATGCCAAGGGCGGCACCACGTCCGGCATCGGCATGGGCCAGACGAGCCGGCTGGATGCGGCGGTGCTGGCGGCGCGCAAGGCAGAGCTGGCCGCACAGGAAAATGGCTGGGATGAACCGCGCACACGCGGCTCTGTGTGCGCCTCGGATGCCTTCTTCCCGTTTGCCGACGGGCTGAATGCGGCCATCGAGGCAGGTGCCACGGCCATCATCCAGCCGGGCGGCTCGATCCGCGATGACGAGGTGATAAAGGCGGCCAATGAGGCGGGCCTTGCCATGGTCTTCACCGGCATGCGCCATTTCCGGCACTGATGCTCTGGCGGGCCGCCATTCTGGCGCTCACCGCCAGTGGGCTGACGGCGTGCAGCAATGCGCCTGATACGCTCGAACAGCGTATCGCCATGCTGGAGCCGCATATCAGCGTTCAGATGCCTCAGGGCGCCTCGGAGCCTGTCCCCGCCGTGCTGATGTTTTCAGGCTGTGGCGGGGTGATCTCCGTCCAGCAGGACTATGCGGCGATTGCCAATCAAGCCGGTATTGCGGCGCTGATCGTGGATTCCCATGGCGCACGCGGGATTGGCCGCATGGGTGCGCGCCTGACGGTGTGCAGCGCGGCGCGCCTTCGCGGTGATGCGCGCGCGGGCGATGTCATGGCAGCTCTCGCATATGCGCGCAGCCTGCCGCAGATTGATGCGTCCCGGCTTGCCCTGATCGGCTGGAGCCATGGCGGCTGGACCTTGCTGGATACGCTGACGCTTGCCCATGAGGGTGCGCCGCCTGCCGGGATGGAGGCCCTGCCCGGCAATGCGCTGGAAGGCGTGCGCTCGGTCATGCTGGTCTATCCGTGGTGCGGCTTTCTCAACCGGGCGCGCGGCCATGATGTGCCGGCCTATCCGCCCGTCCATGCCCTGCTGGCGGGCAATGATGTGATTGCCGATCCGCGCGCCTGCGGTGATCTGTTCGAGGCGCAGCTGGAAACGGGCGCGCAGATCGACTGGCAGGTTCTGGCGGGACTGACCCACGCCTTCGATGCGCCCGACGAGCCATTTGATCCGCGCGTGCGCCACGACGCGCAAGGCGCGGCCCATGCACATGACTGGTTTGCTGAGCGTCTGGCGTCCGGCTTTCTGGCCGGTCAGCGTTAGGGCTGGCTGGTCATCAGCAACATACTCGCGCATGGTAGTGGTCAGCGCCGCGCCATACGCACCAAAAAGGGGAGACGCGATGTCAGGTTTTACTGTTGCGCAATGCTGGCGTGCCGGACTGACAGGGCTGGCTGGCCTCATGCTTCTGATAACAGGGCTGACGCTTCCAGGCTGCGGCCAGAACCCGGTTGACCCGGACGCGATATCGCGCACCGGCCCGGTTGTGCTGGTCATCACCGGGGTCGACAGCGCCCATCGTGGCAGCCGTCCTGTCACCTATGAGGGCCTCTATGCCATTTACGGCATCGAGGTGCAGGGCGCGCGCGGATTTACCCGGCCGGAACTGACGGCGATGAGCTGGCGCCAGATACGGGCCGATTTCCCCGTCGGCAGTGCGCCGCGCGTCTTCGATGGCCCGCGCCTGTCCGAAGTGTTGCGCCATGCAGGGCTGGAGGGGGCGAGTGTGCGCCTTACCGCCTTTGACGGGTATGAGGCCGAGGTGCCTGCCGCGCTTATCGCCCGCCATGAGCCCATCCTTGCCCTGCGTGCGGATGGCGACCCGCTGGCCACGGGCGGGCTTGGCCCTGTCATGCTGGTCTGGCCGCGCCTCAACCAGAGCGATCTGGCCGACATGAATGATGATCTGTGGCCCTGGGGCGTGTTTGCCATCACGCCCTATCAGCCGGGCGGCACGCCGTAGCCACCGCGCGGCGCCGCAAGCCATGGCCATGAACCGGGCTGAACCGGGCTGAACCGGGCCTGCTCCAGCCCGCATGCGGCCTGGCTGATTGTCAATGTCACAAAGGCGTTTGCGTTTGCCCGGCAGGTGCCTAAGCTGCACCCACCAAATTTGTGGGGAGCGACATTATGGCAGTTGAGCAAGCGCCAGCGGGCGGGACAAATCTCGTCGATCTTGTGTTCATGGCGGCTGATTTCCTGTGGGGCGGATACTGGGGTGACGAGCAGATTGTCCCCATGGGTCCCATGGTGGTGGTCCTGCTCGGGATTGGCCTTTTCCTGATGATCCGTCTGGGCTTCCGCCCGGTCCTGACCCTGGGCGGCGCGTTCTCCCGGCTGTGGGGCGGACGCAAGGGCGATGACAGCGCTGGTGACATCACACCATGGCAGGCACTGTCCACCGCGCTTTCCGGTCAGGTCGGCACCGGCAATCTGGCCGGGGTGGCCACGGCCATCTCGCTGGGTGGTCCCGGCGCGATCTTCTGGATGTGGATCACCGCCCTGTTCGGCATGGCGCTGTCCTACGCGGAAGGCTCGCTGGCCGTGCGTTTCCGTGAAAAGCACGCCGACGGACACTTCCATGGCGGGCCGATGTACTACATCAAGAACGGCTTGGGCAAAGGCTGGGGCTGGCTGGCGGTGGTGTTCTGCATCGGCGCGCTGTTCTCCGCGCTCGCCACTGGCAACATGATCCAGTCCAACTCCATCACCAACGGCGTTCAGACGGGCACCGAAAACAATATCGCGCGCATCCTGCCCTGCCAGCTTTTGCAGCCCACGGCCAATATCGGCATGTCGGCCTGCGAGGCGCGGCGCATCGTGGACGCCGGGGGCATTATCGAGCTGGACGCAAGCGGGCGGGCCCGCGGTGCACGCGCCGCCGCAGCCGCAGACGCAGCAGAGGCCGCTGCAGCGGCGGCAACCGCCGAAACCGGCCAGGTGATTGACCCTGATGCGGCCATGGCCGCCGAGGCAGCGCCCGGCGCACTCACCGCCGACACGCTGCGCCTGGTGGTGGCGGCCTGGATACCGGGCGCGCTGATCGCGTTTTTTGTCTTCCTGGTGATTATTGGCGGCATCAAGTCCATCGGACGCGTCGCCGGGATCATGGTGCCGTTCATGGCGGCGGCCTATGTGCTGGTCGCGGCCTTTGTCCTTGTCCTGCACATTGAACATGTGCCGGGCGCCTTCATGCAGATATTCGAGTACGCCTTCGGATTTGGACCGGCCGTAGGCGGGCTGGCAGGCTATGCGGTGATGGAGGCGGTGCGTTTTGGCGTCGCGCGCGGCCTGTTCTCCAACGAGGCTGGTCAGGGCTCCCTGCCTATCGCCCACGCCGCAGCCCAGACCAAGAACCCGATCCGTCAGGGCGAGATGGCGATGCTGGGCACCTTCATCGACACCATCATCATCTGCACCATGACGGCGCTGGTGATCCTGGTGGTCGCCGGCCAGTACCCGACCGAGGGCGGCGGCTTCGTCGAATACGCCTGGATGTCGATCGGCGAACTTCAGGATGTCGGCATCACGTCAGCGGCATTCGGGCAGGGCCTGCCGGTGGTCGGCGGCTGGGTGATCGGACTGGCGCTCGCGCTGTTTGCTTTCACCACGCTGATCGGCTGGTCGTACTATGCCGAACAATCGGCCACCTATCTGGTGGGCGACTGGGCCGCCAAGCCGTTCCGCTTCGTGTGGGTGGCCATGGTGTTCACCGGCGCGATCCAGGCCAATGACTTCGTCTGGCGCCTGGGCGATATCGCCAACTCGGCCATGGCGCTGCCCAACCTGCTGGCACTGCTGTTGCTGTCGGGGATGGTGGTCAAGTACACGCGCGACTTCGACAAGAACGGCGTCGTGCCTCCGGCCTGGTTTGGCGATACGGCCAAAGGGCCGGACGGCAAGCCGGTGGCTTCTGCCAAGCCGGAGAGCGGGAAAAGCGAAGAACCCGCCGGGTAATTCAGGGAGCGGGCAGTGCTGCGGCCACCAGATGGTCCAGCACTGCCCATTTCTTGTAGCCGCGTGCGGCGTCATCCGCACCGTGCCAGGCCGCTCCCAGGGCGGCCTTTTCTTTTGCGTCCAGCGCCGCCACCGGATCAAGGCAGATGCGGATGGTGAAAAGGACCGCGCCGCTGTCTTCGAGTTTCGTGATCGTCTGGCGTTCCACCCGCACATGCAGCAGGGCTTCGGCCTCGCCCGGCTTGGCCGCCAGCGCGCGTGCGCGCAAGGGGGCGCCGTCCGGCGTGAAACGGTCATCACCCGCCTGCAGGGTCCAGTTGAAGCGTTCGAGCACCTGTCCGGGCCGGACATGGTCGAACACGCGGGCAATGCGGGTGGCCAGCTGGTCCCCGCCGGGGACGGGCTGGTGGAGTGCGTGCAGCGTCTTTCCCGCCGCATGAGGCAGGGAGAAGAAGGTGGGCGAGGTAAGCACGGCCGCGCCCACATACCAGCCAGCCCTGCCCGGCATCATCACCACCAGATCATCGCTGACATGATGGGCGAGCTGCCATAGGGCGGGCGGCCCCTCCTCCGGCTCGGGCGCGTCCATGCCGGCGTCATGCAGATGGCCGGTGGCCAGCAGTGCCGCTTCACGCGCAGCGGGGCCAGCGCCGGACGCTTCGAAACTCGTCAGGGCGAAGTCTGCCAGCAGCGCCCGGCGCTCTGGCAGGCTGTCTGCTTCTGTATCCGGGACCAGCCAGGTGTCAGGAGCAATGGGCTTGAGGCCGACAGCAAAGCGTGGCGGGCCATCGCGCCAGGGCGTGTGGGGCGGGCGCGGGCTGCTCACCAGGGCTCGCCGGCAATCCAGCCTGCGATCCAGACCAGAACCAGCCCCAGCACGATGCCCACCGCATCTACCGCCCAGTCATAGAGCGACATTGAGCGGTTGATGAAAGGCAGGGATTGCAGCAGCTCAATCAGCCCGCCATAGGCCAGAAGAATGAGAAACAGCCATATCCGGCGTAGCTGTGGCCAGGCCGCACGGGCCAGCATGGTCAGCACCACAAAGGCCATGAGATGGTTGACGACATGCCATCCAAGCGCCGCAGGCGGGTTGGCGTATCCGGGCCATAATGCAAAAACGCAGGTGACGAGAAACGCCGCAATAAAGAGCCAGTGCCAGAAGGGGCGGAAGAATCCGGCGAGTTCTGCCGCCCAGCGCACTTGAGGGCTACGGTGCCCCTCGCCTAGGGTACCGGCCTTATCAGCTGAGGACTTGTTTAACATCATGACGCTTTCACTGCCCGACACGATTCGCGCTTCCGGCACGCCCCGTTCTGACTGGTCCCGCGAAGAGGTCAAGGCGATCCATGATGCGCCGTTTGCCGATCTGATGCATGCGGCGGGCGAGATCCACCGCCTCCACCACCGGGCAGGCGAGGTGCAGAAGAGCCAGCTTCTCTCCATCAAGACGGGCGGCTGCCCCGAAGATTGCGGGTATTGCAACCAGTCTGCCAAGTTCGACACAGGGCTTAAAGCCTCCAGGCTGATGGACACGGATACCGTGCTGGAAAAGGCGCGCGCGGCCAAGGCAGGCGGCGCGACACGCTTTTGCATGGGCGCGGCCTGGCGCTCACTAAAGACACGCGACGAGCCGAAAATCTGCGAGATGATCGAGGGGGTAAAAGCGCTCGGCCTTGAGACCTGCATGACGCTTGGCATGCTCGGAAAGGGGCAGGCCGAACGGCTGAAAGAGGCCGGGCTCGACTATTACAACCACAATCTCGATACCTCGCCGGAATACTACGAAAAGATCATCACCACCCGCACCTGGGAGGACCGGATAGAGACGCTGGACCGGGTGCGCGGCGCGGGCATCAAGGTGTGCTGCGGCGGCATTATCGGCATGGGCGAAGGGGCGGAGGACCGTATTGGCCTTCTGACCGAGCTGGCCCGGCTGGACCCGCACCCCGAAAGCGTGCCGATCAATCATCTGGTGCCAGTGTCCGGCACGCCGCTATCCGGGTCGGCTCCGCTGGACGGGCTTGATTTCGTGCGCGCCATCGCCACCGCCCGGATCATCATGCCGCTCTCGGTTGTGCGCCTGTCTGCGGGCCGCGAAGGGATGAGCCGGGAGCTGCAGGCGCTGTGCATCCTGGCCGGTGCCGGATCGATTTTCGTCGGCGAGGAGTTGCTGACCACGCCCAACCCGTCTTTGACGCGCGATGCGCAGATGTTCGAGACGCTGGGGCTGGAGGCGCGTTAGGGTCTTGTCTGACCTGACTTGTGTCAGGCCGCACGCTCTAACTTTTTATCTTGAGCGCAATTTTTCCGAAAACCGGTGCCCACTTTTCGGATTGCGCTCTAGGGTCTTGTCTGCCCCGTGCCAAACACCTGGTATTTCCAGCTGGTGAGCTGATCGGCGCCCACTGGTCCGCGTGCATGGATGCGGCCCGTGGCAATGCCTATCTCTGCGCCGAAGCCGAACTCGCCGCCGTCTGAAAATCCGGTCGAGGCATTGTGCATGACAACGCCGGCATCCACGCGGGCGAGGAAGGTGTGCGCTGACGTCTCGTCGCCGGTGATGATCGCCTCGGTATGGCCAGAGCCATGGCGGGCGATATGAGCCAGCGCGCCCTCTACCCCGTCCACCACCGCCATGGAGACGATGGCATCGAGATATTCGGTGTCGAAATCTTCCGGGCTCGCGGGCGTGACAGACGGGGCGAGCGCCTGCACCGCTGCGTCACCACGCACTTCGCACCCGGCTGCCTGTAGTGCCGATACGAGGCGCGTCACCATCGCTTCGCCAGCCTGCCGGTCGATCAGCACGCATTCAGCCGCATTGCACACGCCGGTGCGGCGCATCTTGGAGTTCACTACCAGGCGTTCGGCCATGTCCGCGTCCGCTGCGCCGTCCACATAGACGTGGCAGAGCCCATCGAGATGGCCGAGCACCGGCACCCTCGCCTCTTCCTGCACACGTTTGACCAGCGCCTTGCCGCCGCGCGGAATGACGAGATCCAGCGCGCCATCCATCCCGGCCAGCATGTCACCGACATAGGCGCGGTCGGTGGACGGCGGCGCGATGATGATGGCTTGCGGCAGGCCCGCTTCGCGCAAGCCGCCTCGCAGAGCATCCAAAATCGCCGCCACGCTGGAGGCCGCGTCCGATCCGCCGCGCAGCACCACCGCATTGCCCGAGCGCACGCACAGGGCCGCCGCATCCGCCGCCACGTTGGGGCGGCTTTCAAAGATGACGCCAATCGCGCCGATGGGGACACGCACTTGCGACATCACAAGGCCGTTGGGCCGTGTCCAGCGCGTGATCTCGCGCCCTATCGGGTCGGGGTGACGGGCGACGGCGCGGATACCCTCCACAATGCCATCAAGCCGCTGTGGATCGAGGCGCAGCCGGTCCAGCATGGCACCGCTGGTGTCATTGCTTTGAGCGCGGGCCACATCATCCGCATTGGCAGCCAGCACACTTTTCGAAGCTGCCTGCAGCGCATCGGCCATGGCGGCAAGCGCGGCGGTGCGCCTGTCCGCGCTTGTGTCTGCCAGCGCGCGTGCGGCGGCACGAAGCTCTGCGCCCGCGCGGCTTGCCCAATCAGGCTGATATTTGCTCATCCCTGATCCTCCAGCACCAGATCGTTGACATGGATGGCCGCCACGCCCCGGCGATAGCCCAGCACCGCTTCGATATCGGCGGATCGCAGGCCGGCAATCCGGCGCAATTCCTCTGCTCCGTAGGCGGAAATTCCCTTGGCGAGCACCGCGCCATCACCGCCCGCCAGCGCCACTGTTTCGCCGCGCGAGAACTCGCCTTCTACCCGCGCAATCCCGGCAGGCAGCAGGCTCTTGCCGGACCGCACGGCGCGCGCTGCGCCGTCATCGAGATGCAGTTTTCCGCGCGGAGCTATCGCACCGGAAATCCAGTTGCGCCGGGCATTGGTGCGCGAGGTCTCCGGCGCAAAGACCGTGTGCGGCGCGCCTCTGCTCAGCCTGTCCAGCGGATCATCTTCGGCGCCGGCTGCGATGATGGTGGCAATGCCGGCCCGCGCTGCGATGCGCGCAGCCGCAATCTTGGAGGCCATGCCGCCGGTACCGGTACCGGCCCTGCCCGGCTCCCCGCCCAGCGCCTCGATCTCCGGCGTGATGGCGGCCACATGGGCAATCAGCTGCGCGCCGGGAACACGGGACGGATCAGCGCTGTAAAGCCCGTCCACGTCCGACAACAAGACCAGCAGGTCGCCATCGCACATCTGCGCCACGCGCGCGGCCAGCCGGTCATTATCGCCATAGCGCAGCTCGGCGGTGGCGACCGTATCATTCTCGTTGATGACGGGCAGTGCGCCGGCGGCGAGCAGCGCATCCAGCGTGGCGCGGGCATTGAGCCAGCGGCGTCGGCTTTCCATGTCATCAAAGGTAAGAAGCGCCTGCGCGGCGGGCATGCCATGGGGTTCCAGCGCGGCATTCCACGCCATCATCAGGGCGGTCTGGCCTGCGGCTGCGGCCGCCTGTTTCTGGTCGAGCGCCAGCTTGCCGGCGGGCAGGTTCAGCCGCTTGCGGCCCAGCGCCACAGCGCCGGAGGATACCAGCACGGTTTCGATGCCGCGCGCACGCCAGCGCGCCAGCGCTCCGCCAATCGCCTCGAAACGGGCCGTGTCCGGGCCGCCCGTATGCGCATCAATGAGAAGGGAGGAACCGATTTTCACGACGGCGCGGCGCGCACCGGAAATCAGCTCGGATGCGGACGCAGCCACGGCACATTATCCTTCAGACCCGATAATCCGGGACACCATATCGCAGGCGCAGCATTGCGCAATGAGGAGGGCTAGCGCCCGGCCTCCAGCTCCTCGCGCAGCATTTCCAGCTCCAGCCAGCGCTCTTCCTTGGCTTCGCGCTCTTCGCTGGCCTTCGCCAGTTCGCCGCTGGCGGCATGAAAGCGCTCCGGATTGCGTGAGAACAGCGCCGGATCGGCCAGCTCGGCTTCCAGCTTGGCGATTTTACTCCCCAGAGCCTCGATCTCGCCGGGCAGGGTTTCAAGCGCATGCTTGTCCTTGAAGGAGAGCTTGGCGCGCTGCTGTGGCGGCGCTGAGGCCGGTGATTTCGCAGAGGCTGGTGCGGCCGTCTGCTTTTGCACAGTTTCCTGCTGGCTGCGCGCGCGCACGCCCTCACCGCGCTGGACCACCATGTCGGAATAGCCGCCCGCATAGACCTGCCAGTTCCCATCGCCTTCATAGGCGATAACGCGGTTCACCGTGCGATCAAGGAAATCGCGGTCATGGCTGACCAGCAGCACGGTGCCGGCATAATCGGCAATCAGGTCCTGCAACAAATCGAGCGTTTCCAGATCAAGATCATTGGTCGGCTCGTCGAGCACCATGACATTGCCGGGCAGGGCCAGCGCGCGGGCCAGCATGATGCGGGCGCGCTCGCCTCCGGACAAGACATGGACCGGCGTGCGCGCCTGTTCGGGGCGGAACAGGAAATCCTTCATCCAGCTGGCGATATGGCGCGTCTGGCCGTTGATCTCGACATGGTCGCCGCCCCCGCCGGTCAGCGCCTCGGCGAGTGTCCAGTGGGGTTTGAGCTGCGCGCGCTTCTGGTCCAGCTGGGCGATCTGCAGGCCCACACCCAGCTGCACAGTGCCGGTATCGGGTTCGAGATTGCCCACCAGCATGTTGAGAAGCGTGGTCTTGCCCGCGCCATTGGGGCCGACAAAGCCGATGCGCTCGCCGCGCTGGATACGGATGGAGGCATCGTGCACCACCACACGGTCACCGAAACGCTTGGAGATGTTCTTTGCCTCGACAACGCGCTTGCCGGATTGCTCGGCATCAGAGGCTTCCAGATTGGCTACACCTTGCGGGCCGGAATGGCTGCGATAGCGGGCTTTCAGGGCCTTGAGCTCGTCCACGCGGCGGACATTGCGCTTGCGCCGGGCGGTAACGCCATAGCGCATCCAGTCTTCCTCGCGCGCGATCTGGCGGGCGAGCTTGTGCTGTTCGAGCTCTTCTGCGGCCAGCACCTCGTCGCGCCAGTCCTCGAAATGGGCAAAGCCCTTGTCGAGCCGCCGGGCGATGCCCCGGTCCAGCCAGACGGTGGCGCGGGAGAGGTTTTCCAGAAAGCGCCGGTCGTGGCTGATGAGTACAAGCGCGCTTTTCGTGCGCGAGAGCTCCTCCTCCAGCCACTCGATAGCCGGCAGATCGAGATGGTTGGTCGGCTCGTCGAGAAAGAGAATGTCGGGTTCAGGTGCCAGCGTACGGGCCAGCGCCGCCCGGCGCGCCTCACCGCCTGACAGGCGGGCCGGGCTTTCCTCGCCGGTCAGCCCCAGCGCTTCGAGCAGCATACGCGCGCGCCAGGGATCATCGCCCGGCGTCAGCCCGGCCTCGACATAGGCCAGTGCGGTCTCGAATCCGGACAGATCCGGCTCCTGCGGCAGGTAGCGCACCGTCGCGCCCGGATGGAGGAAGCGCTCGCCTGCATCTGCCTCGATCAGCCCGGCTGCGATCTTCATCAGGGAGGATTTGCCAGAGCCGTTCCGCCCGACAAGGCAGATGCGCTCACCGGGCGCGACGATCAGCTCCGCGCCCGTGAGCAGGGGCGTGACCCCGAAGCTCAGGCTTATATCCTGCAAAGTGAGAAGCGGTGGCGCCATGATGGTGTGTGCGATAACGCAAAGCGGTTGGCCTGTCAGCGCCCTTGCGCTGCCCTGCCGTAGCGCGCGATGCTTGCCCTTGGGCAGGCTGGAGGAATGCGTTTGGCCTTTTACCGCAGACGCCGCCGGATATTGATGGCCACCATTATCGTCAGCGCCCTTGTCGGCGGGCTGGCGATGGGCTGGGTATGGTCGACCCGCAACCCGTTTGAGCTGACCCTGCAGGAGCTGGGGCAGGCCGCCGGACATTCCTATATTTACGGCTATCCGCTGGTGCTGATGGATGAGACCCGGCGCGATGTGATCGAGCGGGGCGGGCTGCCGCCCAACCGGCTGGCGCATATACGCAGCCTGCCGGAGGCGGGGTTTACGGCCGTGGTGCGCCCCAATGTCGATACGCTGTATTCGCTGGCCTGGCTGGAGCTGGGCAGCACTCCCATGCAGCTGGACATCCCGGCCATGGACGGCCGCTACTGGCTGTTTCAGGGCATGGATGCGTGGACCAATGTCTTTGCCGATCCGGGTGTGCGCACGCTGGGCGATGGCAGTGTCAGCATACTGATTGCCGGGCCAGACTTTGAGGGCAGCGCGCCGGAAGGCATGACGCTTTACCGCTCGCCAACCCGTATGGTCTGGCTTCTGGGCCGGATCGAGATCAGCGGACCGGATGATCTGCCAGCCGTGCACCGGCTGCAGGACGGATTACGGCTCTACCCGTATCGCGCCATGCCGGGAGGCCATGGTGTGACGCTGGAGCGGCCAGCGTCCGCATCAGCGCTACCTGCGCCGCCAGCCAGGGTGGCCGAAATGGATGCGCCGGACTTCTTCGACCGGCTCGGCCAGCTAATGGTGGACAATCCCCCTGCCGAAACCGATCGCGAGGCGCTGGCCCGGATGCGCGCGCTCGGCGCTGGCCCCGGCGAAAGTGCCGACTGGTCCGAATACGGCATACTGGCCATGCAGGTGGTGCTGCGCGGCGTAGCGGCAGCGCGCGAACGTCTGGCGGAAGGGCCGTCGCGGGCCGCAGGGTGGGTTGTTCCCGATGACCATATTGGCCGCTATGGGAGCGATCATGCCTACCGGGCCGGGGTAGCGCTCTATGGCCTTGGCGCGAACCTGCCTGAAGACGCTGTTTATCCCTCTGCCAGCACCGATTCATCTGGCGAGCCCTTGCAGGGCGGGCAGCGCTATCAGATCCGGTTTGAAGCCGAGACCATGCCCCCGGTCAACGGATTCTGGTCGGTCACGCTCTATGACGCCGACGGATATTTCATCGCCAATGAGGCGAACCGCTACGCACTGACGAGCCGGGACGCGCTGGTGGCCGATGAGGATGGCAGCATCACGCTAGACATTCATTCCGGACCGCCAGAAGAGGGCCGTGAGGCGAACTGGCTCCCCGCACCGCAGAGTGGCAATTTCACCCTGCTCGCCCGCCTCTACTGGCCGCAGGAGGCCGTGCTGGACGGTGAGTGGACGATGCCGCCCGTGGAGCGGCTGGACTGATCATTCGGCAGCGCGGGCAACCGGCTCTGCTGCGCTGGCGGTGCCTTTTGCCTTGCGGAAGCGCAAATGCCCGTCTTCGAGGCGGCCATAGCGGATGGTCAGCATGTCCTGCACATAGTTCTGATAGGTGCGCCAGGGCGCTTTGGTCCCCTGCCGGGGCAGGTGTGGCAGGGCGCGCTGGACATAGCCGGACGAGAAATCGAGCAGCGGCGCCAGCTCGATATCCGTTGGCGGTACCGGCACGCAGTAATCATGGCCCTGCCGCTCCATGTGGTTCAGCAGGCGGCAGACCCGCTCAGCCGTGAGATCGATCTTCAGCGTCCATGAAGCATTGGTATAGCCGAACGCCAGAGCGGCGTTGGGAACACCGGAGAGCATCATGCCGCGATAGGTGATCTTGTTGGCAGGTACCACGCTCTCGCCATCCACGCTGATATCCATGCCGCCACCGACCTGCATTTCCAGCCCCGTCGCCGGGACGATGAGATCAGCCTCGATCAGCTCGCCGGATTTCAGGCGGATGCCGCCCTTTTCGAAGCGTTCGATATGATCGGTGACGATGCTGGCCTTGCCGCCCTTAAGGGCCGCGAAGAAATCGCCATCGGGGGCGAGGCAGAAGCGCTGGTCCCACGGATTATAGCGGGGCGAGAAGTGGCGCTCGACATCGAAATCCTCGCCCAGCTCTGCGCGTATCGCCTTGATGACGCCGCGCTTCACAAAGTCCGGCCAAACGCGCGACAGCTGGAAGAAGAACATGGATAGCGCAATATTCTTCACCCGCGAGAGCGTGTAGGCGAGCCGTCCGGGCAACACCTTTCGCAAGGCGTCGGCCACAGCGTCGCGTGAGGGACGGGCTGCGATATAGCTCGGCGAGCGCTGCAGCATGGTCACATGTGCGGCTTTCTCCGCCATGGCTGGCACCAGCGTCACCGCCGTTGCGCCAGAGCCGATAATCACCACGCGCTTGCCCGCATAGTCATGGCCTTCAGGCCATTTCTGCGGGTGGATGATTTCGCCAGCAAAGTCCGCCAGCCCCTCAAATTCGGGCATATGGCCCTGCTCGTAGCGGTAATAGCCCGAACAGATCATCAGGAAACGGGCGGTGAGCGCCTGGCGGCCTTCCGGCCCTTCCATCGCCACCGTCCAGCGGGCTGTCCCGCTATCCCAGCTCGCCGATATGACGCGCGTGTCAAAGCGGATATGCCAGTCAATCCCGGCCTCACGCGCGGTATCGGTCACATAGCGGCGAATGCTCGGCCCGTCGGCAAACACCTTGCCGTCCACCCAGGGGCGGAAATTATAGCCGAACGTGTACATGTCAGAGTCGGAGCGTATGCCGGGATAGCGGAAGAGATCCCAGGTGCCGCCAATCTGCGCGCGGGCCTCTATAATGGCATAGCTCTGGCCGGGTGCGCGGTGCTGGAGATGCCAGGCCGCGCCAATGCCGGAAATCCCGGCCCCGACGATCAGCACGTCCACGCTCTGCGCTTGATTATCCGCCATGACGCATTGTCTCCGAACCCTCGGCCTGAAGAAAAGTGAACACTGTTCACTTCATTCTGGCAAGAGGCTCAAAGGTCAGCCGCACCCCAGGCGCTGGCCCATCGCATCAAGACTGCCACGCGGCCGCCAGGCCGCCATCGCCTCGAAAATCATGCAGCGCTGGGCGTCATCGAAGCGGGTGTCGGCAGCGAGATCGGCTTCGAGCCGTTCAAAACTGTCCGTACCCGCGATGCGCTCCTGTCCGTTGTCGTCCGGGCTGTCAAAGCGCATCAGGACACCGCCCTCATCCCAGCGCTCCCAATAGGGCAGGTTAGTGGGTCCGCCCGTGCCCGGCTCGCCCGTGCGGGCAAACTCGGCCCAGTACGCGCCCATGGCGGCGGCCAGCGCTTCGCGCCCGCTGGCGTTATTGTTGTTGAACATCGCCCCATCGAGGCGGCCGAAAAAGTCGAAATGGTTGAAGACGAACGGTATCTCGATGGCGTGGGCTGCGCCCAGAAGATGGGACAAGTCCATCACGAAAAGCGCCCGGCCCTGCTCGTCCCAGTCAAACCGGTAAGCCCAGACATCGCCATGTCCGCCGGACTGCATGAGGCTCGCAGACTGGTCCACCGCGAGGATGCGCCATACCCGGCTCTGATAGTCCGAGATGGCGTCATAGAAGGCTGCGTCCCGGCTGATAAGGATGACGCCGAAATAGCGCTTCACCAGATCAGCGCTGAAGAGATTGAACAGCTTCATCTCGTCCCGGTTGGTGCCGGTGATGACCGGAACCGCGTTGAACGTGTCGGGTGAGGCAAAGGCGTTGGCGAGACCATCGCGCGGGATCGTCACCCCGTCCTCGATCATGCGCGGCAGGTTGAGGAAGGGCGCGCCATCCTCCCCGCGATAGGCGTTGAAGACGGTCTCCAGATCAGCGCTGCGCAAGGCGGCGGCATTATAGCCGTCACCCGCGATGCGAAGCGCGATCTCGTCTGATGTATTGGACTGGCCGGGTTCGGCCCCGGCGGCCGCTTCCCAGCTGACACTGTCAAAGCTGCCCGACTGGATGATGGCCCGGTGAAACAGGCCCGACGCCAGCGGCGAGGCCAGCAGGCCGGCCACATTATGTCCGCCTGCGCTCTCGCCAAAAATGGTTACATTGCCGGCATCGCCGCCGAACCGGGCCGCGTTCTCCCGTACCCATTCCAGCGCCGCGATCTGGTCCAGAAGCGCGAAATTGGCCGCCGCGTCGCGTGGATCGGCGGCATCATTGCGGATGGCGTCATGCGCGAAGAAGCCCAGCGGACCCAGCCGATACTGGATCGCCACCACGACCACATCCTGGTCTTTTGCCAGCTGCGCGCCGTCATACTGTCCGGCAAAGCCCCAGACATTGGCCCCGCCATGAATCCAGACCATGACCGGACGGTCAGCATTATCCGCGCTTGCGCCTTCGGGCGCATAGACGTCGAGGCGCAGGCAGTCCTCGCTGCCAACGAGCTGGCCGGGTGTGACGCCCGATGATGCCTGAAGGGCGCTGGTAAATTGCGGGCAGGGCTCAGGATGGTCCAGGGCCTCGAAGCGGCCATTGAAGGCAGGGGCAGGACGCGGCGCGCGCCAGCGCAGATCGCCTTCAGGCGCGGCGGCAAACGGCACACCGCGCCAGGCCCACGCGCCGGGCGAATGCTGGAAGCCGATCAGCTCGCCCTGCTCCACCGTGCGAAGGGTTGCCTCCAGCGGTTCGGGCGGGCGCTGCTCTGCGCTGCCTGTACAGGCCGATACCGCCAATGCGCCCAACACACCCAGCCATATATGCCGCATGAAACCCTCCCCGATTTTCAGTTCGCGAATGAGGGTAGAGCGTGCGCGCGCGCTCCTGCAAGCGCATTCTGGCGCTATCCGGTTTTAGGAATGTTCACCAGCCGCACCCAGCCGGTCTTCTTGTCGCGCACCACGATGATGCGGGCCGGATCGAGCCCTGCAACATCGCGGCCCGTCTCCTTCAGCATGGCGATGGATGCCGCGCGCACGGCTGCATCGTCCGTCTGCGGAGCAAGATGCACAGAGCCGCGCTTCTTGCCGCCCTCCTGCACCACGATCTCGATAGTCTCGACAGCGGCGCGCAGCATGTCGGCATCAGCCTTTGGCCAGTCAGCATGGAAGACACTGCCCGTCTGCCCGGCGCGCTCCCATAGCTCCTCGGCCATGTGTGGCGCGAAAGGCGCCAGCACACGCAGGAAGGTCAAAAGTCCGTCCCTGGTGACAGGCTGGCCCTCTGCCGCGTTGAGGAATTTCATCAGTTCGGCAATGGCGGTGTTGAGGCGGAGATTCTCCAGATCCTCCGTCACCGCCTCGACCAGCTTGCCGGTGGCGATGGTGACGGCAGATGCTTCTTCTGCAGCCGGAGCGGCGATGCCGGACAGGGCGTAATTCCAGACCCGGCGCAGGAATTTGAGCGACGCTGCGGCCTTCTCGGTTTCCCAGACGCGCCCGCCCTCCACAGGTCCCATGAACATCAGGCAGACCCGGAAGGCGTCCGATCCGTACTGCGCCACCACATCGTCAGGCGTCACCACATTGCGCAGGGATTTCGACATTTTCGCGCCAATGCGCTCAACGCGATCACCTGTCGGGACGTGGACAAACTCGCCTTCGCCGCGCTCCTCCACCTCGTCGACGGGCAGGATCACGCCGCGCGCATTCTGGTAGGCAAAGGAGGTCAGCATGCCCTGATTGACGAGCTTGCTGAACGGCTCGGCCGTCGAGATGATGCCGAGATCATGCAAGGCCAGATACCAGAAGCGCGCATAGAGCAGGTGCAGCGTCGCGTGCTCGGCGCCGCCTACATAGAGATCAACCGCCCCCCATGCTTTCTCCTTGGACGGATCAACCAGCGCATTTTGGTTCTTCGGATCCATGAAGCGCAGCGGATACCAGCACGAGCCGGCCCATTGCGGCATGGTGTTCAGCTCGCGCCGTCCCTTCATGCCGGTTTTCGGGTCGGTGACCTCCACCCAGCCGGGCGCGCGCGCCAGCGCCGGCGCGTCATAGCTTGTCGGCTTGTAGTCATCGACATGGGGCAGGGTCAGCGGCAGCTCTGACACATCAAGGCTGGTGCGCGTGCCGTCTTCCCAATGGATGATCGGGATCGGCTCGCCCCAATAGCGCTGACGGGAGAATATCCAGTCACGCAGATTATAGCTGACAACGCGCCTGCCGAGATCGCGGTTTTCAAGGAAGTCGGCAACCGCCTCGCGCGCGTCGCGCCAGCGCTGGCCTGCGCTGTAGAGGCCGGCCTCGGTCCCGGCTGGCGGGTCGAGCATGATACCGTCTTCGGTCCAGCAGGCTTCGCCCTTCAGCACGGCCTGACGCTCAGGGACATCCGCACCCGGATCAATAACCGGCACGACAGGCAGGCCATACTTCTTCGCGAAGGCAAAGTCGCGCTCGTCATGGGCTGGCACGCCCATCACCGCGCCAGTGCCGTAATCAGGCAGCACGTAGTCCGCGACGAAGATCTGCACCTTCGCGCCCGTTACCGGGTTGATGGCGTAAAGACCTGAAGGCACGCCCGTTTTCTCTGCATCCACCGTGCGGTCGAGATCGGATTTGCGCGCGGCCGCTTCGCAATAGGCATCCACATCCGCGCGGTGGCTGGCAGGCACCAGACTTGCCACCAGCTTATGTTCCGGCGCCAGCGCCAGGAAGGTGACGCCCGCGAGCGTATCGGCGCGCGTTGTAAACGTGGTGACGGTTTCGCCTGAACCATCAATCGCAAAGCGGATTTCCACGCCTTCAGACCGGCCGATCCAGTTGCGCTGGCTGTCCTTGATGCCTTCGGGCCAGTCCAGCCCTTCAAGGCCCGCCAGCAAACGCTCCGTATAGGCTGTAATGCGCATCTTCACCTGGCGGATCGGCACGCGCACCACGTCAAAACCCTGCTCGGACTTGCCGTCAAACACCTCTTCATTGGAGAGGATGGTGCCGAGCTCGGCGCACCAGTTGACTAGCGCATCGTCGAAATAGACCAGACGGTGCGCATCCTGATATTCCTGAATGGCGAGCTTGCCCGCCGCCTTCACATCATCAGGGATGGGCAGTTCGCGAATAGGGCGGGCCTTGTTCTGGTCCTTGTCGAACCACGCCTCGTACATCTGCACAAAGATGAACTGCGTCCATTTGTAATAGTCCGGCTTTGACGTCGCGATCTCGCGATTCCAGTCATAGCCCAGACCCAGCAGATCCATCTGGCGGCGGAAGGTCTTTATATTCTTCGCGGTGGAGACTTCCGGGTGTTCACCGGTCTTTATCGCGTGCTGCTCGGCGGGCAGGCCAAAACTGTCCCAACCCATCGGGTGGAGCACGTTGAAGCCCGCCATGCGCTTGTAGCGCGCCACGATATCGGTCGCGAGATAGCCCACCGGATGGCCGACATGCAGGCCGGACCCCGACGGGTAGGGAAACATGTCGAGCACGTAGAAGGTCTTGTCGCCCGGCTTCGGGTCTGGCGTGCGATAGGTGTCCCGCTCAGCCCAGAGCTGGCGCCATTTGGTTTCAATCGCGGTGAAATCGTAGGTGTCGGACACGGGCGGGCAACCTTCCTTGAAAACAGGCGAAGCGGCGGATGAACCGCCGCTTCTACTAGGCTCCAGCGTTTCTGGCAAAGCCCTAACGGGCAGCGCCTGTCTCAGGCCGCGCTGGCCTGCTCGAAGCGGGTAATGGCATCCTCGCGCGCAAGGAGGAAGCCGAGCGCATCATGGCCTTCAATCAGGCAGGTGCGCGCAAACGGCTCCAGCGTGAAACCGGCGCGCACATTGCCGCTGGTAACGCTCATATCGGGAAGGCTGACAACTACTTCCTCGCCGGTTCGCTCCAGAAGCGCTGCGTGCGCCTCGGCATCAATCTCGGCCACGACCAGCCCGTTATTGGCCGCATTGGCCTTGAAGATATCGCCCGCACGCGTGGTGATGACGGCGCGCACACCAAAGTCCCGCAAGGCCCAGGGCGCATGCTCGCGCGAGGAGCCACAGCCGAAATTATCCCCCGCGATGAGGACAGAATGGGTGGCCGTCTCGACAACGTTGAGCGGATGGTCTGTCACATTGCCGTCGGCGTCGAAACGCCAGTCGCGAAAGCAGGCATCGGCCAGCGCGCCGCGCTCCGTGGTGGTCAGGAAGCGGGCCGGGATGATCTGGTCAGTATCGATATTGTGCTCATGCAAGGCAAAGCTGCGCGAGCGGATTTCACTTATCGGTTCACGCTGCACCACACATCTCCATCATTTTTCGCGGATCGGTAATCGCACCAGCGACAGCCGCAGCCGCAGCGGTCGCCGGGCTTGCCAGCACCGTGCGCACGCCGGGCCCTTGACGGCCGGCAAAGTTGCGGTTGGAGGTCGAGACGACCAGCTCCCCCGGCCTGCCGCTATCGCCATTCATGGCGATACACATCGAGCAGCCGGGTTCGCGCCATTCAGCCCCTGCGGTGCGGAAGATGGCGTCGAGGCCTTCGGCCTCTGCTGCCTTGCGCACGCGCTCTGAGCCCGGAACAACCAGCATGCGCACGCCGGGCTTCACATGGCGTCCAGCCATGATGAAGGCGGCCTCGCGCAGATCGGACAGGCGCGCATTGGTGCACGAGCCGACAAAGACGGTGTGAACCGCCTCGCCCATCAGGGTTTCGCCGGGGGTAAAGCCCATCCATGCGAGCGCTTTCACATCGTCGGCCGTTCCCGGAGCCGGAACCATCGCGTCCACGGGCGCAGCCATGTGCGGGGATGCGCCCCAGGTGACCATCGGGGCAAGGCGGCTGGCATCGAGACGCACCTCGCGGTCAAAGCTGGCACCGGGATCGCTGCGCAATTGCTTCCATTTCAGTCGGGCCGCCTCGAAGGCCGCCCCCTTGGGCGCATACTCGCGGCCTGACAGCCAGGCGAACGTCACCTCATCAGGCGCGATCAGACCGGCGCGCGCGCCCGCTTCGATCGACATGTTGCAGACCGTCATGCGCCCTTCCATGGAGAGCGCCTCGATGGCCGGGCCGCAATACTCGATGACGTGGCCCGATGCGCCGCCCGCGCCGAGCTTTGCAATGATGGCAAGGATCAGATCCTTGGCACCCACCCCATAGGGCAGGCGGCCATCGACATGGACTTTCATCGTCTTCGGCTTGCGCTGGAGCACGGTCTGGGTGGCCAGCACGTGGGCGACCTCCGTCGTGCCGATGCCAAAGGCCAGAGCGCCAAACGCGCCATGGGTGGAGGTGTGGCTGTCACCGCAGACAATCGTCATGCCGGGCTGGGTCAGGCCCAGCTCCGGCCCCATCACATGGACAATACCCCGGTCTGAACTGCCCCAGCCCGCCAGCGGAATGCCGTGGCGGGCGCAGTTTTCCTCCAGACGCTCCACCTGGTTCTTGGCAGCCGGGCTGATATAGGCCGGGCGCTGGCCTTTCCTGCGCGGCGTGGTGGGTGTGGAATGGTCGAGCGTGGCGAAGGTACGCTGCGGCGCACGCACCTTCAGCCCCCGCTCGTCCAGCATCGCGAAAGCCTGCGGGCTCGTCACCTCATGCACAAGGTGAAGGTCAACATAGAGCATGGCCGGTGCCTCGGGGCTTTCCGGCATAACGATATGACTGTCCCACAGCTTGTCGAACAGCGTGCGCGGTTCAGACGGCGATGCGCGTTCCATTATCGGCTTCCTTGTCAGTAGTGGTGGCCGGGACCGGCTCCAGCCAGTTCCAGCGGTCGGGCGTGCGCCCCTCAAACAGGCCGAAGAAACGGTCCTGCAGGCATTTGGTGATCTCGCCGGGGCCGCCTGCACGGGTGGGCTTGCGGTCGACCGAGCGCACCGGGGTCAGCTCGACCGCCGTGCCGGTGAAGAAAATCTCGTCGGCGAGGTAGAGAATTTCGCGCGGCAAGGCTTGCTCGACAACTTCAATGCCTTCGGCCTTTGCCAGCTTGATGATGCTGTCGCGGGTAATGCCCTGCAGGATGGACGAGGCCGCCGGCGGGGTGAGGATGCGGCCATCCTTTACCGCGAAAATATTCTCGCCCGCGCCTTCGGAGAGGCGTCCTTCCGTATCAAGACCAATGCCCTCGGCAAAGCCGTTCAGCTTGGCTTCGCGCGAGATAAGGAAGCTGGAAAGATAATTGCCGCCCGCCTTGGCACCGGTCGGGGCCGTGTTGGGCGCAAGCCGGTTCCAGGAGGAGACGCAGACATCCACACCTTTTGTGCGGCCCTCGTCTCCGAGATAGGCCCCCCAGGGGAAGGCGGCCATGTAAATCTCGACCGGCGGCAGGGTCAGCGGTGCAACACCGATCGAACCATAGCCCAGGAACGCCACAGGACGGATATAGGCCGAACGCAGATTATTGGCGGCCACGGTTTCCAGACAGGCTCTGGTCAGCGCTTCGGCGTCATAGTCGAGCGAAATGCCGTAGATCTTGGCCGAATCCACCAGGCGCTGCATGTGGTCATGCACGCGGAAACCCATCGGCCCGTCCGGCGTGTCGTAGACGCGGATACCCTCAAACAGCGAGGTGCCATAGTGCAGGGCGTGGGTGAGCACATGCACCTTGGCATCCTGCCAGCGTATAAGCTGGCCGTTGTGCCAGATGTGTTCGACTTCCTGAATGCTCATCGGCGTATTCCTATTCTGCTGCGACACCATTGGCCGCTGGATGATCGGAGCCATTGCCCGCGCGATGGCGGGCGACGGCGCTGGCATTGCACAGCGCGTCGATATACGCGCCCACGCATGCAGGCAGGATATCGCGATTGCGCGCGCGCCCGGTAAAACTTTCGCCGCTGCTCGACACTGACATTTCGATCAGCACATCGGCGATCTGGGCCTTGTTGCCTGCATCTTCGGCTTCAGCCGCGATGTAGCGCATATCGATGGACTCAACGCTGGCCGCGACACCGATGATATCGCTTACAGCCAGAAAGGCCGCGTCCATGGCGCCGGGCGCTGCGGCGACATCGGTCACCCGGCCCCGGCGCGGATGATCCAGCTCCACGCGGGCAACCGGCTCGGCATTGGAGGCCAGCGGCGCGCGGATTTCCACGCGCGACAGCGTCCACAGCTCGTCATCGGACACGCCTTCGCTGCGCGACAATATGGCCGCGAGATGGGCTGTATCGACCGTACCGATCTCGTCAGCGACCCGCTTGAACTCGGCAAAGGCGCGCGCAAACGCCTCGTCATCCAGCTTGAAGCCCAGCTCGGCGGCGCGGGCCGCCAGCGCGTGCTTGCCCGAATGCTTGCCCAGTACCAGCGAGCTGGATGGCCAGCCCACATCTTCGGGCTTCATGATCTCGTAGGTCTCGCGGTTCATCAGCATGCCATGCTGGTGAATGCCGGCCTCATGGGCGAACGCGTTGGCTCCCACAATCGCCTTGTTACGCGGCGGGTGGGTGGAGGTGATGCGCGACAGGGTGCGGCTGGCCGACATGATTTCCGGCGTGTTGATGCCTGTGCTGACACCCATGGCATCGCGCCGTGTACGGATGGCCATCACGATATCTTCCAGCGCAGCGTTGCCAGCCCGCTCGCCAATACCGTTGACGGTGCACTCCACCTGACGCGCCCCGCCCCGGATCGCTGCCAGCGAATTGGCAACCGCCAGACCCAGATCGTTGTGACAATGGGCCGAGAAGATAACGTCGTCATTCCGGCTGACCTTTTTGCCCAGCATACGGAAGAGATCATAGATCTCGTCCGGCGTGGCGTAGCCGACCGTGTCGGGTACGTTGAGCGTGCTAGCCCCTGCCGCGGCTGCGGTGGACAGGGCCTCAACGAGGAAGCCCGGCTCTGTACGGATCGCGTCTTCGGCGGAAAACTCCACATCGTCGCAATATGTGCGCGCATGGGCGACCATGTCGGAGATGGCAGAGAGTATCTCCGCCGGGGTCATTTTCAGCTTGAATTCCCGGTGGATCTGGCTGGTGCCTAGAAAGACATGGATACGCTTTTTCGGCGCAGCTTTCAGCGCCTCTGCCGCCGCATCAATATCGGCTTTCGAGGCCCGCGCCAGCGAGCATATGCGCGGGCCCTCAATCTCGGCGGCGATGCGGGCAATAGCACGTGCATCACCGGGCGAGGCGGCCGCAAATCCAGCCTCGATGACATCAACTTTCAAAGCCGCCAGCGCTCTGGCCATGGCCAGCTTGCCGGTCTCGTTCATCGAAAAGCCGGGTGCCTGTTCGCCATCGCGCAGGCTGGTATCGAATATGATGATCTGCCGGGTCATGATGCTGCTTCCAGTCTGGGCGCGGCCGTTATCTCGTTCACCGACACGACGCCGTAAACGCGCGCGATCTGGGCTTTCAGCGTCTCGATCCGGCGCAGGCCGGGGCGTGCGCGCACGGTCATGCTGAGCGTGTGTGCCCCGGTGGCGGGCGCATAGTTTACCGCATCGAGCTCATAGCCACGGCGTTCTACAAGGCCGATAAGACGCACCACGGCCCCTTCGGCGGGCAGGAAATCGATATCGATCTGTGTGGTCATGGCTTATGCCTCCATCATGTCGGAATTGGCTTTGCCCGGCGGCACAAGCGGCCAGACATTCTCACGCGGGTCGATGCGCACGTGGCACAGGACCGGCCCGCGCGTGGACAGAAGGCGCTCCACGGCGCCCGGCACATCGGCCCGGCGGTCCAGCGTGAACGCCTCGATGCCAAAAGCTCGTGCGAGCTCGGCAAAGTCGGGATTGTCCCAGAGATCGACCTCGGAGAAATTCTCCTCGTAGAACAGCTCCTGCCACTGCCGGACCATGCCGAGCTGGGCGTTGTCGATGAGGACGATTTTCAGCGGGATGCGGTAGCGGCGCAGGGTCGCCAGCTCCTGAATATTCATCATGATCGAGCCGTCGCCACTGATCGTGACGACCGTCGCGTCCGGCTCGGCCAGCGCCGCGCCGATACCCGCAGGCAGACCATAGCCCATCGTGCCGAGCCCGGCGCTGGTCAGGTGGGCCTGCGGGCGCGAGAAGCGGCAATGCTGGGCCACCCACATCTGGTGCTGGCCGACATCGCAGGTGGCGATGAATTTTTCTCCGGCCGCTTCGGAAATCTGTTTGAGCAAGGCAGGCGCATAGACGCCCGAGCCCGGCGCGTCATAGCGGAAAGCCCAGCGCTCGGCATTCTCCTCGCAGGTGCGCCGCCAGCCATCAATCCCGCCCGTCTGGCCGGAGAGGGCCGACAATATGCCGGCGACATCGCCAGCCAGCGCCACATCCGCTTCACGCAGCTTGGAGATTTCCGCTGCATCGCCATCGATATGCACAACGCGGGCATTGGCGGCGAACGTGTCCAGCCGGCCGGTGGCCCGGTCATCAAAGCGCGCGCCGACACAGATCAGCAGATCGCAATCATTGACCGCCATGTTGGCGGCTCGCGTGCCGTGCATGCCCAGCATGCCGAGGAATCCCGGCCAGTCAGTGGGCAGCGCGCCCAGCCCTTTCAGGGTTGCCACGGCGGGAATGCGCGAACGCTGGAAGAAGGCGCGCAGCGCGTCTTCTGCTTTGCCCAGCGCGATACCGCCACCAAAATAGAGGACGGGGCGACGGGCCGAAGCGATAAGACGGTCAGCAGCCGCCAACGCCTTCGCATCGAGGGGAAACACGGCCCGCGCCGCCGTCCGGCAGGCATGCGAGCGGGGGGAAATGCCGCTTGCCTGCGTTACGTCCTTGGGAAGATCGATGAGCACCGGGCCGGGCCTGCCTGAACGGGCAAAGCGGAAAGCCTCGGCAAATATGTCAGGGATATCGGCCGCATCGCGCACCAGCCAGGAATGCTTCACGACCGGCAGGGTGATGCCGAACGTATCGATTTCCTGGAAGGCGTCAGTACCCATCAGAGGCGTCGCCACCTGGCCCGTAATAGCCACAACCGGCACGCAATCCATGAAGGCATTGGCCAGCCCGGTGACCAGATTGGTGGCTCCGGGACCGGAAGTCGCCAGACATACGCCCGGCCTGCCCGTCACCCGCGCCCAGGCATCAGCGGCCAGCGCTGCAGCCTGCTCATGGCGGACCAGTATATGCGTCAGGCTGGAGGCCGTCAGCGCGTCATAGACCGGCATGATCGCGCCGCCCGGATAGCCAAAGACATGGCTCACGCCCTCATGCTCCAGCGCGTCAATGACAAGCTGGGCACCCGAACGCGTGTCCGGCCTTGTATCCAGTTTGGGGGGCGATGCGGGCGTCATGATCCGGTTCCTGCCCTTTACGCCTGACCGGCATTCGCGCCGGGCTGCAGCCAGCCCATGCGCGCACGCAGGCGCTCGCCGGTATGCTCGATCGGCTGATCGAGATCCTCGCGCAGCAAGGCTGCGTAGCGCGGCTTGCCCGCCTGATTTTCCAGCACCCAGTCACGGGCAAAGCTGCCGGTCTGGATATCGCGCAGCACCTCGCGCATGCGCTCTCTGGTCTCGGCATTGATGACGCGCGGCCCTGAGACCAGATCGCCATATTTGGCGGTCTCCGACACGAAGCTGTGCATCTTGGCGAGGCCGCCCTCATACATGAGGTCGACGATCAGTTTCAGCTCATGCAGGCACTCGAAATAGGCGATTTCAGGCTGATATCCGGCTTCCACCAGCGTCTCATAGCCGGCAATGACCAGCTCGCTCGCTCCGCCGCACAGGACGGCCTGTTCGCCGAACAGATCGGTTTCGGTTTCCTCGGCAAATGTGGTCTCGATGGCGCCGCCGGCCGTGCCGCCATTGCCTGCGCAATAGGCCAGCGCCTTGTCACGCGCCTTGCCGGACGCATCCTGCCAGACGGCAAACAGGCTCGGCACACCCGCACCACGCTCAAACTCGCGGCGCACCAGATCGCCCGGCCCCTTGGGGGCAACCAGGATGACATCCACGTCTTTCGCAGGCTGGATCTGGCCGTAATGGATGGAAAATCCGTGCGCGACCAGCAGCGCGTCGCCAGCGCTCATATTGGGCGCAATATCATGCGTGTAGACCTCGGCGTGGGACATGTCGGGGGTTAAAAGCGCGATCAGCGAGGCGGCATTTGCGGCCTCCGCCGGGCTAACCACCGTAAAGCCATCACCCTTCGCCGTAGCCGCCGCCCGGCCACCAGCACGCGCGCCAACGATCACGTCATGGCCGCTGTCGCGCAAGTTTCGCGCATGGGCGCGGCCCTGACTGCCATAACCGATAATGGCCACCGGCCCCGGCTTTATCGCGGACGGGTTGGCATCGTTGTCTGTGTAAATCCGGGCTTGCATTCTCGAGGTCTCCTTGGTGTGCGCTTGGCGCAAAAGAAAACCCCCGCTTCCGGGTGGGAGCGGGGGTTCTTGCATTTCAGGTCTTTTTCGGACCGTCAGGCAGGGACAACCGCTCCCGGTATGGGAATGGTAAGTACAATCACAAGTACGAGCGTAATGAGACCGGTCACGGCAATCATCCGTGTCCGGGTCTCGCGCTCTGCGCGGTCAGCCATGGCAATGGCGCGGCGGCTCATACCTGTTTCCCCTGCAGCCCCGATCAGGCTGCTGCGACGGTGCGAAACAAACGTGTCTCGCATCTGCGAAAACCGTGAGGCAAGCGCAACAAAAGTGCAAGAGAAAATTTCTCCGGTGGTATGTTAAATTTTTTATCCAATAATTTCTGATAGTTATCATGCGAAACGCCGCAAACATCACTCGCCAGGCAAAATTTCTGTTTGACGCGATGTGCGTTTTGCATCGAAGCTCGTCGACAGTTAGCAGCCGCAGCAATGCGGGTTGCCACGGATAAAGGGCCAGACAGATGCAGGCGATGAGCGCCTTCAGCACGAATGCCTCGCACGGGTTTGAAACCCGTGATGGCGGCGTTCTGTCTGCCCCGCACATGACCATTATCACGACCATCATCACCACCACCGGCGGTACCGGGGGCGGAGCGGATATGGTCTGACGAGGCAGATAAACCTCACCACACCAAACCGACCCGCTCCCCACCCGGCGAGCGGGTTTTTTCATGCCTTGAACCCAGCCCGACTACCAGCACGAGACAGGAAACCGCCATGAAACCCCAATCCATGAAATCCGGCGCGCCGCCGCTTTGCGTGCTCAAATTCGGCAGCTCGGTCCTGCAGTGCGACGCCGATTACGACGCCGCCGCCCAGGAAGTGTTCCGGCATGTCCGCCGGGGCGAAAAAGTCATTGCGGTGGTTTCCGCGCTTGCCGGCGAAACCGATGCCCTGCTGGCGCAAGGCGAGCTTGTCGGCGGAAACGGCGCCACGCCCCATGCCGCGATGATGGCGCGCCTTGCACGGGTGGGCGAGCTGCGCTCTGCCGCCCTCATGGGTCTGGCGCTGGGACGGGTGGGCGTGCGGACGGCTGTTCTTGATCCACACGAAATCGGACTGGAAGCTGAAGGCGATCCGCTGGACGCCAATCTGTGCGGTCTGGACAATGCGGCAGTCGCCGAGGCCCTGTCTTGTCACGAAGTGCTGGCCGTGCCGGGCTTTACTGCGGTGCACGCCCGGTTTGGCGCGGTCACGCTGGGGCGGGGCGGTACGGACCTGACGGCGGTTTTCTTTGCGGCGCGATGCGGCGCGGCGCGCGTGCGGCTGATCAAGGATGTTGATGGCGTCTACGCAGAAGATCCGGCCGAGAACCCGCAGGCAGAACGCTATGCAGAGCTGGACTATGACGCTGCCGCCGATGTCAGCGCGGGCCTGATACAGCCCAAGGCCATCGCCGCGGCGAAGGCCGCCAATCTCGTCATCGAGATCGCGGCCATGGGCGCCGGTGAGGCCACCCGAATCTGCGCGGCTCCGGCCCGCAAGGCACCAGCGCGGCCCGTGCGGCGCCTGCGTGTCGCTCTGCTGGGCTGCGGCGCGGTGGGTGCGGGAGTGCTGGCACATCTGCGCTCCCGCCCGGACCTGTTTGAACTGAACCCGGTTCTGGTACGCCGCCCGGAAGCCCGTGCCCATCAGGACGGCGTGCGCTTTACCGATGAGCTTGGCCTCGCGCTTTCCGGCAAGCCGGATCTGGTGGTCGAGCTGCTGGGCGGCGCGGACCACCCGGCAGAAATCATGGCCCGTGCGCTGAGCGGCGGCGCGCATGTTGTCACCGCCAACAAGGCGGCTCTCGCCCGCCATTATGACGCGCTTCACGCCGCAACGCGCGAGGGAGCGGCCCGGCTCGCTTTCAGCGCGGCGGTGGGTGGCGGCACGCCCATTCTCGAAGCGCTGGAACAGCGTGGGGGACATAATGGTCCGGTGCGGATCGAGGGCGTGATGAACGGCACGGCGAACTTCCTGCTGGACCGGCTGGCCGCCGGGGACGCGTTCGACGATGCAGTGAAAGAGGCGCAGCGCCTGGGATTTGCCGAAGCCGATCCGGCCGCCGATGTGGACGGGCATGACGCCGCCGACAAGCTGTCCCTGCTGATCCGGGCCGCGTTCGGAAAGGCTGTCGACCCGGCCGGTATACCCAAGGATTCGCTTGCGCAGGCCGACCCGGCGGCGGTGAAGGCGGCACGCGCAGACGGGCTGGTCTTCAAGCAGATCGGCGTTTGCGAGTTGTCGGCCGACGGGCAGGTGAAAGCCGAAGTGCGGGTGCGTGCAGTGCCGGCACAGCACCCTCTGGCGGGCGCGCGCAACGAGGAGAACCGCTTCATCCTCACCTGCGCCGATCACAGCGTGCAAACCCTGTGTGGCAAGGGCGCGGGGCGCTGGCCGACGGCTGCAGCCGTGTTTGCAGACATCATGGACATTCACCGCGGACTGTCGGAGCCTGAGAAGATGGAATTCGCCGCGTCGGAACCGTCCAGAGCCCCTGCATTGCTGAGGGCCTGACCGATGGGCGGCAAGGAGAGGATGCGCGCGATGAAGGACATCGCCAGAGCGAGTGCACCGGCCAGCATAGGCAATGTGGGACCGGGATTTGATATTCTGGGCCAGGCGTTTGACACGCTACAGGACGTGGTCACCGCCCACCGTGAGGCAGAACCCGGCGTGCGCCTCGGCGCGGTTTCCGGCCGGGTGAAAAGCCTGCCAGGCTCTGCTGAGCGCAATACCGCATTGGCGGCTGCAAAGGCCCTGCTCGACGCGGCGGGTGCCCGTTTCGGGGTACGGCTGGATATTGAGAAGGGCGTGCCGTTGAGCGCGGGCATGGGCGGCTCAGCCGCATCGGCGGTCGCGGCGGCAGTGGCCGTCAATGCCCTTCTGGAAACGCCGTTCGCGCAAGCCGAGCTCTTGATGTTCGCCCTTGAAGGCGAGCGGGTATCCTCCGATCCGCCGCCCTGGGACAATGTGATGGCAAGCCTGCTTGGCGGGCTGGTGATCGCTGCGCGGCTGGAGGCTAGTCAGGTGCGCCGCATACCGGCACCATCGGGCCTGGTCTCGATCGTCGTTCATCCTGATGCGGAGATTGAGACACGCGCCGCACGCGGGATATTGCGCCCTGCTGTCGCTATGGAGACGGTTGTCGAGCACTCGCGGCGGCTGGCGGCCTTTGTGGCTGGCTGCGCCGCCAATGAGCATGATCTGATCCGCGCCGGGCTGGACGATGTGCTGGTTGAACCGCAGCGGCGATATCTTCTGCCAGCGCTTCCGGCCGTGAAGACCGCCGCCTTGCAGGCAGGCGCGCTAGGCTGCTCATTCTCCGGGTCCGGACCGTCGATATTTGCATGGTGCTCCGAGGCAGACCACGCCGCCGTCGAAGCTGCCATGTGCGCCGCCTTCGCCAGAGAGGGCCAGTCCGCACACGCCTATCACGCGCCGATAAATTCCCGCGGGGCGAGACTGGAACCGCTGCCGGAGGTGGTGGGGTGAGATATGTCTCCACGCGCGGCGGCCAGTCAGCCAGCCTGAGCGAGGCCATCTGCCGGGGGAGCGCGCCCGGCGGCGCACTCTTCATTCCGCAGACCCTGCCCCGCATCAGTTCCGACGATGTCCAGCCCGGCCTCACACTCGCTGAGCTTGCTACGCAGCTTCTTGGCCCGTTCTTCGAGGGCGATGCGCTGCAAGCTGATCTGCCAGCCCTGTGCGCGAATGCTTTCGACTTTCCGGTGCCGCTGACCATTCCTGATCCGGCAAGGCCGGGCCTGCGCGCGCTTGAGCTGTTTCATGGGCCTACAGGCGCTTTCAAGGATTTCGGCACGCGCTTCCTGATGGGCGCTCTGGACTGCCTCGCCGACGAAGATGATCCGTTTACGGTGCTTGTTGCGACATCGGGCGATACCGGCGGGGCCGCTGCGCAGGCGGCGGAGGGCCGCAAGGGCGTACAGCTGGCGGTACTGTACCCCAAGGGGCGTGTATCTCCCTTCCAGGAACATCAGCTGACCTGCTGGAATGCGCCCGTGCGGGCATTTCGGGTGAGCGGTGATTTCGATGCCTGTCAGGCCCTGGTCAAGAACGCGTTCGCCGATGAGGAGCTCACACGCCGCTTCCGGCTGACCTCGGCCAACTCGATCAATATCGTGCGGCTGCTGCCCCAGATGGTGTATCTGGCTGATGCGGCGCTGAAAGTCTGGCGGACAAGCGGCACCCTGCCCGGCCTGATCATTCCCAGCGGCAATCTGGGCCATGGTCTGGCGGCGCTCTATGCCCGCTCCATGGGTCTTCCCATCGGGCCGGTGGTGATTGCCACCAACGCCAATGCCACCTTGCACGAATGGAACCAGACAGGCGTGTACCGGCCTCGGCCATCGGTTGCGACACTGGCCAATGCGATGGATATCGGCACGCCGAGCAATTTCGAGCGCCTCGATCATCTGGCATCAGACCAGCGCGCGATCAGCGTGGAACGGGTAGATGATGATGCGATCCGCGCCCGGATAATCGCGGATTTCGAGCGCACCGGATATGTGTGGTGCCCGCATTCGGCCATTGCCGCGGAAGCTTGGCACCGCCTGCCGGAGGCCGCGCGCGAGCAGCGTGTCTGGATAGCGGCGGCTACAGCTCACCCTTACAAGTTTGCCGATGTGGTGGAGCCCCTTATCGGGCAATCCATCGACCCCAGCGCACCGCTAAAGGCCGTCCTTGACCGCCCGTCACATATGGACGAGCTGGCAGCGGACATGAACGCCCTGTCGCGGGCGCTGGCCGGTACGTTTCGTTCTTCGAGAGTGTCTGCAGGATACGCATAAATGACCACACGCCCGACTTCTCCCTCGCGCACCCTCATCGAAGGGCCGAGCCGTGCACCGGCCAGAGCCATGCTGCGCGCAGCCGGTTATGACAACGCCGCGATGGCAAAGCCGATGATCGCCATCGTCAACACCTGGACGAGTGTCACGCCGTGCAACATGCACCTCAATACGCTGGCCGACCACGCGCGCGAGGGCATTATCGCTGCAGGCGGAACGCCGGTGGACTTCAATACGATTGTGGTCACTGACGGCATCGCAATGGGTACTGAAGGCATGCGTGCCAGCCTGATGAGCCGCGAATGCGTGGCAGATTCGGCTGAACTTGCCGTACGCGGACATTGTCTCGATGCGGTGCTGTTTCTGGCCGGATGCGACAAGACAATTCCGGCTGCAGCCATGGCGGCAGCGCGTCTCGACCTGCCAAGCGTCATTCTCTATGGCGGGTCGATCATGCCGGGAAAACTGCACGGCAAGGCGGTTACCATTCAGGACGTGTTCGAGGCCGTCGGCGCGTGCGCTGCGGGCAAGATCAGCGAGGCGGAGCTGGGCGAGGTGGAACGGCAAGCCTGTCCGGGCGCGGGCGCGTGCGGCGGACAGTTCACCGCCAACACGATGGCGCTGGCGCTGACCTTCCTGGGCCTGTCGCCCATGGGGCTGAATGATATTCCGGCCACCGATCCCAGAAAGCCCGATGCCGCGCGGCGCGCCGGGGAGCTGGTCGTCGAAGCGTTCCGCGAAGGGCGCAATGCCAGGCAGTTCGTCACCCCGCAATCGCTGAAGAATGCTGCGGCGGCCGTCAGCGCCACCGCAGGGTCTACCAACGCGGTCCTGCATCTGGTGGCGATAGCGCGCGAGGCAGGGCTGGAACCGTCCGCGTTTGGCATTGATGATTTCGATGCCATTTCCCGCTCAACACCGGTGATCGCCGATCTGAAGCCGGGCGGGCGCTATATGGCGCCCGACATGGCGGCGGCTGGCGGCTCGCCCCTGCTGGGCCGGCGGCTGAAGGAGGCCGGGCTCATCGCCGACGCGCCCACCATCACCGGCGACGCCCTGTTCGGGCTGGTTGCCGGCGCAGAGGAAGCCAAAGGGCAGGACGTTATTCTGTCTGCGGAGAAACCGCTCAAATCGCGCGGCGGGTTCGGCATTCTCTATGGTGATCTGGCACCGCAGGGCTGTGTTGCCAAGCTGGCAGGCCATGACCGTCTGTCCTTTGAAGGGCCGGCGCGTGTGTTCGACAGCGAGGATGCCTGTTTTGAAGCTGTCCAGGCCGGGAAAATCCAGAAAGGCGATGTGGTCGTCATCCGCTATGAAGGCCCCGCCGGGGGGCCGGGCATGCGCGAAATGCTGGCGGTCACGGCCGCCATTCAGGGCGCGGGGCTTGGCGATGATGTGGCACTGATTACGGATGGCCGGTTTTCCGGCGCCACTTACGGCTTCATGGTCGGTCATGTTGCGCCGGAGGCGGCGCGGGGCGGCCCCATCGCCTTTGTAAAGGATGGTGACCGGATCAGGATTGATGTCGATGCCCAGCGTATTGATACCGACGCCGATCTGGATACGCGCATGAAGAGCGGCTTCACGCCGCCAGCGCCGCGCTATCCGTCCGGTGCCTATGCCAAATACGCAGCGCTGGTGTCATCAGCGTCCGACGGCGCGGTGACATCCTTCCCGTTCGTCAGCTCCTAGCGGTTCACCCAGAGCAGGGGCGCGGCATCGGCCAGTGACGCCGTTCCGCCCACCAGGCGCACGATCGAATCGCCCGGCGACCGCTCTGCCATGGCGATCAGCCGTGAAGGACGGGCCGCAAGCCGCCTGAACAGCAGATAGGAGGAAAGCCGGGCAAGCAAGGGCTGCGCGGGCAGGCCGGGCAATGCGCGGCCGCGCTCCAGCGCGTCGAAAGCCTGGACTGCCCATACCTGTCCACGCTGGGCATCACGCCCCGTTGCCCCGGCAAGGGCAAGCCCGGCCCCGCGGCTAGCCGCGATACGCACGGCACGGGCGCTCACAGGCCACCGGTCGGAGAGACCCAGCGGACTTGCGCTGCGCATGCGTATGCCGATGTCAGCGGCCACACCGCCGGTGATCCGCTCCACCGCCCGGTCAAAGGCCGGCCGGCGCTCATCGCCTGAGCGGGCGATGCGTACAGCTTCGATAATGGCATGGTCGGCGGCCAGCGGCAGGACGGTCTCGAATGTCAGCGCGCCATCCTCCCGGCGCAGGCGGTGAACCAGCGTGGCGGTGTCCTGATCAAAGCAGGCCGAGCCGGTACGCACTTCGGCCCTGATGCCAGTGCGCACCCAGCGCGCCCGGTCGAGCAGCTCGGCCCCGCCCGGACGGGTATCGATCACCATCCGTGCGCTGAGTTCCCCCTGACTTGTCTCGACAACAGCCCCGCCGGGTGCGGACCTTATGGCGCTAACGCTTGCCGACAGGCGCAGGCGGACAGACGGGCTCGTTTCTATCGCCTGCAAGGCCCGCCCGGCCAGCGCCTCACCCCGCAAGAGGCCGTAGCGGCCATCCGCGAACGGGCGGGCAACCGCCAGATTGGCCGCGCTCATCTCCCAGCGGGTCCAGGTCTTGTCAAACGCCGTGCGGGGCCGACCCGCCTCATACCAGCTCCAGCTGCGCCGCGCGGTTGTGAGGCTCGGCGCCTGTTCGAACACCTCCACGCGCAGCTGGCGCTGGGAAGACAGTGCGAGGCGTTCGGCGAGCATGAGACCGGCCAGACCCGCACCGATAATGATGACATCCCTGTCGGCGCGCACTGGCGTCCATCCTTCTGTGTGTCCCGCTCCACCTTTCCCAATCTTCCCGTGCGCTGCAATCGGTCAAAACCGGTTGAGTGAGCTGTCAGTGAACACTAGTCTCATAGGAAAAGCATGCCGGGAGGAGACAGCATGGCCGCAAGGCCGAGCCTTGAAGACTGGCGCAAGGCCGCGCAGCGCTTTGACTGGCGCGGGCAGACAATCGCCTTCTGGCAGGGCGGCGACTGGGCCGACGCGTCAAAGCCGGTCCTGATGCTCATTCACGGCTTTCCCACCGCCAGCTGGGACTGGGTGGATATGTGGGAACCCTTGAGCGCCCGTTTTCGCCTGCTGGCGCCGGACATGATCGGGTTCGGCTTTTCAGCGAAGCCGCCTGAATATGAGTATTCCATCCGCGATCAGGCCGACCTGCATGCCGGCCTGTGCGCGGCGCTGGGCATCGCCGAGTGCCATGTGCTGGCGCATGATTATGGCGATACGGTCGCGCAGGAATTGCTCGCCCGGCACAATGGAAGCGAAGGCGGAACGCCTAAGCTTCAATCGGTAGTGTTCCTGAATGGCGGGCTCTTCCCGGAGACCCACCATGCCACTTTCAACCAGAAGCTCCTGCATTCGCCGATCGGCTTTCTGGTCTCGCGCCTGATGACGGAAAAGCGTTTCCGCAAGGGCTTCTCAGAGGTGTTCGGCCCCGACACGCAGCCCGATAATGCGGCGCTGAAGGAGTTCTGGGCGCTGGTGACGGCCAATGGCGGTATGCCGGCCATCGGCCACAAGCTGATCCGTTATATCGCCGAACGGCGCGAGAACCGCGAACGCTGGGTCGGCGCGCTGCAGGCAGCGCAAATCCCCTTGCGCGTCATTGATGGCGGGGCTGATCCGGTGTCGGGCGCACACATGGTAGCGCGCTATCGCGAGCTGGTACCGAACCCCGACACGGTGATCCTTGAGGGCATCGGCCACTACCCGCAGGTGGAAGCGCCAGACGCGGTGCTGGCCGCCTTCCTGGATTTCCACCGCATGCCGCATACTCTTTAGAGCAATGAAACAAGGGAGGCCCTGATGGCCGCCAGACGCGAATGGGACACACTGATCCAGGGCGGCCTCGTCATTGACGGGACCGGCACCATGCCCATGACCGGCGATATCGCCATTAAGGACGGCCGGATCGCCGCGCGCGGCACCGGGCTTGATCCGGCCAAGGCGAAAGACGTGATCGAGGCGGAGGGGCTGTGGGTGATGCCGGGGCTGCTCGACATCCATACCCATTTCGACCTTGAGGTGGAGCTGGATCCCGGCCTGCCCGAAGCGGTGCGTCACGGCACCACGACCGTGCTCATGTCCAACTGCTCGCTTGGCATCTGCTTTGGCCATCAGCGCCGCAATGGCGAGGACCCGATCGTCGATTGCTTTGCGCGCGTGGAGAACATGCCCAAACCTGTATTGCGCAAGGCCGCGGACCTCGCGACATGGGCGACGACGGCGGAGTATCTCGACCATCTCGATACGCTCGAACTCGGCATCAATGTCATCCCGATGGTGCCGCACTCCATGCTGCGCGCCGAGGTGATGGGATTGCGGGAAAGCGTCAGCCGAGATCCGCGCGAAGACGAGCTTCAGCGGATGGAGGCGTTGCTGGAGACCGCGATGGGCGAGGGCTATGTCGGCTTTTCCACCGACGCGCTGCCCTTCCACTTCCTGGCCGAAGACCCCAATCGCAAGACCAAAATCCCCTCCCAGTTCGGCAGCTATAAGGAGCTCAAACGCCTGACGGCCATCCTGCGCCGCTGGGACCGGCTCTGGCAGGCCACTCCGCCCAAGGACAATCCGGCAGAAGTGTTCCGCAATTTCCTGCTGACCAGCGGGCGCGTCCACGGCAAACCGCTCAAAGTCACCGCCGTCGCCGCCATGGACGTGGCGGCAAACCGAAACCTCGTAAAGCTCGCCAAAATCCTCACCCGGCTTTTGAACTCGACCCTCTTCAAGGGGCATTTTCGCTTTCAGGCGCTCGCCGCCCCCTTCCGGCTTTACTGGGACGGGCCGGTCAATCCGCTGGCCGAGGAAATCCCGGAACTGCGCGAACTGAACGAGCCCGATCTTGAAGACCGCGAGGCGCGCCAGCGCATCCTCGCCGACCCGGACTATCAGGCGCGCTTTGCGGCCATGTGGATGCACGGCAAGCAGGGGGGGCTCGCCGGTTTCAAGCGCAAGATGCGCGCCGAACAGATGGCGTTTGACCGCGACCTTGCCCAGATGGTGTTCCATTCGGGCTGCCCGGCCGACTGGGTGGGCGAGACCTTCGAGGATGTGTTCAAGCGCTATCAGGTCAGCTTTGGCATGCCGGACGTTATTCGCTCAGAAGAAGAGCGCGCGGCGTTTGATGCCCTGCCGCTGATGGCGACCTCGCCGGATGTGGGCGAGCCGTATTTCATCATCGGCCTGTTCCAGCTTTACGATACCGATCTGCGCTGGTGGACGATCTCGGCCAATCGGGACATGGAGGTGGTGAAGAAGCTGCTGACCGATCCGCAGATATTCCCCGGCTTCAACGATTCCGGTGCGCACCTGACCAATATGGCCTTCTATGACGGCAATCTGCGTTGCCTGCAGCTGGCGCAGGCCGATGGCATGGAACGCGTTGCCGCGCAGGTGAAGCGCCTGACGCGCGATCCGGCGGATTTTATCGGCATTGAGGCGGGCCGGATCGAAACCGGCGATGTGGCCGATATCGCCATTATCGACCCTGAAGCCCTTAAAGCCTACGATTCCGATGCCGGGCTGAAATTCGTCCATCGCGACGTGTTCGAGCACGAGCAGCTGGTGAACCGCTCTGACGGTGTAGTGACGCATGTGCTGGTCGGTGGCGGGCTGGTCTGGACGAAAGACGGCTTCACCAAGGCCCACGGCACAACCAAGCTTGGCCGGGCGCTGCGCCACCGCGATACAGGCGGGTCCGCCACGGAGAAAATCGCAGCCGAGTAGGCACCGGTTTTTCTGTCAGCTCCTGTTCATCGGCGTATAGTCACTATCCTGACCTTTACAGGGCGAGGGAGGAATGCCGATGGACCGCCGTACATTTCTGGCCACAGGGCTGGCTTTCACCATAACACCTGCGGGCTTTGCGCAAGGCGATAGCAACGCGGCCATCCGGCAACTGCTGACAACTGCTACGCAGGCGGCCACGACGCGGCTGGGCCAGCGCGATGGCTTCTTTGGCGATCCGGTGGTGCGCATACCTCTGCCCGGCACGATGCGCAGCGTACAGCAGCGCCTGCAGCCCGTGGGCCTTGCCGGGCCACTGGACGATGTGGAGATGCGGATGAACCGCGCGGCGGAACAGGCCATGCCGCCCGCCCGGCGTCTGGTTGTTGATGCCATCCGTTCCCTGACGATCCAGGACGCGACCTCGATTATCCGTGGGCCGGATACAGCCGCCACGCAGTACTTAAGGGGCCGCACCGAAACGCCGCTGACCGGGCTTTTGCGTCCGCCCATGGAGGAGACGCTGACCGCGTCGGGTGCCTATAGCGCGCTCGACAGTGCGTCCGGCCTGCTCAATCAGCGCTCAGGGCTGGGCGGGCTGTTTGGCGGGGGCGGTGGGTCGCCCGCCGCCAATTTGCGCGGCCAGCTGACCGACTTTGCCGTTACCCGCGCGCTGGACGGCATATTCCACTATGTCGGCGAGGAAGAGCGCTCCATCCGGCGTGATCCGGTCAGCCGCGCAACAGGGCTTTTGCGGGGGCTGTTTGGCGGCTAGACAGGTCGCATGAACACACGCATCGAACCCTTCAAAGCCATCGCCATTTCAGAGCTTGCCCACCGGCTGAAAGCCGAGGGAAAGCCCGTCATCCACATGGAATTCGGCCAACCCTCGACCGGCGCGCCGCAGGCCGCCATCCAGACCGCGCATGCCGTGCTGGATGGCGATGCCATGGGGTACTGGGAAAGCGCACGTTTGCGCGAACGTATCAGCCGTCACTACCAGGAGCGTTATGGCGTGGAGATTGCGCCGGACCGGGTCATCCTGACCGCCGGCGCGTCGCCTGCCCTCCTGCTATCCATGCTGGCCGGCTTTGAGCCCGGTGACCGCATCGTCATGGCACGGCCGGGCTATGTCGCTTACCGCAATACGGCGCGAGCCGTGCATCTGGTTCCGGTCGAGATTGATTGCGGGCCGGAAACCCGTTTCCAGCTGAGCGCGCAGATGATCGAGGCGCTGGACCCAGCGCCTGCCGGCATCGTCATCGCCAGCCCCGCCAATCCTACCGGCACGATACTGCCCCCTGAAGAACTGGAAGCGATTGCCGAGGTCTGCCGGGAACGCGGCATACGGATCATCTCCGACGAGATTTATCACGGGCTTTCCTATGGCATGCCCGCGGCCAGCATCGCGCGGTTCGACAACACGGCCTTCATCGTCAACAGCTTCTCCAAATACTACTCCATGGTGGGGTGGCGGCTGGGCTGGGTCATCGCGCCAGCCGACAAGGCGGAGCTGGTGCGCGCCTATCGCGGCAATCTCTTCCTGACCCCGCCCTCGCTAAGCCAGCACGCCGCGCTGACGGCCATGGACTGTGAGAGCGAGCTTAATGCCCATGTCGAGACCTACCGGACCAATCGCGAAGCTTTGCTCGAAGCGCTGCCACGCATGGGCCTGACCTCCATCGCTCCGCCAGACGGCGCCTTCTATATCTGGGCCGATATCGGCCATCTGACAGATAATTCGATGGCGTTTTGCGAGCGCCTGCTGCGCGAGACGTTCGTAGCGGCCGCCCCGGGCCTGGATTTTGACCCGGTCAACGGGCACCGCTTCATGCGCCTCAGCTTTGCGGTATCCACGCCGCAGGTAAAAGAGGCGATTTACCGGCTGGAACCGTGGTTTGCGGCGTTGAAGGCATAGCCCTCGCTCTATTTCTTCCGTATCCGGATCAGACCTTCCTGCGCCGTGGAGGCGACCAGCCTGCCATCCTGCGTAAAGAGCCGTCCGCGATTATAGCCCCGGCCTGAACCCGCCCACGGGCTGTCCGTGGAATAAAGCAGCCACTCATCCATGCGTACATCGCTGTGAAACCAGACCGCGTGATCCAGGCTCGCTGACTGCAGGCCGGGCGAGACCCAGCTGACACCATGCGGCTGCATCGACGTACCCAGCAGAGCCATGTCGGAGGCATAGGCCAGCGCTGCGCGATGCAGCAGGGGATCGCTGCCCAGATCACCGCGCACCCGGAACCAGATATGGCGCACCGGTTCCAGCCTGGGCGGTTTGCCCGGCGACCACGGGCCGACAGGGCGCAGCTCGATCGGGCGGGGCCGCGTCACCATCTGATAGAAGCCGTCCGGCAGGCTGCCGCGCTGTTCTTCAGCAAGTTCAGCTTCGCTTTTGAGCTCTTCGGGACCCGGCACATCGGGCATTATATCGGCGTGAGACAAGCCTTCTTCGGCGCGCTGGAAGGAGGCCGCCATGTTCAGGATGGGCTGGCCCTTCTGCATGGCGATGACGCGGCGGGTGGAGAAACTGCCGCCATCAAAATCGCGCTCCACGCGGAAGATGATGGGATAATCCTCATTGCCCGCGCGCATGAAATAGGCGTGAAGCGAGTGGATCGAGCGCTCCTCGTCAACCGAGCCGGCCGCAGCCATCAATGCCTGACCGACCACCTGGCCGCCAAACACCCGCCCCTTGCCGCCGGGATTGCGCGGGCCGCGATAAAGATCGGTATCGATTTCCTCGACACGCAAAAGCCGGGCAAGGCCGTCAGCCAGACCCTGAACGTCCTGGCTATCGGCAGGCGCAGGCTCATCGGCGCGGGCGGGATCATCTTTCATGGGGCGGTATCCGGTTCATGCTGCAGTGCGACAATAGTCTTAGCAGTTTTTGCCGCAACGCAAGTCCGCTCAACCAGATGATACGCCGCAGCAGCGCGGGCCGGATGTTTGGGCCAGCGGCCGGCTAGCTTTTACTGCCGTCGGAGGGGCGCTCTGGCGCATCGTCACGCCCGTCCCAGCTTTCCTCATCGGCCGGTTCCATGGGCAGTCCGGTAAAGCCTTTGAGCGAGTCTGTGAGGGGTTCGGCATCGCGCCGGATCTCCACGCGCGACGCGGCATAGGCGTGGATCAGGCGGGCCACCGAATGCAGCGCGTGCATGTGAATGCGTTCATAGCCGTGGCTGGCATCAATCCCGAATGTGACGAGTGCGGTGCGTACATCCGCGCCCGCCTCGATGGCGGCCGCCGAGTCCGACCGGTAATAACGGAAAATATCGCGCTGATGCTCGATCCCCTCATCGCGCGCCAGCCGTAGAAGTTTCTGGGTCAGGTGATAATCGAACGGCCCGGTCTGGTCTGCCATGGCGATGGTCACGCCAAACTCGCGGCTATTCTGACCGGGCGCGGTTGTGCCGTTATCGATCGTGATCATGGAGGCGATATCGTGGGTCAGAACCGAGCTGGCGCCATGGCCCACCTCTTCGGTGACCGAAATCAGAAAATAGGTATCGACAGCGAGTTTCACCTCGCCTTCGACCAGCGCCTTGATGGCGGCAAACATGGCCGCGACACCGGCCTTGTCATCAAGATGACGCGATACCACGAAACCGTTGTCGAGAAACTCCGGCTGCGGATCAATGGCCACGAAGTCTCCGATATTGAAGCCGGTCACGGCCAGATCGCCAGCGCTTTCGGCGACTATATCGGGGCGCAGCTCGACCTGGCTCCAGGCGACAGGCTGTGTATCCACCTCATCGTTGAAGGTGTGTCCGGACGCCTTCAGGGGCAGGATCGTACCCCGGAACGCCCCGTGCTCGGCGGTAAAGACCGTGCAGCGCGCGCCTTCGGCAAAGCGCGACGACCAGTGCCCGATAGGGACCAGTTCCATGCGGCCATTATCTTTAAGGAATTTGACCTGTGCGCCCAGCGTGTCGACATGGGCGATCAGGGCGCGGGCGGGCTGGCGGCGCCCGCCCTGCAGTTTCGCCCGGATCGCGCCGCGCCGTGTGATCTCATAGCTGACGCCCAGACGGTCCAGCTCAGCGCAGCACACGCGCGTCACGGCGTCGGTATAGCCTGTGGGGCTGGGCGTTTCGAGCAAGGTCTTGAGAAAGCTTGCAATATAGGTGTCGTCGATCAGGGGCATCGCGTCAGCTTTCTGTCAGTCCGGGCGGGCCGCCGATAGAGGAAAGAGAAGGTCGACAAAGCGTTCAGCCGTCGGCTGGGGTTCGTGATTGGCCAGCCCCGGTCTTTCATTGGCCTCGATGAAAACATGATAATCCTCGGACGGAGCGGTCACGATAAAATCCATCCCGGCAACCGGAATATCAATGGCTCTGGCTGCTTTGAGAGCGCTGGCGGCAATGGCCGGGCTCAGCTCGGCTGTGACATCGTGCAGCGTGCCGCCCGTATGCAGATTGGCCGTGCGGCGCACGCGCAGATGATCGCCGCGCGGCAGAACGTCATCGAGATCATAGCCGCCAGCCCTGACGCAGCGCGCCGTTTCATCATCGAGGGGGATGCGCGATTCGTCTTGCGTCGCGGCGGCGCGGCGGCGCGACAGACGCTCTATCAGTTGACGGATGGTTCGCTCGCCATCCCCCAGAATCTCCGGCGGCTTGCGCAAGGCAGCGGCTACCACCTCGTCATTGATGACGACGACACGCAGATCATCGCCCTGCACACATTCCTCGATGAGCACATCGGGGTTCAAACGGGCGGCCTGCTCCAGCGCGGCGTCCATATCCTCAAGGGTTTCAATGCCGACGACCACACCGCGGCCCTGTTCGCCGCGCGAGGGCTTGACAACAACAGAGCCGCACGCCTCCAGAAATGCCGCGCGCTCGGCCTTGCTGGCGCTGGCACTGAGCTGGCGAGGCACAGGCACGCCAGCCGCTTCCATCAATCTGCGCGTCACGGCCTTGTCGTCACACCGGCTCATGGCGATGGCGGTCGTCAACTCGGAAAGCGATTCCCGGCAGACCACTGCACGCCCACCCCAGCTCAGCTTGAAAAAGCCGCCTTCGGCATCAAGCACCTCGACGCCAATCCCCCGCCTGCGCGCCTCATCGACGATAATGCGCGCATAGGGGTTCAGCTGCTCCTCAGGCGGCGGGCCGATGAAGAGCTTTTCGTTGATCGTGTTCTTGCGCTTCAGGGTGAAAACCGGGATGCGCTTGAAGCCGAGCTTTTCATAAAGCGCGATGGCCGACTCATTATCGTGGAGTACGGACAGATCCAGATAGGATGCGCCGCGCGCCTGAAAAAGCTCGGCCAGCCGGCGGGCCAGCGCCTCGCCAATCCCCGGCTGGCTGGCGCGGGGGTCTACCGCAAGGCACCAGAGCGACGATCCGTGCGCCGGATCATCGAACGCACGGGCATGATCCACACCCGTCACGGCGCCCAGGATCTCGCCTGTCTCATCGTGCTCGACCACGAGAAAGGTGAGTGTGCGGCTGTCGCGTTGCCGCCAGAAAAATTCCGGATCAACGGGCACCATGCCGCGTGCGCGGTAGATGCGGTTGACGGCCTTGGCATCGGCCTCCGAACACAGCCGCCGCACAAAGTATCCGCGCAAAGGTGTCTTGCGGGCGCGATAGGTCGCCAGATCGAGACGATAGGTATGCGAAGGGTCGAGGAAAATTTCCTGCGGCGCCGCCGCCAGCACAACATGGGGATCGCGGATGTAGAAGGCGATATCGCGCTTGGTGCTCTCCTCACTGCGCAGAACATCGACCAGATCGTCGGCCGTTTCGAACGTCTGCGCGAAGGCAAGGCGGCCCCAGCCGCAATCGACCACCACATTGGCGGGCAAAGAGGGAGCCGCGGCATCATCAGCACCCGGAATAGCGGCACGCATTGACTGATCGCGCATGCGCTTGAGCCGGTGGCCCATCGGATTTCGCTTGCCGGACTTGCGTGGCTGGCTCATTGGCCGCCTCCGATCTGTCCCTGATTACACATTATGCGCTTCAAGCCACATGGCCAGCAGGCCGATCTGGTAAAGCTTTGATCCGCGCAACGGGGTGATGTGTGCCTCGGGATCATCGAGCAGCCGGCCGACATAGCCGTCCTTTACGATACCGCGCGCACGAAAACTGTCCGATGTGACCGCATCGCGGACACGCTCCAGATAGGGGCCGCGCAGATATTTCAGCGCCGGAACAGGGAAATAGCCCTTGGGCCGGTCGATAACTTCCGATGGTATCACATCACGGCCCACATCTTTGAGAATACCCTTGCCGCCTTCGGCGATCTTCAGCTCGGCCGGCACACGCGCAGCCAGCTCCACCACCTCATAGTCAAGGAAGGGTACGCGCGCTTCCAGGCCAAAGGCCATGGTCATATTGTCCACCCGCTTGACCGGATCGTCGATCAGCATGATTTCGGTATCGATCCGCAGCGCCTTGTCGATCGGGCGCTCCGCACCGGCTTGCGCAAAGTGCTGGGCGACAAATTTGCGGGCGAAATCCCCATCGGCCCAGCCTTCGTGTAACAGCTCGCCCATTTCGGCGCTATCGCGGTCGAAGAACGCCTTGGCATAGGTTTCCACCGCGTCGTTGGCATCCAGCATGGGCGGATACCAGTGATAGCCAGCGAATATCTCGTCTGCGCCCTGCCCGGACTGGACGACCTTGACGTGTTTGGAAACCTCTTCGGACAGCAGGAAGAAGCCCACGCAGTCATGGCTGGTCATAGGCTCGCTCATCGCGCCGATGGCACGCTCAAGCGCCGGCAGGGCGCGCGCGGTGTCGATACGGATCTGATGGTGATCGGTCTCGAAGCGTTTCGCGATTATGTCCGAATACTGAAATTCGTCGCCCGCTTCCTCGCCGACGCTTTCAAAGCCTATCGAGAATGTTTTCAGCCCGGTCTGCCCGGCCTCGGCCAGAAGGCCGACGATAAGTGAGCTATCAAGACCGCCCGACAGCAGCACACCAACCGGCACATCAGCGACCAGGCGGCGCTTTACCGCCAGACGCATCGCATCAGCGACACGCTCCTTCCATTCGCCGCGGGACAGTCCTGCCTCGTCATCACGCGGGCCGAAGGGAAGCGTCCAGAATCTGCGCTCGGAGCGGGTTCCGTCCGGCTCGATACGCAGGAGCGTGGCAGGCGGCAGCTTTCGCACGCCCTTCAATATGGTCCAAGGGGCGGGAACCACGGCGTGGAAGGAGAAGTAGAAATTGATTGCCTGCGGATCGATCGATGTATCGATATCCCCGAATGCGAGAAGCGCAGGAAGGCTCGACGCGAAGCGGAACGCCCCTTTGGTCTCGCTGTAATAGAGCGGCTTGATGCCCAGCCGGTCACGCCCGATCAGTACACGGCCGGAATCGCGCTCGACGATTGTGAAGGCGAACATGCCGTTGAGGCGCTGAACGAAATCCTCGCCCCAGGCATGATAGCCTTTGAGCAAAACCTCCGTGTCGCCATCAGAGAAGAAGCGGTAGCCTTTTGCCTCGAGCTCGGCGCGCAGCTCCTTGTGATTATAGATACAGCCATTGAACACGGCCGACAGGCCGAGCTGAGAATCCACCATGGGCTGCTGCGCGGCGTCGGTAAGGTCGATGATCTTGAGCCGCCTGTGGCCCAAAGCGGCCGCCCCCTGAACATAGAGCCCGCCAGCATCCGGCCCGCGCGGCGTCATCCTGCCGGTTACCGTCTGCAGGGCTGAAATGTCCGCAGGCTGTCCATCAAAGCGCAATTCACCGGCTATACCGCACATGCAAAATCTCTCCTCAAATCAGTAATACATGAAAATCCGGACACGCCACCGGGGCCGGCGATGAGAATTTGCAGATATGATGGCGCAGGCGAAAATCAACCGTATGCAGCGCAAGTGCAATCAGTCCGGACTCTCATTCTTTCGTATTTAACACCGGACTTGCCAGATCGATCCATGGCCTGCGTCAGTTTTCAACGGAACTGTCACCTGCAAGGCGCGTTTTTCTGGCAGGCGCGGCCATAGGCGGCGCGCTGAGAAAGCTATTGCCGGGAACCATAGCGGACCCGCCCGGCATGACTTTCCCTTCAGAATTAGGCCAAGTTACACCGGCGGGCGTCCCCGGAATGCCTGAATGATGGCAGACAGAACGGCCAGGCCCAGCGCAATGACAAACAGCACTTGCGCAATTGTCGCGGCCGCGCCGGCGAGCGTCATGAAGCCCAGAACCGCGCATATGATGGCGATGACGAGGAAAAGCAGTGCCCAGCCAAACATGGTCGTGTTCCTTCCAGCTCAGGATGCCTCAGCCGGCTCCGCAGCGAAGAACAGGGCCTGACTGATGGTCGCGGCCACCGTTTCCGGCATGAAGGGTTTGGTGATGAGATAGGTCGGCTCGGGACGCTCCCCGGTCAGCAGGCGCTCAGGATAGGCGGTAATGAAGATCACCGGGACATCCTGTCCGGAAAGGATGTCGCGCACCGCGTCGATGCCCGAAGAATTGTCCGCCAGCTGAATATCGGCAAGCACAAGGCCCGGGCGGTGCTCGGCGGCCTTTTGTACCGCCTCGGCGCGTGTGCGGGCCGTGTCACAGACCCTGTGGCCCAGACGCTCGACCACGGTAGCCAGATCAAGCGCAATGATCGGCTCGTCCTCAATGATGAGCACCGATGTCGCCAGCCCCTGTTCGAGCTCTTTTTGCGCACTGAGAAGGGCGCTTTCGGCCTGCGCCGTGCTGATACGCATGATTGTGGCCGCGTCCTCGACACTGAACCCCTCTACTGAGGTCAGCAGCATCACCTGACGGTGCAGCGGGGTAATCTCCGACAGACGCCGGTCGAGGCTCGATGCCGGATCCGCTCCTCCGGAACTGTCCCAAGTGGCGTGGAAAAGCTGATAGAGTGCAATCTTGGGGCTTTGATCGCGGTCAAAACCCTGCGGGTTGGCCAGAACGGCTTCCAGACAGGCGCGCACATAGGCGTCCCCGCTCGCCTGCGACCCGGTCAGAATACGGGCATAACGCCGCAAATAGGGAAGATGCGGGCGGATAGCATTTGAAAAACTCATCAGTCTCCTCCGGACGAAACTCTTACAATAACGCGTGTTCTGCAGAACCGGTTCCGTGCGCGCTGACAAATGCAGCGGAACGGCGGAACAGGTTCCTCACCGGCGCGTTGTCTGCCTCGAAAGAAACAATACGCTATGATGGTCAATATGCGATGGAGGGGCGGCTACCCGCCGCGTAGCGCAGCCGCAAAGAGCAAGTATGAGTGCAATGAACAAGTCTGATGACAAACCGGATGCGCAGGCGGTCAAGAGCCGTCAGCGTGTCATTGGTGCGCGCCTGCAGGCGGTATACGACGATGTCGTCCGCCAGGGCGTTCCGGACGATTTTGAGCAGATGCTGGCCGCTCTCGATGAGCTGGAGGAGCAGCCCGGCACTCCGCCGGGTAGCGGCTCCCGCAGAAATGAGGGCTGACACATGGCTGGCCCGGAATGCGATATGGCTGCGGACGCGCCTGCCGAGCCCCTGCCGGCTGGAGAGTTCAAGCGGGAGATGGCTGAAGCCATCCCCTATATGCGCGCCTTTGCCCGGTCACTGACCGGCGATGACAGCGCGGCGGACGATCTCACCCAGGACGCGCTGATGAAAGCCTGGAACGCGCGCAAGCGCTTCCGCGCCGGGTCCAACTTCCGCGCCTGGATATTCACCATCATGCGCAACCAGTTCTATTCCGATTGCCGCCGCAGCTGGCGGCAGGTGGCGTGGGACCAGGAGCAGGCGGACAGAACGCTGACGGGACCGTCATCCATGAACGGTGTCATGGAGCTGGACGAGACGCGCCGTGCGCTGCTGGAGCTTCCTGACGATCAGCGCGAAGCGATCATTCTGGTCGGCGCTGGCGGGTTTTCCTATGAAGAGGCCGCCAGCATATGCGGCTGTGCCATAGGCACGGTGAAAAGCCGGGTCAGCCGGGCAAGGGCCGCTCTTGCCGCCATTCTGGAGTCCGGCCCCAGGCAGCGCTCGGCCGGCGACGACGTCAAACCCTCCCAGTCGGCAGAGCTCATCATGGCAGAGGTGAAATCCCTCACTTCGGGGGCCTGACGCACTTGCTCGCGGGGTTATCGGAAGCTCTGGAAAACGGATCGCGCAGGGGGCTGCGCGTCCAGCTGCTGGCCGTGCTGGTTCTGGCACTCATGCCCCTGCTCGTCCTGTCGAGTGTGCAGGGCCTCATGGAGTATGAGCAGCAACGCGAACGTGAAATAGACCGCCTGCACGCCGCTGCGCTTACCGCCTCGGAAGCCATAACAGCCGCCTTCTCGCGCGCTGATGGCAAGGCAGGTGCCATTGCATCCTGGTCTTTCGCCCTGATGGATGACCCGGCCGCATGCGAGCGGACACTCCGGCATATGACACAGGCCGACATAACGGTCTCGAATATCGCGGTACTGGATGCGCAAGGCGAACTTGTCTGCTCCGCCGTACCGCCCGCCAGTGACGAGCGGAATTACAATTCGCGCGACTGGTTCCAGGCATTGCGCGACGGTGCCGACCGAACCCACAGCGATGTGGTTTTCGGTGCCATGTCCCAGCGTCAGGTTGTGCTGACCGTGCGGCGCCTGCGCGCGGCCCCGGGCGTTGACGGCTCGGAAACCGACATCTTTGCCGGAGTGGTTGCGGTGGCAACCGATATGAATGCAGCCGCGCGCCTTGTGCGGCGCGAACGGCTCAGCGCAGACGCCCAGATCGCCCTGATAAGCCGGCAGGGCGCGCTAAAGCTCGAAGGCAGCGCCGTCAATGACGACCTGTTTGAGGACGTCGCTGTGGGTACACTCCTGGAACAGGCACGGCCGGGCGAAGCTATCCGCGCGCAAGGCACAGGCGTACGCTCAGGCTATGAGGTGATCGTCGCGTCACTGCTCCCGGAAAGGCTGGGCGTCGCAATCGCCGCGCCTGCGCGCGTGTTTGAAAACTGGAGCGGGATCAGCGTCATCAGCACGTTTGCCATCCCTGCCCTGATGACATTGCTGGTGCTGGTGTGCGTATGGATGGCGGTGGACTACTTCATTCTGCGCTGGCTGACCTATCTGCAGCGTATTGCGCAGCTTTACGCCGCCGGACGCCTCGACCTTGTTCCCCAGCGCGCACGCAAGGCGCCTCGCGAAGTGGCAAGGCTCGCCGCCGTCATGGAGCAGATGGCCGCCTCGCTGGATGAGCAGCGCACCGAGCTGGCCGAAGCCGTCGATCAGCGCTCCGGCCTGCTTCGCGAAATCCATCACCGCGTGAAGAACAATCTTCAGGTCATTGTAAGCCTTCTAAACCTGCAGTCGGGCCGGATAAGCGATCCGGCAGCGGCAGAGGCGCTGATGGATGCCAGACGGCGGATCAACGCGCTCGCCCTCGTCCACCGCAGCCTCTACGAAACCGATGATCTGCGCTTTATCGAAATTGCCCCCTTCCTGAAGGATCTGATCCATAACCTCGCCGAAGTATTGGGCGGCCATGACAGCAATATCAGCGTGGAGATCGAATGTGAGGAGCTGGCGCTCAGCCCCGACCAGGCTGCGCCCATGGCCCTGTTCGTGACCGAGGCGGTTACAAACGCCTTCAAGCATGCCTTCGCGGGACGGGATTCCGGCAGGATCGTCGTACGCCTGATCTGCAATGATGACGATCGGTGCGAAATTGCCATCGGCGACAATGGCAATGGCGCATCCCCGCAAGCAGGAACAGGGACTGGCTCATCGCTGATGCATGCCTTTGCCCAGCAGCTGGGCGGCCAGTTCACCACGCGGGTCAGCGCGCTTGGCGGGTATGAAGCGACCGTCTCATTCCCGGTCAGCAAGAACTGGGACAGCTGACCGGCAAGCCTCCACAAAAAGCCGGAACAGGCGGCGCATATCGCGCCGGTGAGGCAGCAATTCGGGATGAAACTGCACGCCGAGGCGCAAGGCTCCGTCCTGTGCCTCAATCGCCTGTATGCCGCCGTCTGCGCCGCACGCCGTTGCCTCAAAGCCGGGCGCGACGGCGCGCACGGCGCGGCGGTGCAGGCTGTTTACGCGCAGCGTGCCCTGTCCGAACACGCTGGCAAGGAATGAGCCCGGCAACACCTCGACAGGCTTGCGGAACAGGGCGTAGCCGAGCGGGCCGCTCGGCCAGTTCTTCGTCACTTCGGGATCGAGCCGCTGGTGCAGATCTCCGCCTGCCTTGACGTTGAGCATCTGAAGGCCGCGGCAAATGCCCATAACGGGTATGGCGCGCGCAAAGGCGATGTCCAGCCAGGCGAGCTCCAGCTCGTCACGCTCAAGGTCAAACCGGCTTTCAACCTCCATTTCCGCATTATACTGGCTGGGGTGGATGTCGAGCCCGCCCAGAAGGATGAGGCCATCAATCCTGCTTGGCCCCGAAGCGGGTGGCTTGCACAGGCGGGCTGGCCTGCCACCCGAAATGCGGATGATGAACGCGGTCAGCATGCCGACCAGCCGGTCGCCGCGCGGCGCGCCGATATATCCGATGACAGGTCTCAAAATTCGCTAATCCATGGGCTTGTAGGAGATTTCCGGCGGCAGCTTGCCAAAGCGCGCCAGATGGGAGGCGATAAACAGGACCCCCAGGGCCGAGCGCGGGTCATCTTCAGCCATCAGATCAATATCTAGGTCTGACCGGTCGGTCAGGCGGAACATGATATCGTCTATCGCTTCGCCAGCCGACTTCGCGCGGCCCAGCGTGCCGAGAAAGCGCCCGACCCTCTCAAGAAGATTGCCATCTGATGCCTGCAGATGCTCCCACGCGTCGGACAGCTTTTCGGCATATTCGGTTTCCGAGAACGCCTCCGATACCGCAGAGGGCACCCAGATCATCGGCACTTTCGAGCGGTGACCGATTTCCGGCGCTCCGGGATCTGACTGGATACGGCCAAACAGGGTCTGTTCCAGCAACAGGCGGGGATAGTCCACGCCAGACAGCTTGGAATGACGCACACCCGCCCAGAAGCGGGCATTGATCTCGATGAGAAGGGGCGTGTCGTCCTGGTTGCCGGTCCACATGAAGTCGGCCTCGAAAATCCCGTCCCAGGCGGTTTCGCGGGCGATCTGGCGCACGGCGTCCACAAAGGGGGCGGCATCAACCGTTTCGCGCACCACGCCCGCGCCGTGCTCCTTGGGGAATTGCTCCAGATTGGTGTAGGCCGAACAGATCACGAGTTCGCCCTTCCGGCAGAGTGCCGAGATACAATAGTCCTCACCCGGTGCCAGGGACTGGGCCAGGATGATATCCTTTTCGCGAAGGCCCGCCTCGTAGTCTTTCAACTCCTCGCGGGATTCCACCTTGCTGATACCGCGGCCGCCGGCGCCTTCAGACGGTTTGACGAGGAAGGGATAGGTGAAACCTTCCGGCTCCTTAAGCCCGGACTTTCCATCCCCGATGATCTCGGTCGCGGGGGCGGGGATATCCGTACCGGAAACAGTATCAGCCAGCCTGTGCTTTGGCGTGACCTTGCCAATCGCAGCAGCGTCAGGGGCAGCGATGGTGACCTGCGCCGGGAAGCGGTGACGCTCGCGCGCCAGCAATTCCATTTCCTCAAACACCGGCATGATAATCACGGTCTCTCCGGCATAGCGGGCACACGCCTCGACCATGCTGTTGACGAACCCTTCCGGGTCGCTGCGGCAATCAGCGGTAACAATCGCTTCGTCGCAGTGCCTGGAAAAGCCGAGCGGGGTCATGTCCACGCTGTCCGCCGCCACGATGCGCCCTGCCAGATCGCGGCAGGATTCAGCGATCGTCAGCGCCATCAGGCTGCGCGCATAGGTGATAATCACAATCGGTTGTTTCATACGCCGAAAACGCGCCCGGCAGGATCGGGTTCCCGCCAGCGCCTGCGCAAACAAACCTGACAGAGCCAATTTTCTCTGATAAGAGAAATGCGTCAAAAAATGAAAACGGGGAGAATGGCATGACCGGTATCATCGCAAAGCTTGCGCTGGCGGGCGCTCTGGCCTTCAGCCCGGCCGCGTTCGCGCAGGATTATGACGTGGCCGTGAATAATGGCCGGGTCATTGATCCGGAAACGGGCCTCGATGCGATCCGCCATGTCGGCATCCGGGGCGACGAGATCGCGATCATCTCCGAAACCCCGCTTGAAGGCACGCGCACGATCGACGCTACGGGCCGCATCGTTGCGCCGGGCTTTATCGATCTGCACGGCCATGGCCAGAACACGCCGTCCGGGCGCATGCAGGCGCTGGACGGAGTTACAACCACGCTGGAACTGGAATCGGGTGTCCTGCCCGTGGCCGATTTCTACGCGCGCGCCGAAGAGGAAGGCCGTCCGATCAATTACGGCGCGGCGGCGAGCTGGGCGCATGCGCGCATCGCTGCGGTCATGGATGTCGATCCCGACGCCGACACCTACTGGTTCTTCCGCTATATCGGCGATCCCCGCTGGCAGACGGAGCTTGCTGATGACGAGCGCCTGTCGGCAATCCTGCGCCATATCAATACCGGGCTGGAGGAAGGCGGGCTGGGAATCGGCATCCTGCTGGGCTATGCGCCCGGGATCAGCCGGGGCGAGTATCACGCTGTCAACGCACTGGCCGCCGCGCGCGATGTACCCACCTTCACCCATGCGCGGTTCCTGAGCGCCATCGAGCCACAAAGCTCGTTCGAGGGCTTCCAGGAAATGGTGGCGGTGGCCGCCGCCACCGGCGCCCACATGCATATCAGCCATCTCAACTCGATCAGCCTGTCCGACATTGACCGCATCGCGGAGATGATCGAGGGAGCCCAGGCGCGCGGGATAAACATCACGGTGGAAGCCTACCCCTATGGTGCGGGCGCAACCGGTATTGGCGCGGCGATGTTCCGCGGGCCGGACTGGCGCGAGCGCATGGGCGGGATCGAATATTCCGACTTCACCGTGCAGGGCGTGCCGCTGGACGAGGCGCGCTTCCACGACCTGCAGGAAAATGCGCCCGGCACCGGCATTGTCGTCCACTTCCTCAATCCCGATGAGCGCCCGGAGCATCAGGCATATCTGGACCGCTCCATCCTCTTCCCCGGCGGGGCGATCGCCTCTGATGGCGGACCGTGGTCCGTCGGCAGCGAGCGCCTGGAAGGCGGTATCTGGCCGATCCCGGAGGATGCACACTCCCACCCGCGCAGCGCCGGCACTTATGGCCGCTTCCTTCGCATCTATGCGCGTGAGCGCGGGGTAATCGACTGGCCGGAAGCCGTCGCCAAGGCGAGCTTCTACCCGGCCCGCATCCTTTCTGGCGCCGTACCGCAAATGCGCCGCAAGGGCCGCCTGCAGGCCGGCATGGACGCCGATATCGTGGTGTTTGACCCCGAGACCGTTGCCGACCAGGCGACGTTCGAGCGGCCCGCACAGGCGAGCGTCGGCTTTGACTATGTGATCGTGAACGGCACGGTGCTGGTCAATGGGGGCGAGATTGACACCTCCGTCCTGCCCGGCCGCCCGGTCCGGGGAACCGTGGCGAGCGGGGCTGAGTAGGGGTTACTCCTCAATTCCCCAGCCTACGAGGCAGGGGGCGCTCTCCTCATCGGGGATCGCCACCCGGACCAGTTCAAGCTGGATATCGTTCAGCTCCCAGCACGGATCGTGGGGCAATAGCGGCTCATCGGGGTTGCTGGCCTTGCGCAGGCGGTAGCTGTGATAGGCCACCTCGCCTGCCACCTCGAAGCGCGGCATGCGCCGGGCAGCCGCAGGCGCGCGCTCATCGCGCTCCCCGCTAACCTGCCATCGCCGGTAGCCTGTTTGAAGCCGGTAATAATCCACATGCTCATAGCCGGTAGAGGCGGCAAAGCGCCATTCGTCGCTGGCTATTTCGCAATCAATAGCGTCAAGATTGCCTTGCCAGGCTGCATCGTAAAGTGCGTGAGGGTCACGCCAGTTCGCCCACGCTGCCTCGTGAAGGAGCCGCGCCGCCTCCATTTCCGGTGTCTCCACCCAGTCTGGCGCACGCTCCTCTTCGGCAGTGCAGCCGGTAATCACGAACAGTCCCATGATCGCCGCGAGGGATGCCGATTTCATGCCCCTGTCCCCGCTAAAATCCCGGCAAGTTCCTCAATTGAAAGGGCACGCGCGGAACTAATCCGCCCCTCCCGCGACGGCTCTATAATGCACAGCCTAATAGTGGAGACCTGCAATATGAAGCCTGTTGCCAAGGCGTGGCGGCTATCGGAGAGCGGCTTCTCTATCCTACCGGACGAGGAACCAGTCATGCAGGGTGCGGGTGATTTCTGCAATCGCGCGCTCGCGTTCGGCAATCGGCGCAGCACTTTCCTTGACGAATACCACCACCACGATACGCCGTCCGTCCGGCAGGGTGATGAGCCCGGCATCATTGACCGTGCCCCCGATCGTGCCGGTCTTGTGGGCAATTTGCGTACCGCCGGGAAGCAGGCCTCTCAGCCGTCCTGCCCCGGTGCGCGTGCGCCCCATGGAGGCGAGCAGAAACTCGGTACTGGCTTCGCTGAGCGCCTCGCCTTGCGCGATACGCGCGATCAGGCGGGCCATGGCGCGCGGGCTGGAAGTGTCGCGCGGATCGGCATCAAAATCGGGATTGGGCTGCTGGCCGCGCTGGAATATCTGCGGGTCCGCCTCCAGAGCTGCCGGCACAGTACGGACGAGCGGGCCATCGGGCAGGGCGAAGAAATCACGGATCAGCCCTGCCGTATCCCGGTCCACGCGCTGGTCCTCAATCCCTTGCGCGCGCAGCCACTGCGTCACCGCCTGCGGCCCGCCAGCCAGCTCGGTCAGCATGTCGGCGGCGGTATTGTCACTCTCGGTGATGTTGAGCTCGATCAGATTGGCGACCGACAGCGCCACGCCGGGATGGATCAGCCGGTTGGCGATCACATCGGAGAGCACATAGCGCTCCTGCGGGATATCCACCATCGTGTCCAGCGGCAGCTCGCCTGCGTCCACCCGCGCCAGCACCGCTGCAGCTACCGCAATCTTGAACGTGCTGGCCATGGGAAAGGCTTCATCGGCGTTGTGGCCCGCCGCCAGTCCGCTCTCGAGGCTGAACGCCATCACGCCCACACGCCCGCCCGCGATCTGCGCCAGCGCGGCAATGCGCGCCTCTATCGCGGCGGTTTCGCTCTCTTCCAGCAAGGCGGCATGGCTGACACCGGTCTGCGGCCCCGTGCAGAGGGCGGTGCCCAGCACGGCAGCTATCAGGACATGTCTCATGCGCCGGCCTCCTTGCGCATACGCATCAGCTTCCAGACGCCGAGTGTCAGGAGCGGCAGGACGAAGACGGCGATGATCGCGAACGCCAACATGCGGTAGCCGTTGGCAATCAGGGCGATCAGGCCGAACCGGTCTGCGACCACCATGGCCGCGAGCAGTATGACGGAGGTGACCGCAAGACGGGTGCGTATCCCGATGGCGCGGGGCCGCACAGCCGATATCCGTTCATTGACGGCATGGACTGCACTGACGCTGGTTTCCACCAGGGCCACAAACACCATGAACTGGAACGCCATCTGGAAGACCGGCGAGCCGAGGCGTTCGAGGATATAGTTTGAAGGCAGGGCCGCGCCTGAAATCTCCGGGTAGAAAGCGATCATGCAGGCGAAGAAGAGAAGCGCGGGAAGCGCGGCCAAAGGTCCGGCAAGCGCGCCGGCAATAATTGCGTCCTTGCGGCTAGTCAGATGTCGCAGCATGGGCAGGATCACCACCGCGCCGACCACGTTATAGCCCGCATAGGTGACACCGCCCGACACCCAGCCCGTCGCCGGAATACCGGCATCAAGCCCTGCGAGGATATCCCCGCCAAATTGCGTGAAGCACATCACCACGAAGACGAGATAGACCAGATAGAGGAAGAGCGAGGCGTATTTGAAAAGCCGCTCCACGCTCTCCTGGCCAAGAGCGGCAAAGAGGAGGATGGAGAGCGCGAGCGCCGCCGAACCCACCAGGTTAGGCAGGCCGAAAAGCGCCGCCCCGATCTCGCCTGCTGCCGCGCCGAACACGGCGAGGATCAGGAAGAGGAAGAGCAGATAGGCAATCTCGAAAAGCGGCCAGAAGGGCCCGAGCAACGCCTGGAAGAAGGCGAGATAATTGCCGCTGCGCGTAGCGTGCGCGAAGACGAAGGTCAGCGCGCAGATACCGCTCCACAGTGCCGTGACCAGCGCCAGCCCCAGCAATCCGCCCACCGGGCCGGATGGCATGAAATACTCCACCAGCTCACGCCCCGTGGCATAGCCCCCGCCAATCACCACCGCCTTGAAGGCAAGGCCGGGCAGGATCAGGCGCTGAAAGAGGCTGGGGCTCACGCTCATTGGGCGAGGGCTGCTTCGGGTTCCAGGCAAGCCTCGACAAGCCGGTCGAAGGCTGCGCCGCCGCGGATCGGATCGGCGCAGGGAAGGCCCGTGCGCCGCGCCTCCGTCTCGATGGCGCGGCGCGCCTCGTCCTCGGAGAGTTTCGAGGTATTGAGGCTGATCCCGCCGACGCGCACATCGGGATTTACCCGGCGCGCATGCATCAGGTTGAGCTCGATCACCTCCTCAATGGAGGGGATGGGATAGTGGGCGTCGATACCGATAATCCGTTTACGGCCGAACTCGTGGCAGATCACCAGCACATCGGGCTGGCTGCCATGCAGGAGACCCAGCGATACACCGGCATAGGAGGGATGAAAGAGCGAGCCCTGCCCTTCGACAATATCCCAGTGATCGGCTGGCGCATCGGGTGACAAAGCCTCGGCGGCCCCGGCCAGAAAGTCACTGACCACCGCGTCCATCGGCACGCCGCCGCCCGCGATGAGAATACCGGTCTGGCCGGTGGCGCGGAAGGTTGCCCTGGCTCCGGCGCGCGTGAACGCCTGGGTGAGGGCCAGCGCGGTGTATTTCTTGCCCAGCGCGCAGTCTGTCCCGACGGTCAGCAGGCGCTTGCCGGTGCGCTTGCGGCCCGTGCCGAGCGGCAAGCCGGCGGGCGGGCGCCGGACATCGATCAGCTGACGGCCCAGGCGCGCGGCCGCTTCCTTCAGCTCCGGAACGCCGGCCAGCGGGGCGTGCATGCCGGAAATAATGTCGAGACCGGCTTCCATGGCTTCGACCAGCGCTGGCACCCAGGCCGGGCGGATCGCCCCGCCCATTGTCGCCGCGCCGATCACCAGCGAGCGGGCACCTGCGCGAGCCGCCTCTGCCGGTGCCATGACCGGAAGACCAAGCCGTAAGGGGTTTCCCGGCAAGGACCATTCGGCCACACACTGATCCGGCACCCAGTCGCGCAGACCCGCTGCCGTCTTGGCGTAGGACAGGTCCGTGACATCGCCCAGAAAGAGCAGGTAGGGGCGGGGAAGGGAGAGAACACTCATCAGGCCGCTTTCCTTTCCGGCAGACCCCACCCTTCAGGCGGGCATACAAGATGGCCGTTTTCATAACGCGCAGGCGGATCGCGGTCGGCGGACAGATGCCAGGGACCATCAAGGTCCACTACATCGCATAGCTGGCCGACTATGGCCGCTGGCCCGCATGAGAGCGAGGTCCCGACCATATTGCCTACCATCACGCCAAGGCCATGCTCGCGCGCCAGATACGCCATTTTCAGCCCTTCGGTGAGACCGCCAGACTTGTCGAGCTTGATATTGATAATGTCGTAGATGGGCACGAGCCGGGCGATATCGGCGCTGGTCTGCGCGCTCTCGTCAGCCGCCAGCGGAATGGGCGAGTTCAGCCCTGCCAGCGTTTCATCCGCGCCGATGGCACAGGGCTGCTCCAGAAGGCTCACCTTCTCGTCGATCAGGCAGGGCAGAAGCGCTTCGGTACCGGCCCGGTCAAACGCCTGATTGGCGTCCACCCCGATCCAGACTTCAGGCGCAGCGGCGCGCACGGCCCGCACACGCTCTGCATCCTGACCATCCCCGATCAGCTTGAGCTTGAGCGCCTTTGCGTATGTCAGCCCCGCCGCCTTGATGCCCATCGCCTCCGGGCTGTCAGCGCCCAGCGTGAAGGTGGTGAGCAGAGGCGAGGTTTTCGCCAGACCGGCCAGTTGCCAGGCCGGCTTTCCCGTCTCGCGCGCTTCCAGATCCCACAAGGCACAGTCCACAGCGTTGCGGGCACCGCCGGGCGGCAGTAGGTCCTGCAGCGCCTCACGCGTGACCCCCGCCTCGATCTGTCCGCGTACCGCCTCGATCTGAGCCAGCATGCTGGCTCCCGTCTCGGCGTGATAATAGACCCCGGTGGCCTCGCCCCGGCCCGTTAGGCCGCGGCGGGACACGGTGCACACCACCAGATCAACCTTGTCCATCACGTGTCCGGTAATCCGGAACGGTGTTTTCAGGCGAACCGGCTCAACGCGGACCGACAGGGAAAGCGCAGTTGTTGCAGACATGCTTGATGCGCCCCTTCCTAGTAGGTCAGACCGAAACTGAAGAATCCGCCGGCGGCCAGGAACCAGATCATCACCAGCGTGGATAGGACCAGCACGAGGCTCCAGAGCTTGGCAAACCAGCTCGCGCCGCCGCTCCACACAATGAACGTGTTCCACAGGGCGATGAGCAGAGCCGCAACCGGCAGGACCGACAGGAACTGCATGAGAACGATCATGCCGTCCATGCGGCCATCAAGGCGGCTGAGTTCCGACATCATGTGCGTGACAAGCCAGAGCCAGCCGCCCGCGTGTAACAGAGGCAGCAGCGCACCGAGATTGGACAGGCGATAAGCCATCGCCTGACGTCCGGAGAGCGCGAAGGGCTTCTTGAACCGCCAGCGCACAATCGCGCGTACCGGCCAGAAGAGCACGGTAAGAAGCAGCGCCCCGGCCGCAATGCCCGCCAGCGGCATCAGTAACGTCCCGTTGCGCCACCACTCCACCGGCGTGAACATCATGAAGGGCGAGAAGAAGGCGGCGGAGAACATCTCCACCTCGCCATTATCGTTCAGGCGGGCGGACAGGCGCTCGACCCCGTTCACCTGCTGCCAGACGAAGGGCTCCACCTCGCGGAAACGCAGTGGTGTGCCCGACGCGTCGGTGAGGATAGACAGGCTGATTTCATGGTCATCATTCATGGTCACGCTGGGCTGGCTGAGCAAAGCCGTTGCCGCCACGAAGTTCTGGTGGGCGCGGCGCGAAATCACGTAGTTGCCGACCAGCATCCGGCCATGTTCCTCGGCCGTTTCCAGCGTCGGCAGCTCTTCCAGCTCCACCGGGAAGTAACGGTCGGTGAACTGCTCGAAGAGCGCCTGCCGGATACGCCCCGTAGCCCCGCCCCGTCCTGTGCTGTTCATCGAGATGTACAGCCCGACGCCATGATCGAGATAGAGGTGAAGATTGGAGTGGAAGAGGGTCGTATCCCCGCCATGACCGATAATACGGTGGCCGTTGCGGTTCTGCTGGTAGAAGCCAAGCAGCATCGCGTTGACGCCAGGCAGCTTGCGGTCCTCGCTGGTGTACATCAGCTCGGCCGTTTCCGGCGAGAACAGCCCTTCGCCATTATTGAGATGGGCGATCATGAAGCGAGCCATGTCATTACCGCTGGCCGACATGGAGCCGGCCGGGGCAGGCGTCACAATCTCGAAATCACGCCCCTCGCCGTCAGAGGCCCGCATATAACCCGAGGACATCAGGCCCTCGAGATGGTCGGGCAAAGGCTGGCGGAGCGTAGAATACTCCATGCCCAGCGGCGCAAGAATGTGCTCGTCGACATAATCATCAAAGCTCTGCCCGGACACCCGCGCGACGACATAACCCGCCAACGCCGTGCCATAGTTGGAATAGGCAGGCATTTCGCCGGCCGGGTAGACGGCCGCCGGAATATTATTGCGGACATATTCGTCCAGCGGCTGGAACCGCTCGGGATCTTCCATGATGAGGGCACGCACCTGCTCGCCCCAGCCCGGTGTATGGGTAAGCAGATGGCGCATGGTGATCGGGCGCTCAACGCCGGTCACTTCAAAGTCGAGATAGGTGTTGATGTCGGCATCCAGATCGATCTGCCCGCTCTCGACCAGCTGCATGACAGCCGTCCAGGTGACCAGCTTGGATACAGAGCCGGGGCGGAAGAGCGTGGTTTCAGGATCAATCGGCGTGCGGGTTGCAACATCCGCATAGCCAAACCCGCGCGACAGGAGGATTTCCCCGTCTGCCACCACCGTTACGACGGCACCGGCAATGTCGCCTTGGGCCAACGCGTAGGGCATGAAGCCATCCAGCCAGCTTTCCAGATCGGCCCGGTCGATGAGACCCGATGCGGCTACCGGTACCGTTTCCTGTTCTGGCAATACCGGCAGCTCGGCCTGCTCGTCTTCGCGCGGGTCGAGGTCAGGCACCTGGGCAGAAGCCGCCGCCAGGCCAAAGCTGGCAAGCAACGCGGCGAGCGCGCCCCGCATCGAGTTCTTCATCATCACTTTTCCTTCCCGTCTGGATCTAGCGGCTGACACTCAGCACAAGGCCGACTGTACGCGGCTGGAGCAATGTAGCCATGACGAACACCGGAGCGCCCAGCGCATTGGTCATACGCGTGCCGCTGACATACACGTCCTCGTCGGTCAGATTGCGCACATAACCGCGCAGCGACCAGGCGCCGTTGGAGACTTCCGCGTTGACATCCACGGAGTGGTAGCTGTCGAGCACCATATAGGTCGCGCTCGCGGGGTAGGAGACATTGCGGTCTCCGACCCAGCGGACGCCGCCGCCAACGCGCGCATCCCAGCCGTTCTGCAACGTCCAGTCATAGTCCGCCGTCAGCGCGTAGTTGTAGCGGGGCACGCCGGGCAGACGGTCGCCATCAACGCCGGACAGGTCAGGCGCGTCTGCTGTCAGCTCGGCATCGGTAAGACCAGCATTGAAACCAAGGCGAAGCCCGTCGGTCGGTGCGACCACTGCCTGGAACTCGATGCCGCGGCTGCGGGCGGTGTCGCCATTGATAAGGCCGCCGACGCCGCCGATAACGCTGGACAGCTGAATATCTTCCCACTCGATCCAGTAGGCTGTGGCTTCGATGAGCGCACGCCCGTCCCAGAAGTCGGACTTCACCCCGACCTCATAGTTCACCAGCCGGTCAGCATCGACCTGTGGGGGCATGCCCAGCAGAGCCACGTTGGGACCACCCGGCCGGTAGCCGCTGGCGATCCGGCCATAGAGCATGGTCTGGTCGGTCAGGTCGAACGTTGCATTGAGCATGTAGGTGAAGACGTCTTCGGACGATTCACCGGTGAAGTTGGTGGCACCGCCCACCAGGGCACCGTCTGATATCTGCGCAAAATCCTGCTCGTTACGCGCCAGCCGCCCCCCGAACCCGATCGTCAGTCGGTCGGTCAGATCAAAGCTGGCGTTTCCGAACACCGCATACTCTTCATAGGAAGAGGGAAGGCTGACCACGGCTGCGGGGTGCAGTCCGGGAATGATGTTGCCTGCCATGTCGGTGGCGGACACAAATTGCCGGTTTTCGCTTTCCTCGTTGGTGTAGAACGCGCCGATCAGCCATTGCCAACGGCCGTCGCCAGCCGATGTGAGGCGGAATTCCTGCGTATACTTCTCAAGATCGAGGAACAGGTTGAACTCGGACAGCCCTTCAGGCACCGCGCCGCCCGTCAGAAGCGGGAAAATGGTACCAAAAATCCGTGAAGCGTCCGTGTCCTGACGGTTCTGGGTGTTCGAGAAGCTGGTGATCGAGGCGAAGTCTGCAAAGCCGAGATCCCAGTTCAGCCGCGCGGCGTAGTAGCGCTCACGCTTCGCAAACGGCTCGGCGATGATGTTGCGGGTCGTACGCGGACCATCAATCGTCTCCAGCGTCACCGGGTCGAGATAGACCTGACCGTTATTGGCCGAGTCGATGTCCTGGAACATCGCCGAGAGATTGATGGTGAAATTGGACGCCGGCTCAAGGAAGAGCGCAACGCGCCCGCCGGTCTGGGTCAGCTCGTTCTGATCGTTCTCACCGGTAAAGGTGTTATCGACATAACCCGGCGTTTCACGCGTGAAGAGGCTGGCGCTGAACGCGGCATTGTCAGCGAGTGGCACATTCACCCGCCCGCGCGCGCCGTAGCCCAGCGAGCTGGCATCAGCCAGTGAGAACATCTCGCCAGCCATCTGCACGGAAAATCCGGACGGATCGGGTGTGCGCGTGACATAGCGCAGCAGCCCGCCCATGGCACTGGCGCCGTAGAGCGTGCCTTGCGGACCGCGCAGGATTTCCACCCGCTCGATATCGTTGGGGAACAGGTCGAGCGCAAAGGCCGGTGAGCGCGAGTAGTTCGAACTGCCGCCCAGCGGCGAGTTGTCGATGTGCGTGCTGACCGTCGCCCCGGCCCCGATAGGGGCGATCCCGCGAAGGGTGATCGATGTCTGGCCCGGGCTGCCCCCGCTGCCGACATTCACGCCGGGCACATAGGCCGCAAAATCGACCAGCGAGCCCGCACCGGAATTGACCAGCCGCTCGCCAGAGACCACGCTGATCGACACCGGAATGTCGGTGATGGCTTCCTCGCGCTTCTGCGCGGTGATGATGATGACGTCACGCACCTGCGAGGTGGCAACCGGCTGGCTGCCTTCCTGGGATGCGTCCTCAAATGCGAGTGCCGGTGCGCACATGGCCATGGCGGCCGTGCCCAGAAGCCCCGCGCGAAGCGATTTCCTGATCATGGTTAGTCTCCCCTCCTGAACTTTGCGTTCATGGTTGCCGGCCTGACAGGCCCGCCCCATCGCGGATGAAGCGCACACCAGATCAGGTCTATCCGGAACAGGGTCGATCCCAATAGGAGAATTGTCAACAAAATTTTCTGATCAGGACAACACCGCGTTCTGCAGGCTCGTGACGCCTGGAAGCGTTGTGGGCTTGGCGGCGGCCATGCAACGCGGCTAGCCTGTGCCAAGTCCCGAATGGAAAGTGGTTTTCCGAACGGGCCGGTTTTGGCTATTTTCGGTCAGGGCATAGTCAGGAATGTGCGATGAATAACACCGCTACCGAAGCCAGCACGACGCTGGGCCAGGTCGTGCGCGCCATACGCCAGCGCAATGGCTGGACCCTGAAGGAGATGAGCCAGCGCTCGGGCATTCCGCTCTCGACCCTGTCCAAGATCGAGCACGACCGGCTGACGCTGACCTATGACAAGCTGTTGCAGCTCAGCCAGAGGCTGGATATCCCGCTATCGGACCTGTTCAGCGCCCCCAGCCCGGACAATGGCGCGCCGGCAGGCGCGGTTACCGGGCGGCGTGCCAAGGGCACGCTGGATACCGGCATGCGCGTCGAAACGGACAATTACGACTATTTCTATCTGTGTACCGAGCTGCGCAAGAAGAGCATGATCCCGATCTTCACCAAAGTGCGGGCACGCTCGGTGGAGGAGTTTGGCGAGCTGATCCGCCATGGCGGGGAAGAGTTCATCTTCGTGCTGGAAGGCCGTGTGGAGGTGCATACCGAGTTTTACGACCCGGTCGTGCTGGAGAAGTGGGAATCCTTCTATCTCGACAGCTCGATGGGCCATGCCTACCTGGTGGGCGAAGGATGCGATGAAGCCCTGATCATCGGCGTGTGCGGCGGAGATGAACGCATCGATGTGGAGAGCCTCGTCCATATCGGCGAGAAGCGCGAGTCCGTGAGCTAGCGAGGCCATCGCGCGCCGGGCTGCATGGACTTGTTTTGTGAGCGACCTGAGAGATAGGTGACGGAACGTACCGGACACATGGGTCACACTTTTGGCTTTGGGCTGGAGGTGGAGATGCCGTGGAAGGAGTGTTCGGTAATGGATGAGCGTGTTCGGTTTGTCGGCCGTCTTCTGGATGGCGAGAGCATGAGCGAGGTCTGCCGCCAGTTCGGCATCTCGCGCAAGACCGGCTACAAGATATGGGGCCGCTACAGGCAAGAGGGTCTGGAGGCGCTGTGCGACCGCTCGCGCCGCCCGGTGCGCTACGCCAACCAGCTGCCTGACCAGATCGAGCGGCTGATCGTGGAAGCCAAGCGCGAGAAGCCTCACTGGGGCGCCAGGAAGATCCGCGAGTTGCTGGTGCGCAAGCTGGCCGGTGATGTGCGCATCCCGGCCAGGAGCACCGTCCATGCGGTGCTTGACCGGCACGGCCTGGTCAGCCGGTCGCGCAAGCGGCGCACGGCCAACAAGGCCGTGGGCACGGCGCTGTCGCAGGCCTTTGAGCCCAACGATCTGTGGTGCGCCGACTTCAAGGGTGAGTTCAAGCTGGGCGACGGGCGCTATTGTTACCCCCTGACCGTCACCGACCAGGCCTCGCGCATGATCCTGGTTTGCGAAGCCCTTGAGAGTACCAAGGAGCGGCCCGTCATCGAGACCTTCGTGAGCGTGTTCAGGGAGCGCGGCCTGCCAGCCGCCATCAGAAGCGATAACGGCCTGCCCTTCGCCAGCCCCAACGGGCTCTACAACCTGTCGCGGCTGTCCGTGCTCTGGCTCAGGCTCGGCATCGCCATCGAGCGCATCAGGCCCGGCCATCCCCAGCAGAACGGCCGCCACGAGCGCATGCACCGGACCCTGAAGCAGGAAACTGCCCGCCCGCCGGGCATGAACGCCCTTCAGCAGCAGGCCCGGTTCGACGCATTCGTCAGCGAGTTCAATACAGAACGCCCGCACGAAGCCATCGCCATGAAGACGCCGGGCGAACTCTACACGCCCGCCTCAAGGCCATGGCAGGGACTGCAGGAGATCGACTACCCCCTCCACGACAAGGACATTCTGGTCACCGCATGCGGGCGCATCTGCATGCACCGCAAGAAGATCAACATCTCAACCGTGCTCGCCGGCCAGAAACTCGGAATCAAGGAAGTCGACGACGGCATCTGGCTCGTCAGCTTCATGACCTACGATCTGGGATATATCGACCTGGAACAGAAAACCCTGCAGACTATCGACAACCCGTTCGGCACGCGGGTGTCACCCATGTCTTAGGTACAATCCGTTACCTATGTCTCCGGGTCGTACATTGAAGGAACTGGCGGAGAGGGAGTGCGCCATATTGGTCAGAAAGCCCATAAAAAACAATAAAATTCAACATATTAGAAAGCGCAGTTTTCGTATTGTGCAGCAAAATGTATAGCAGGTTGTGCAGCAGATTTCACGGCCTTATTTGCGTTACCCATACGACCGGAAACAAGTGATGCAGTGCTGCAGGCCATGCAGAGACGTTTCACCGTTTCCTGTGCTGAGGTAAACGGGCAATCGCCTCCATATGGAGATCGCTGTTTTCCTGCGACGCAGGGTCTGCTGCCCAAATTACCGCATCTTGCGTGTGCTCAATGCATTGTTGCTAGGCGGACCTCCGGGACCGGTTACACCGGCACATAAAAAGTGCGTGATGATGAACGCCATCTGGGCGCTGTCACCCTTCACCGCCGCGAACGGTGCGACACGGGTCATTCCCGGCAGTCATAAATGGGACAAGGACCGCCTGCCTGATCCAGATGACGTCCGGCGAGCGGAGATGGACCCTGGTGATGTGCTTATCTTCCTGGGATCGACCCTGCATGGCGGAGGGGCCAACACCTCCGGCGAGAACCGGACCGGCGCGGTAATCAGCTATAATCTTGGCTGGCTGCGCCAGACGGAAAACTTCTACCTCTCCATCCCCTGGGAGGTAGCTGCGCAGATGCCGGAGAAGCTGCAGCGCCTGCTCGGCTATCAGTCCACCTACCCAATGTCGGCTGGGTGGAAGGGCGCGACCCGCTCGAATGGCTGAACCGGGCCGCCCTGATGTCATGGCCGCAAAGGACGCGCTCACACCCGAACAGGAAGAGCTGGTCACGCTGGTAAAACAGCAGCCGGAACTGATGGCACTCTATCTGGTCTAGCTTCCCCGGCAAGACCAGAGCCATCGGTAAGCTCGCCAGCAGCGCCAACTCTTCGCTGCAGGCGGGCTCTTGTCGTCGCCAGAGTCCGTATCTCCGCCACATCGGAACGTCAGTGAGCTTAGGCCATCCCGTCATGCAAAGGGGCTTACGGAGTAGCGCTTGAGCGTCCATGCTGGCTGGGCAGGTTTCGCCGCGTCTGGTTTTAGGGGGGCAACCTGTCTTGAGGGGGTGGTGGTTTGCTCATCATTGCTGCCAGCCTGCTGCTGATTGCGGCCCTGCTTGCGCTTTCGATCATAGACGTCCGGCATTTGCGCCTGCCCGATATGTTGACGCTTCCACTGACCGGCGCCGGGCTGATAATGACTGTCCTGCTGGGCTGGCCGTTAACGGATCATCTCATTGGCGCCGTGGCAGGCTTCACGTTCTTTGCAGGGCTGACTTACACCTATCGGCTAGCGACTGGGCGGACGGTTCTGGGTTTAGGTGATGCCAAGTTGCTGGCCGCTGGCGGTGCGTGGTGCGGCTGGTTCATGCTCCCCTTGATTGTTGCTCTTGCGTCCCTGTCTGGCCTTGCCTTTGCCGCAGCCAGCACGGTCCTTACCCGCCGCCCGTTTTCTCGCCGCTCTCTGATTCCGTTTGGTCCGTTTCTGGCGGTGGGCATTTTTCTGACATGGCTGGTCCTGATCGGGGTCGAGGGTGATGTCGCAGGTTTCCGGCGCTTGCTTTTATATGGAGACTTGCAATGATTTCTGCTGCTTGGCGGAAAGTTGGCCCCAGGCATAAATTTTAATTTGACCTGTCCGTCAGGTTGCAAGACGCTTTGATGCATTCAGTTATGGGGGCGTGATTGATGATTTTTCCCTGCCTTTCACCTTTGGTGCTGGCTGTTTCTGTGGCTGTCTCGGCGCAGTCTGGCGGAACCACCACGGAAACCTACACCTATGACGCGCGTGGCCAGCTGGTCGATGTCCAGCGTAGCGGCGGCGTCAATCACGGCATCCGCACCGAATACACGTACGATGCCGCTCTCAACCGGATACGCAAGAAGGTGACCGGAGCCTAGCGGGCTCCGTTTTTTTTGTGCCTGGGCGCGCGGGCGTATGTCCGCTGGTTCAATTTCAGATTGGGTTTGTTTTCAGATTTAAAGCGGGGATTGCGGGAATGGGGCTGCTTGCTGCGGGATTTTTCACACGGACGTTTTCTACGTTTCGAGCGATGCCACGCCTGGCCAGTTTGATGGCTGCCATCGCCTCCTTCCTTTTTGCTGCAGAGGCTGTGCAGGCCCAGATCTTGCCGGAGGAGGGTCATGCCTTTCCGCTGGTCAACCCGGCCTTTGACGATAATGGCGTGGATATGGCCACCGGCCTGTTACAGGCCGCGATTCCGGTCATATCCATTGGCGACCCTGATGCCGGGGGGCTGAGCTATACGCAGATATTCACCGGCAATGACTGGCGTCACAGCCTGATGGGATCGGTCAGGGTGAGCGGCACGCAATACACGATCAGCCTGGGTGGCGGTGCCGAGATTTTCACCAAGTCGGGCAGTACTTTCACCCCGAACAGGCCGAGCGGCACGACGCTGACATATAGCAGCTCGACGGGGATCTATACCTACACGCTGAGTGACGGCACGGTGGTGGAGTACGACGAGGCCAATCTGGGTGATGCCAGCGGTGTCGC